>NZ_JBQENZ010000006.1:0-302695 GCF_052044935.1 Ensifer sp. 22460
GCGGCGATCGCCTTTTCCAGATTGTCGGCTTCCGTCACCAGGTTGAAGGAATAACGCAGGCACATGGCAAAGGAGGCGATCATCGCGATCGGGTTGGCAATGCCCTTGCCGGCAATGTCGGGGGCCGAGCCATGCACCGGCTCGTAGAGCGCCTTGCGCTTGCCGGTCACCGCATCCGGGGCACCGAGCGAGGCCGACGGCAGCATGCCGAGCGAGCCGGTCAGCATGGCGGCGACGTCCGACAGCATGTCGCCGAACAGGTTGTCGGTGACGATGACGTCGAACTGCTTGGGCTGGCGCACCAGCTGCATGCCGCCGGCATCGGCCAGCATGTGCTCGAGCTGCACGTCAGAATATTTCGCCTTGTGGGTCTCGGTCACCACCTGGTTCCACAAGACGCCCGACTTCATGACGTTGCGCTTTTCCATCGAGCAGACGCGGTTCTGCCGCGTGCGCGCCAGTTCGAAGGCGACGCCGGCGATGCGTTCGATCTCGTAGGTGTCGTAGACCTGGGTGTCGATGCCACGCTTCTGGCCGTTGCCGAGATCGATGATTTCCTTCGGTTCACCGAAATAGACGCCACCGGTCAGTTCGCGCACGATCAGGATGTCGAGGCCTTCGACGAGTTCCGGTTTCAGCGACGAGGCGGCAGCCAGCGCCGGGTAGCAGATCGCCGGGCGCAGGTTGGCGAACAGTTCGAGATCCTTGCGCAGGCGCAGCAGGCCGGCTTCCGGACGCACCTCGTAGGGCACCGCATCCCACTTCGGGCCACCGACGGCGCCAAACAGCACCGCATCGGCGGCCAGCGCCTTCTTCATGTCCGCTTCCGAGATCGCCTGGCCATGGGCGTCATAGGCCGAACCGCCGACCAGGCCCTCGTCGGTCACGAAGCCGGCTGAAAGCTCGGCATTCATGTAGGCGATGATTTTGCGGACTTCCGCCATGGCTTCCGGGCCGATGCCGTCGCCGGGGAGGATGAAAAGTTTGCGGGCCATTTTCGGCACTCCTGTTTCAGTTTGAATTCAAAGCGGCCTTGCCGCGTTGGTGATAATGCGGATCGGCACTATGACGCCGCGCGTCGCCCGATTTCCGGCACTGGCCGCGCGCCTTCGATCTGCCCGATGCGCTCGCGCAGCGTGTTGGCGATGGCGTGCGAGACCGGGGCAACGGCGATCTCGAGGTTGGCCCTGCCGCCGTCCACCTCGACTGCAAGCTTCGAAACGCTGACGCCGAGCCGGCGAACGATATCAAGCAGCCGGGAGACGATGTTTTCCAGATCGCCGCTTTCGACGGTGTAACGCATGGTGTCGGTCATGCTGCCACCTTCGGCCAGGGCCGCTGCTCAGGACGCATCGTCTCGAATGCGCTTGCGAGGCGCAGGACGCCGATATCGTCAAAGGACTGGCCGATGATCTGCAGCCCGATCGGCAGGCCGCCAGCGGTAAAGCCACAGTTGATCGAGATCGCCGGCTGTCCGCCCATGTTGACGGCGACGGTGAAGGCGATGTGTTCGAATGGCTTCTGTGGGTCGTTGACCGGCGAGGCCCATTCGGCTGGATAGGATGCTGTGGGCGCGGTCGGCGACAGGATGAAATCGAAGCCGGTGAGTGCGGTGTGCAGCGCATTGCGCATTGCCTCGATCTGGGCGAAGCCGGTATAGACCTCGCGGCCCGAGAAATTCTCTGCCGTTTTGATCCAGTCGAAGATGTAGGGCAGGATCTGCGCCTGCCGTTCCGGTGCCAGACGCGACACGTCTTCCCAGCCGCGAGCACGCCAGAAGCGGTCGAGACCATCGATCATTTCGCGCGTGAGGAATGGGCCGACCGGTTCGATGATCGCGCCGGCATCGGTGAAAAGCCTGGCAGCCCGTTTGACCGCGTGTTCCGTTTCTTGCGTGACCGCCTGGCCGAAGCCGGCATCGAGCCAGAGGCCGATTTTCAAGCCCCTGACATTGCGGTCAAGATCGAGCCAGGGGATGTCGGCATAGGGCAGGGCCATCGTGTCGCGAGCATCCGGCTTCGACAGCACCGACATGTAAAGCGCGGTATCGGCAACCGTCCGGGTCATCGGCCCTGCGACGCGGCCGATAAAGGGCGGATTGATCGGGACACGGCCGGCAGATGGTTTGAGACCAACAACGCCGCACCAGCCGGCCGGCAGGCGGACCGAGCCACCGATATCCGTGCCGATGTGAAGGGGACCATAGCCGGCGGCGGCTGCAGCGCCTGCACCGGCGCTGGAGCCGCCGGGATTGGCCGAGAGGTCCCACGGATTGCGGGCGAGCTTGTGGAAACTGGAAAGGCCGGAGGAAAGCATGCCGTAATCAGGCATGGTGGTCTTGGCGAGAAGAATGCCGCCCGCCTCGCGGGTGCGGGCTGCCGGCGGCGCGTCGGCGGCGGCTGGTGTGAGCGACACGGCGGCGCAGCCGAGCGGCACGGCGGTGCCCTTGGTCGCGATATTCTCCTTGATCGTCACGGGCACGCCATCGATCGCGCCGAGCGGTTCGCCCTTCACCCAGCGCGCTTCCGATGCCTTGGCGCTTTCGCGCGCCGCGTCCGGGTCATAGGCCCAGAGCGCGTTGAGTTTCGGCTCCGAGGCGTCGATCCGCGCGATGACCGCGTCGGTGACCTCGACGGGAGAGAGCTTTTTCGAGCGGTATGCCTCGACAAGGTCGACGGCGGAGAAATCGGCGAGTTCGGACATGGCGTAATTCCTGCAGGTATGAGCAATTCCGGGGAACTGCAGAGCTTGGGGCTCTAGGCAAAATGACAGCGGGCGGACCAGGCCGGCTTCACCGGCTTGGCCTCAGGCGTACGGGTCAGACAGATCTCCTGCCTCACCGGACAGACGGCGGCATAGGCGCAGCCGGCTGCGGTCGTTGCGGTATGGACGGGCGTCTGCGGGGGGCCGTCGGAACGTAACCGCTTGCGGCGCCCGGAAAAGGGCTTCGGCACGGCTGCGACTAGCGCCTGGGTGTAGGGATGTCGCGGGTTGTCGAAGACTTCGTTCGTCGGCCCTTCCTCGACGATCCGGCCGAGATGCATGACGGCGACCCGGTCGGTGATGGCGCGGACCACGCCGAGATCATGGCTGATGAACAGGTAGGAAAGGCCGAGCTTTTCCTGCAGGTCCATCATCAGGTTCAGCACCTGCGCCTGGATCGACACGTCAAGCGCCGAAACCGGCTCGTCGGCGACGATCAACGCCGGCCGCGTGATCAGCGCGCGGGCAATGGCGATGCGCTGGCGCTGGCCGCCGGAGAATTCGTGCGGGTATTTGTCGGCCGATGCGAGCGGCAGCCCAACCGCCTCCAGCACCTCGGCGATGCGCCGGTTGCGCTCGGCGGTGCCGGTCCCGCCTTCCAGCGAGACGATCGGCTCGGAAATGATCGTGCGGACCGTATGGCGCGGATCGAGCGAGCCGTAGGGATCCTGGAAGATCGCCTGGAATCCCTTGCGTGCCTCGCGCAAGCCCGCCCGGTCGAGCGCGTAGATGTTCGTGCCGGCGATATTGACCTCGCCCGATTGCGGTCGCTCCAGTCCCATCACCGCGCGCGCCAGCGTCGATTTGCCGGAGCCGCTTTCGCCGACGATGCCAAGGCTCTGGCCGGCGGCGAGTTCGATGCTGACGCCATGGAGCACGCGCAGGCGGCTGTGTTTCGAGAAGATCGACGGGCGTGGCAGATCGTATTCGCGCACCAGATCGGTGGTCTTGAGAATGGTCTCGCTCACGGTGCCACCATCCTTTCGCGGGGATGAAAGCAGGCCGCGCGATGCTGCACATTTCCATCGGTATTGATCAGGTCCAGCGTCGGGATCGCGCGGCGGCAATCCGGCTGCGCGAAGGAACAGCGCTCGGCGAAGGAACAGTAGGCTGGCCGGCCAAAGGGATCAGGCACGATGCCGGGGATGGCGTTCAGCCGCGGCCGCCCTTCGCCCGCGCGACGTGGCGCGAGGGCTGCGCCATGCGGCGAGGCGGCAAAGAGGCCGCGCGCATAGGGATGCGCCATGCGGGCGAAGACATCGTCCGTGCGCCCGGTCTCGATGATGCGGCCTGCATACATGACGGCGATGCGGTCGGTCATTTCGGAGACGACGCCGAGATCGTGGGTGATCAGCATCAGCGCCGTGCCGGTGTCTTCGATGAGTTCGTCAAGCAGGTCGAGGATCTGCGCCTGCACCGTCACGTCGAGCGCGGTCGTCGGCTCGTCGGCAATCAAAAGGTCCGGCTCGCAGGCAATCGCCATGGCGATCATCACGCGCTGCCTCTGGCCGCCCGAGAGCTGGTGCGGGTAGAGATCCAGATCGAAGCGCGGCGCCGGCAGGCCGACACGGTCGAGAAGCGCGCGCGCCTTCGTTTCGGCATCGGCTTTGGTTTCGCCGAGATGCAGCCGCCGTCCCTCTGCGATTTGTGCGCCGATCGACTTCACCGGGTTCAGCGCCGTCATCGGCTCCTGAAAAATCATCGCGACGCGTCGACCGCGATAGCCGCAGTACTCGGCCTCGGCCAAGCCAGCGAGATTGCGGCCGTCGAACAAAAGCTCGCCGCGCACCCGCATGCGCTGCGGCAACAGGCCCATCACGGCGAGTGCGGTCATCGACTTGCCGCTGCCGGATTCGCCGACGATGCCGAGGCGCTCGCCGCGGTTGAGCTCGAGATCGATGTCGCAGACGATATCGACCTGGCTCTTGCCCGCCGAGAGTTCGACCGACATGCCGGCCATGTGAAGCAAGGGTTTCGTCATCGTTGCCGCCTCACGCGCGGGTCGAGAATGTCGCGCAGACCGTCGCCAAGCAGGTTGAGGCCGAGCACCGCGAAAGTGATCGCCAGGCCCGGGAAGATCGCAAGCCACGGCGCCTGGTAGATGAAGGTCTGGGCGTCGTTCAGCATCTTGCCCCAGCTCGGCATCGGCGGTTGCGTGCCGAGGCCGACATAGGAAAGCCCGGCCTCGGCGACGATCGCCAGTGCGAACTGGATCGTCACCTGCACCAGCAGCACGTGGTTGATGTTGGGCAGAATGTGCAAAAGCGTGATCGCCACGTCGCCGCGGCCGGCGCAGCGCGCCGCCTGCACATATTCGCGCTTCCACAGGCCCATCGAGGCACCGCGGGTGACGCGGGCAAAGACGGGGATGTTGAAGATGCCGATCGCGATCATCGCGTTGGTTGCGCCAGGCCCAAAGATGGCGGTGATGATCACGGCAGTCAGAAGCGCGGGGAAGGCGAAAGCAAGGTCGCTCATGCGCATGACCAGACCATCGACCCAGCCGCCACGTGCGGCAGCCCAGGCGCCGAGTGGCACACCGATGCCGGCGCCGACCAAGACGGCGACGATCGAAACTGAGATCGAATTGCGGGCGCCGACCATGATCATCGACAGGATGTCGCGACCGAAATTGTCGGTGCCGAACCAATGGGCAAGGCTCGGTCCCTGTAGCTTGTCGCGGAAGTTCATCGCGGTCGGCGAATAGGGCGTCCAGGCAAAGGAGACGAGCGCCATGGCCACGAGGATCAGGGTGACGGTGGCACCGATCGTCAGGCTGCGGCTGCCGATGAGCTTGGAGATCACGCCGGGCTCCGCGGCGACTGTAGAGTTCGACATCAGTGACCTCCCCGCGAAAGCCGCGGATCCAGGTAGCCGTAGACCAGATCGACAAGGAAATTGATGCTGATGACGGAGGCCGCAAGCAGCGTCACCAGCGTCTGCACCGTCACGAGATCGCGCTGGGCGATCGCCTGGAAGACGAGGCGGCCGACGCCCGGCAGGTTGAAGACGTTTTCGATGATGATCGTGCCGGCGAGCAGAAAGGAAAACTGCAGGCCGATGATGGTGACGACCGGGATCAGCGCGTTTGGCACCGCGTGTTTCCATAGGGCGCCCGAACGGCTCAGCCCCTTGGCGCGCGCCGTGCGGATGAAATCCTCGCCGAGCGTTTCGATGACCGCGGAGCGGGTCACGCGTGCGAGAATGGCGGCAAGCGGCAGGCCGAGCGCGAAGGCCGGAAGGATCAGTGAATGCAGGCCGTTCCAGAAACCGCCTTCCCAGCCGGCAAAACCTGAAGCCGGGAACCAGGCGAGCTTCAGCGCGAAGAGCAGGATGAAGAGCAGCGCCAGCCAGAAGTTCGGGATCGCGACGCCGACCTGGGCGATGCCCATGACGACGGTGTCGCCGGTCTTGCCGCGATTGGCGGCGGCATAGACGCCGATGGCGATGGCGACGACGACGGAGATCGCCATGGAGAGCAGGGCCAGCGGCAGCGTCACGAGGATGCGGGGCCCGAGCAGTTCGCGGATCGGCACCGAATAGGTGAGGCTCGTGCCGAAATCGCCGACGACGAAGCCGCCGATCCAGTGGAGGTAGCGGATCCAGATCGGCTGATCGAGGCCGAGCTGCCGGTGCAGCGCCGCGATCGCGTCGGCGTCGGCATTCATGCCGAGCATCAGCACGGCGGGGTCGCCGGGCAGCACCTGCATCAGCAGAAAGACGATGACTGAAGCGGCAAGCGTCGTCAGAATGAGCGACACGAGGCGACCGCCGATAAAGGAAATCACATCAACCTCCCGGAAAGAGCGAGCGTTGACCGGCGCCGGGTGTGCCGGTCAACGCGTGATCTGCCTCCGCCCCTCGTCAAAGGGGCGGATGCCAATCCTCAGTTTTCCCAATAGGTCTGGGTCTGGTCGTCGGCCGGAACCGGCATGTTCTTCCAGAGACCCTTCACCTTCTTGTTCCAGACGCCGATCTTCGGCAACGCGTAGAGGAAGACGTTCGGCTCGTCGGCCGCCAGCTTGCGCTGGAGCTGGCCTGCGAGGTCCAGCTGCTCGGCTTCGGTCGAAGCGAGCGTGAAGGACTTGTAGAGCGCCTTGTAGTCGGAGTTCTGGTAGTTGAAGTAGTACTTGTCGCGGGCATAGATATCGAGGTCGCGGGCCTCGGCATGGGCGATGATCGTCGCGTCGAAATCCGAATTCTTGAACACCTGGTCGAGCCATTGCGCGAATTCGATCGGCACGAGGTTCACCTTGACGCCGACTTCGCTGAGCATCGCCGCGATGATCTCGCCGCCACGCCGGGCATAGGCCGGCGGCGGCAGCATGATGGTGATCTCAAGGCCTTGGACTCCCGCTTCTTGCAACAGCTGCTGCGCCTTGCCCGGATCATAGGGGTAGGTCTCGTTCAGGTCGACATAGCCGGGCTCGACCGGCGAATAATGCGAGCCGATCGTCGTTCCGAAGCCGGAATAGGTGCCTTCGACTAGCGCCTTGCGGTCGATCGCATAGGCGAGCGCCTGGCGAACCCGCACGTCGTCGAACGGCTTGCGGGCATTGTTGAGCGCGAGCACCACCTTGCCCGAGGTGCTGCCGACCTCGACCTGCAGGTTCGGATCGCTCTGGAACTGGCTGACGAGTTCTGCGGCCTGGAACATCGGGAAGGCATCGACATTGCCGGCGAGAACGGCGGCAGCGGCAGCCGAGGGATCGCTGATGAACTTGAAGGTCACTTCGCTGAGCTTGGCCGGCTCACCCCAATAGTCGGCGTTCTTTTCGAGCACCACCTTGTCGCCCTTCGCCCACTCCTTGAATTTGAACGGGCCGGTGCCGACAGGCTTGGTCTTGTTGTCCGCCGCCGCCGACGGCGCGATCATGACCGCATCGCCCCAGGCCATGTTGAAGAGGAAATTGGAGGCCGGGCGCTTCAGCGTCACGACCGCCGTCGCCGGGTCCGGGCATTCGGTCTTTTCGATCGGCTCGAACAGGCCTTTCTGCGCGTTGGTCGAATCGGCCCCGACCGCGCGTTCATAGGAGAACTTGACGACCGAGCAGTCGAACGGCGTGCCGTCGTGGAACTTGACGCCCTGGCGAAGCTTGAAGCTGTAGGTCTTCTGGTCGTCGGAGACCGTCCAGCTCTCGGCGAGCAGCGGCTTGACGCTGCCATCCTCGACAACACGCACGAGACCTTCGAAAAGGTTGCCGTAGGTGATGTAGCGGATCGGTGCGGCGGCACCGGCGGTCGGGTCGAGGCCCGGCGGCTCCAGCACCTGGCCGACGGTGATCGTATCCTTGGCCATCGCCGTCGTCAGCGACGCGGCGATGAAGCATGAGGCAAGTGCCCATTTCGTCAAATTCAGCATGGTTCCCCCGCTTTGCGGTTTCGTTGTTTATGGTCCCAGTAGTCAGATCGAAGCAATCAGATCGATCGGCCGCCGTCGACGTCGAGCGCGACGCCAGTGATCATCGATGCCTGTGGCGAGGCGACGAAGGCGGCGGCTTCGGCGAGATCCTCGGGCTTCAACAGGCGCCCGAGCGGAATGGAGTCGCGGAACTTCTTGCGGACTTCCTCGGTGTCCTCGCCCATGAAGGTCGAAAGCAGCGGCGTTTCGCCGGCGACCGGATTGAGCGCGACGACGCGGATGTTGAACGGCGCGAGCTCGATCGCCAGCGCCTTGGTGGCGGAGACCACCCAGCCCTTGGTCGCATTGTACCAGGCAAGGTTCGGCCGCGGCCGGTTGGCGCCGGTCGACGCGATGTTGACGATCACGCCCGACTTGTTTTCCTTCATGTGCGGCAGCAGCGCCCGCGTCATCAGGTAGACGCCGCGCACGTTGACGCCGAGGATCCGGTCGAACTCATCCGGCTCGACCAGTTCGGCGTTCTGCGGCTTGTGGCCGATGCCGGCATTGTTGATCAGGATATCGACGCGTCCGAATTTCTCGAGGCCTGCAGCAACGGCTGCCTCGACATCCGCTTGTTTGGCAATATCAGCGACCACGGCAAAGGCATTGCCGCCGAGTTCGTTCGCCACGCGCTCGGCGCCCTTGGCATCGCGATCGACGACGATGACCTTGGCGCCGCCTTCGATGAAGCGCTTCGCAATGCCCTCACCGAAGCCGGAGCCCGCGCCGGTGATAAGAGCGACTTTACCTTCCAGTGACATTTTGTTGTTCCTCCCGAGGGGACTTAGATCAAGGGTTAGAGCGGGATGCGGGCGGAAAACCGCGCACACTTTCCTCATCCGGCTCTAGCCGTGGTAGACAGAAATGGTTTTCATGCTGGCAAAGCCGTAGAGGGCCTCAAAGCCCTTCTCGCGGCCATGGCCGGATTTCTTGACGCCGCCGAAAGGCAGCTCGACGCCACCACCGGCGCCGTAATTGTTGATGAAGACCTGGCCGGCGTGAACGGCACGCGCCATCCGCAACTGCCTACCGCCGTCATTGGTCCAGACGCCGCAGACGAGGCCATAGGCGGTGCCGTTGGCGAGCCGGATGGCTTCGTCCTCGCCGTCGAACGGCATGATCACCTGCACCGGGCCGAAGATTTCTTCCTGTACCGTGCGATGGTCGTGCGGCACGTCGCGCAAAAGCGTCGGCGCGACATACGCGCCCTCGGTGGGCGCATCGGCAACGATCTCGCCGCGCGCCGCCACTTTCAGGCCATCCTTTGCGGCATCGGCGAGGAAGCCTTCGATGATGGCCTTTTGCCGCTGCGAGACGACCGGGCCGACGGAGAGATCGGCGCCCGCCGGGCCGACCTTCAGCGCGCGGTACCGTTCGCTCATGCGCGCGACAACCTCCTCGTAGACGGCTCGTTCCACGAGGATGCGCGAGGAGGCCGAGCAGGTCTGGCCGGCATTCTGGATGCCGGCGTTCACCAGGAAGGGAACGGCGCGATCGAGGTCCGCATCGGCGAAGACGATCTGGGCCGACTTGCCGCCGAGTTCCAGCGTCACCGGCACCGCGTTCTTCGCGGCTGCCGCCTGCACCATTTCGCCTGTCCGGACCGAACCGGTAAAGGAGATGTGGTTGACGTCAGGATGTTCGGAAAGCGCGGCGCCTGCCTCCGAGCCGAAACCGGTGACGATGTTGAGCGCGCCCGATGGCAAGCCTTCTTCTTCGGCGATGCGGGCAAATTCGAGGATCGTCAGGCACGCCTCTTCGGCCGGCTTGACCACGGCCGCGTTGCCCATGGCAAGTGCTGCACCGAGGCTGCGGCCGAGGATCTGCATCGGGTAGTTCCAGGGAATGATGTGGCCCGTCACCCCATGCGGCTCATAGACCGTCAGAACGGTGAAACCGTTCTGATACGGGATGGTATCGCCGTGCACCTTGTCGGCGGCGCCGCCGTAGAATTCAAGGTAACGGGCAAGCGCCACGACGTCGGCGCGCGCCTGCGTCACGGGTTTGCCGACATCGCGCGCCTCGAGCTCGGTCAGAAGATCGATGTTGCGCAGCACTGCAGCCGATATCCGGGTCAATACCCGGCCGCGCTCGGTCGGCGTCATCCGACCCCAGTCACCGGAGAGAGCCGCGCGCGCGGAGCGCACTGCGAGGTCGATGTCGTCCCGGGTCCCCCGGGCGATGCGCGCGAACTCCTGGCCGTTTGAGGGATCCCGGACAGTGATGAATTCGCCGCCCGCTGCGTCCTGCCAGTTGTTCGCGATGAAATTGCCGTAGGTCTTCACGTCATGCCTCTTTGTCAGTCTCGCGCGCCTCAAGGAGCGCTTTCAATCTCGTTGCCGTCGCGTTGATATGGGCGCGTGCCAGCTTCTCGGCCTCGTCGAGGTTTCGTGCCGCGATCGCCTCGACGATCAGCCCGTGCTCGGCGACCGCGGTGCTCGCGCGTTCGCTGGACAGCGAAAAGGCGGGCGCAAAGACCTGCGAGGTCATACGCAGAAGCGGTCCGAGCGGTGCGAGCGATGTGTTGCGCGAGGCGGCGACGATCGCCTCGTGAAAGATCACGTTGGACTGGGTGTAGGCGGCGGGATCCCAGTTCTCGACAGTCTTGCGCTGGCGCTCCACCTGCTTTGCCAGATCCTTGATCTCGGCGGTGGTGGCACGCTCGGCGGCGTTGCGGGCAGCCACGCCGTCCATCGCTTCGCGCACCGCGTAGGCGTCGAGAAGCTTCGGCAGGTCGGCGGTTGCGACCCTGACACCGCTGCCCGGCTTGTTGACCACCAGCCCGTCGCGCTCGAGCACCCGCAACGCTTCGCGCAGCGGCGTACGGCTGATTCCGAATTCGGCGGCGATCCGCTCCTGGCGCAGCGTCGCGCCCGGCGCATAGACGCCGGCATAGATGCGTTCGCGAAGTGCCTGAGCTACTTCGTCAAGAAGGCGCGATTGGCTTCGCCATTCGAAGGATTGGTTCATCGATCCCTCCCAAGATCGAGGTAAATTGTATCCAGGATACAGAAGATGTCAATCGGCGGCCTGCGCGAGTTCCGCTTTGTGCAAGTACTTCCGCTCTCCCGCTCTCCCGCACGCCCGACTGGCCGCCGGCCGGGTCCTAGCCGTCAAAGCGATCGCAAGACGAGGTGACCGTTTGCCGGCTCATGTTTCGACCTGACCCCAAAATTTGACGGTTGTCGGTTTGCGGCTCCCGTCTGCGGATAGAAGGCGGCCACTGACGTTCCACTGGAGCGTTATTCAGCCAAAGGAGAGGCGATGCATCACGAAGTTGCGCCTGGCCCCGGCGTTGCGCCACCTTCGGAGGACGCGACGCCGGTCGAGCCTGAAATCGTGACCGTGGACATTGGCGGAGTGCCGACCGTAGTCGAAGTCGTGCCGCTCTATCGCGTCGAGGTTCCGACCTATTCCGCAGTCCCACAGATTGCCGAATATCTGGCGCTTTCGACCCTTGGCACCTTCCATGAACGGCGTGGCGGATGGTTCGATCGCGCCACCGCTCGCGAGCGCGTTGACGTGCCCGTCCTACCTGTTTCAATTAGCAGCGGGTATGGTGGGAGGCTGGCCGTGCAGATACTGGATTGGATTGCGATTATCCTGTTCCTCGTAACCTGGGTGGGATTGGAGCCGATGATGGCGCTTGGCTGGCCGCGCCGGACAGACAGCCTGATGCTCGACATGGTGCGTATCAGGCGGGCCTGGATGCGCGAGGTCCTGACACGGGATACCAATTTCATCGGCGATGCCGCCATCCTCGGTCACACGATCAACTCGGCCTCGTTTTTCGGTTCGGCCAATCTCATCGTCATCGTCGCCATGAGCAGTGCGCTTTTCATCCAGCCGACGGCAGGTCTTCAGGCGGGGATTTTCAGCATCCCATCCGGCGGAGAGCGGTCGAGGAACGCAGTCTGGACCTATGAAAGCCCGCATGCGGCGGTGGCCGCCATCAAAGATCGGTTGGCATTCTATCCGGACAGGGTGGATTCGATTGAAGAGATCCGGCCCTAAAGCGCGTCGCGATCTTTCAGATTCGCTCCTTGCGCTTTAAGTTCTTGATATTTCGCATGTCGTTGTCGCAAAATCGCAGCGCACTTTTGCGCGACAGGCTTTGGCCGCGAGGTCACTCGCTCCGGACCCGGAACGTTTCGCGCACCGCCCTCAGGAATTCTGCCACTTTCGGCAGATCACCCAGCTGCTGATGGTAGAGATAGTAGAGGTGTGTGGCTGGTCCGGACCATTCGGCAAGGACCGGAACGAGCCGCCCGGTGGTGACACCATCGGCGGCGAGCGCGTCGCTCAGCATACCGATGCCGAGACCCTCGGCGATCAGGCGCTCTCCGATCGCCGGATCGTCGACGACGATCGAGGGTGGGCGCTCAAGCGTGAAATGCCGGTTGCCGTCGGAGAGCACCCAGTGGGCCAGTTCCCGCCGCATCCGGGTCCGGTGCGCCACAAGCGCGACATGCATCAGGTCCTCGGGTGACGAGAGCGATAACCCGTCGCAGTAGGCCGGCGCGGCGTAGAGCCGCTGTTCGATCGTTCCGATCTTTCGGTAGATCATCTCGCTGTCGACCGGCTCGCCCATTCTCAGCGCCACATCGACGCTTTCTCCGATCAGATCGACATTGTTGTGTGCCGTCTGCAGATCGACCTGAACCGCCGGGCAAAGCTCCGCATAGCGCTTCAGGATCGGCGGTAGGAAGGTGCGGGCAAAGGCGACGGATGTGGCGACCCGCAGTCGCCCGCGGGCGGCGCCATCGGCGGGCCGGAAACCCGCAATGCCGCGATCGATGAGCTCTACGGCCCCGCCGATCGACTCGAGCAGGTGCTTGCCCGCCTCGGTCAGGGAGACCCGGCGCGTGGAGCGCAGCAGCAGCGCGACGCCAAGCGCGGTTTCAAGCTCAGCCAAGCGCCGGCTAACCGTGCTTGGCGGAAGGTGCAGGCGAAGTGCTGCGGCTGAGAAACTCTCGGTGCGGGCGACCTCGAGGAAGATCCTGAGGTTATTGAGATCGGGAGACTGGGGGGATTTCATGCGTTTCCGGAACAATCACTTCCATGATCGCAGGATAATCGACGGAGAGTTGAATTGATAGCTTCGTCGCATCCAATCGAAGGAGCCGATCATGACCACTCGCAGACAAGCTTTGGGCCTTCTCGCCGCCACGGCCCTGTTGCCGCTCGCACCGCGGTTTGCCTTTTCCGCTGCGCCGTTCTCGACCGTCGCCAATGCCGGTTACTACCACTTCCGCTTCGGAAAGTTTGAGGTTACGGCGCTTTCGGACGGCACGCTGGCACTGCCCATGGCGAAGATCTATCAGAAAGAGCCCGAGGGCGAACTGCAGCGCAGGCTCGACGAGGCCTTCCTCGGCAAGGAGCCGCATTTGTCGATTAACGCCTATCTGGTAAACGACGGCAAGCGCCTATTGCTGATCGATGCGGGGTCCGGCGCCTTGCTCGGCGCCGCCGCCGGCAAGCTCATCCGCCATCTCACGGCCTCCGGCTACCGGCCCGACCAGGTTGACGCCGTTGTTTTGACCCACGTGCATGCCGATCACTCCGGCGGCCTTACCGTCGACGGCAAGCCCCAGTTTCCGAATGCCGAAATCCATCTCGCCGACCGCGAGTATCGTTACTGGATCGAGCGCGAGGGCGTGACGACGATGACGGAGGCGCAGAAGACCGACTTCCAGCGCGCCGAGGACGCTCTGGCTCCCTATATCGCCGCCGGAAAAGTAAAGCGTTTCGCCGACAATGCGGACGTGTTGCCGAACCTCGGATCGATCCTGCGAGCCGGGCATACGCCCGGACATTCCTCGATCGTGCTCCAAGCCGATGACGGCCAGCGTCTGGTCTTCTGGGGTGACGTGATCCATGGCGACCACGTCCAGTTCGACGCTCCCGACGTCTTCGTCAGCTTCGACGTCGATGGAACGGCGGCGGCCGCGACCCGTGCGGTGGCACTGGCAGATGCAGCCGATGGCCGCTACCTCGTCGCCGGCGCTCACCTGCCGTTCCCCGGTATCGGCCACGTGGCCCGGGACGAGACGCTCTATCGCTTCATCCCCTGGAACTACGTCGAATAGCGAGGGTTTCGAAGCCGGATCACTTGTAGGCGTAGGCGTCGATGGTTTCTCTGCGCCCGCGCAGACGCACGCCGTTGTGGCGCACCCACCTGTCTGATCCGGCTTCGTCGATCTTTCCTGCCGCGAAGGCTTCCGCCGAAACGACGATCGATGCGCCGAGGTGGCGGGATTCGGCCTGCAGCCGCTGGCCGACTCCAGCGCCCGACGATGATCGAGAGCGCCAGCATCAAGGCGGCGATCGCCAGCGAGAAGGCGAGCCGCGCATTCGAGGCGAAGCGTTCGGCCTCACGCTCGGCATGGCCGTCCTGGCGCATCCAGCCATCCGATGGCTCGATTTTCAGAAGCATGCAGATCCCCGTCCCTCACGCGCCGAGTGCCGGGCATCCTTCCATTCGGGTCTGCTCGAATCAATCGCGCCGGACCGAGCTTCCGCGATTGGTGAGCCGGTGCCTTCACGTTGTCGTGTGGAGCGGCGTCCCCTCCGGCTCTTGCCCGCCGGGCTGTGTCTTTTAGGCGGCTACCGGTGAGTTAGGAAATGACGTTGCGGACGAACCGCACGACTTCGCCACCTTCATTGATGTAGGCATAGGCCTGGGCGGAGCTATAGACCGCGAAGGTACCGCTGGCGTATCGCTTGCGCACGCCAGCGACCTCAAGCGTCAAGGTTCCTTCCGTGACGAACAGCATTTCGTGCCACCCTTGCGGGTCGGGCTCGGCGTCATAGCGCTCGCCTGGGGCGAGCGACCAGAGCCACATCTGGGCTTCGGACGTAGCAGGGGCAGAAGCGAGCAGCCGCGCTTCGCTCTCTGCCTGTTGGCCGCGCCAGGTCACAGCGTCGATGTTGTCGCGGGATTGGCGAGACGGGTCCCTGACGAGATCGACGAAGCCGACGTTCATGGCAGCCGCCAGCTTGTCGAGGCTGGAGAGGCTGATGTTGGCGTCGCCGCCTTCGACCGCGACGATCATGCGGCGGCTGATGCCGGAGGCTTTGGCCAGTGTCGTCTGGCTCAGTCCCGCCGCCATGCGGATGCGCCGGAGATTGTCCGCGACATGGGTCAGCACGTCGGATCGATCTTGACTGTGCAATATATTGCTCATATCGTTCTTCTATACGGATCGACCATCAACGGCCAGCCATTTCTGGTGCCTCCGACCGCGACGGAGGCCACATGCGCAGCTGTGCCAACAGGAAGGGCTTCATGTCACAGCAAGCGACAATTCTCAACGTCGCCGACAGGTCCGGCTTACTCGCAGCCATAGCCCAACATTCGAAAGGTCACTGACATGAAAATCCGCGACTTCGGCGTCGAAATCTGGATGAACCGCTACGAGAACCATTGCGAATGGAATCTCGCCGAGACCTGCGTTGAATCGCTGACCGTGGCGGAATTGCTGGAAATGGCGGGCAAGACGGACACGATCCTTGCCGAACTGCTGCCGTTGAAGCTGACCTATGGCGCCATCGAGGGTTCCGAACGGCTGCGCGGGCAGATCGCAAGCCTCTATGCGAAACAGGCGATCGAAAACGTCGTCACCACGCATGGTGCGATCGGTGCCAATGCACTGGTGCATGAGACTCTCGTCGAACCGGGCGACCGGGTGATTTCGGTGCTGCCGACCTACCAGCAGCACTATTCGATCCCGGAAAGCTATGGCGCCGATACGCAGATCCTGAAACTGACGGAGGAGACCGGTTTCCTGCCTGATCTCGAGCAGTTGCAGCGGCTCGCTATCCCCGGCACGAAGCTGATCGCCATCAACAATCCGAACAACCCGACCGGCGCGCTGATGGATTGCGGCTACCTCGAAAAGATCGTCGGTATCGCGCGCGGCTGCGGCGCATGGATCCTCTGCGACGAGGTTTATCGCGGCACGGATCAAGAGGGCGACGGTTTGACGGCATCGATCGCAGACCTCTACGAAAAGGGCGTCAGCACCGGCAGCATGTCGAAGACGTTTTCGCTCGCCGGCCTGCGGCTCGGCTGGATCGTCGCGCCCCCCGAACTGATCCATGCCGTTTCGATTCACCGCGATTACAACACGATCAGCGTCGGAATGCTGGATGATCACTTCGCGGCAATGGCGCTGGAAAACCGCGACAAGATCTTGGCGCGCAGCCGGAGCATTACCCGCACCAACCTCGCGGTGCTGTCGGACTGGGTCGACAGCGAACCGCGGATCTCCTGGGTCAAGCCCAAGTCGGGCACCACGGCACTACTGAAATACGATCTGCCGATGACCTCCGAAGCATTTTGCCTCGGATTGTTAGAGCGCACCGGCGTGATGCTGACGCCTGGCAGCGCGATGGATATGGAGGGCTATCTCAGGATCGGCTACGCCAACAGCGAAAGTATTCTTCGCGAGGGTCTGCAGCGCCTGTCCGGGTTTCTTCACGAGCAACAGTCTGCCGCCGCGTAAGGAGCACGCGGGTTTGTCCTTCAGGGCTCGATATCGAGCTCCGGGTAGCGACGGAAGATACCGTTCTCGTTGAAAGCCAAGCGTCGCGGCGACGCGAGATAGGCCGCGATGTTCGGCCTGGCTTTCACCGAAGCGTGCAGCTTCAAAAGCTCGGAGTATTGCCGCTCGTAATGGCGCATCGCCTTCGGGAAGGCATAGCGAAGCCCTTCGATCACCTGGAAGAGCGAGAGATCGATATAGGTGGCGACGTCGCCGGAGGCGTGGCCGCTGCCATCGGGGTTTTGTTCAAGCACCCGCTCGAAATAGCCGAGAAACTTCGGGATGCGGTTGGTGACGAATTCGAAAGCCCGGCCCTTCGCCTCCGCCTTCTGCTCCTCGTAGTATTTCGAGGTTGCGATCGGGTGGTGGGTGTCGTGCACCTCAGCAATGAAGTCGGTGACGGTGAGTTGCAGGCCGTTAACGAACCAGCGCAGTGCCTCCTCCTTGGGTGCGAGCCCGAGCCTCGGGCCGAGGTAAAAAAGGATGTTGGCCACATGCGAAATGATCTGGTCGCCATCCCTCAGGAACGGCGGCGCGAAGGGGATGTGTGCTTCGGTGGCGCTCTCCATCAGCTTGATCATCTCGCCGGTGCCGCGGCCCGGTTCGCGGGTGACGTCGATATAGTCGGCACCGGCATCCTCAAGCGCAAGACGCACGAATTCGCCGCGGCCCTGAATGCCGTCCCAGTAGTACAACTCATAGGTCATGGAAGCCCTCTGCCGATCTCGGATACCCGGTTGATATAGGCCATCGGCGGTTTAGGGCGAGGGCAAGGCAGCAATTGCAAGGCGCGCTCTGTCGAACAGGCCGCGACGCATGCTATGGCGGTGTGGAGAAGCAACGGGGGCTGGTGCCAGGGGAAAGCCTAGGTGAGCAAACCGAATTATCGCGACATTGCCGAACTTGCAGGCGTCGGAACCGCGACGGTCGAACGTGTTCTCAACGGACGTGGCGGCGTGCGCCCGGACCTGGTCGAGAAGGTGGTCGTTGCCGCGCGCACGCTAAATTATCCGCGCACGCTGCCCGACACCCATCGCGGTCTTTTGCGCATCGACGTGCTGATGGTCCGCCCCGAAACGACCTTCTATCGCCGGCTCTCCAAAGCTTTCGAAAGGATCGCGGAGACGCTCGATCCGCTTGTCGTGGTGCAACGCAGCTTCACCGAGGAGATGAAGCCGGACGAGATTGCCAGGCGGATTCTTGCGACCGAGATTCCGCGTGCTGGCCTGATCCTTGCCGTGCCCAATAGTCCGCTGATCAGCGCCGCGGTCGAGACGGTCGTTGCGCGCGGGGTGCCGGTGATCCATGTCGTCACCCGGGCGTCCGAGAAGCAGGGCGAATTCGTCGGCATCGACAACTACGCGGCCGGACGAACGGCAGCACTCTTCATCGCCCGCATGGCGCGCGAAATCGGCCCTGTCGTTGCCCTCTGCCACCCGATCTATCAGGTCCATCGCGATCGCCTCAGCGGCTTTTCGGACTATTTCCAGGAGCATCCGGGCGAGCGCCGGTTCGACTGGCTGGGCTTCACCCGCGACGAGGAGCACTACGGCGCCGAAGCGCTGCGATCGGCGCTCGAGATATATCCGGATATGGCCGGGCTCTACAATGCCGGTGGCGCGAACGCCGCCTTGATCGATGTTCTTCGCCGGCATCCGCGCGGCAGGGAGATTTTCTTCGTCGGCCATGAGTTGACCGATTATACGCGCAAGGCGCTTAGCGACGGCATCATGGACGTCGTGCTCGACCAGGCGCCCGAGGCGCAGGCCCGCCGCGCCCTTGACCTTGTGCTGCGCCGGATCGGTCTTTCAGAGCTGGAACCGGACAAGGCGCCTATTCGGTTCATCACCGTCACGGCCGAGAGCATTTGATCTAATTTGATCAAACAAGCCTTCGCCGTTCAGAACGCCTCCTGCTAGATTTTTATCAAGAAGGAGAGCGCGGTCCCGAGTGAACCGGAAGGCGCTCTCCTTCACCGGAATTTGTGCGGAACGCCCGCGATCCGCCGGGAGGAGAGCGTTATGGACGACTTGAAGTATGGAACGCGCAACAAGCGCGGCGACTGGGCGCCGAATGAGCCGATCGAAACGGCGCCGCTGTTTGCCTTTCCGCCCAAACTGCTGGCGCTCCTGAAGTGGCTGCCGCACTATTTCTTTCCGTGGAATGCGATCTTCGCCGCTTCGGCCGTCGCCTACTGGGCCTGGGCAATCCCGCCGATCGAGACGATGCAGACTTTGGGCATCGGCTGGATCGCATGGCTCTACGTGGTGAACGCGGTCTGCGTCTTCCTCTTCTATGGCGCCTTCGAACTGCACCTCTACGTGCTGAAACGGCAGGAAAACCGCTTCAAGTACAATGGCAAATTCCCGGCCGAGCAGAAGAGCAAGGCCTTCTGGTTCGAGAGCCAGAACCTCGACAACATCCTGCGCACCTTTCTCTCAGGCGTGACGATCTGGACCGCCGTCGAGGTCGCCATGCTCTGGGCCTATGCCAATGGCTATGCGCCGTGGCTAAGCTTCGCGGAAAATCCCTGGACGCTCGCTTTCGTCGCGCTCATCGTGCCTGTGATCCACGAGTTCCATTTCTTCTGCATCCACCGGCTCATCCACATGCCGCTGCTCTACAAGTGGGTGCATTCGGTCCACCACAATTCGGTGAACCCGTCGCCATGGTCGTCGCTGTCGATGCATCCGGTCGAGCATCTGCTTTATTTCGGAACGGCCTTCTACCACCTGATCCTGCCGTCGAACCCGATCCTGATGCTCTACCAGCTTCACTATGCGGGCTTCGGCGCCATTCCCGGCCATGTCGGCTTCGACAAGGTCGAGGTCGGAGAGGATACCGTCATCGATAGCCACGCCTATGCTCATTACCTACACCACAAGTATTTCGAGGTGAATTACGGCGACGCCCTGATCCCGCTCGATCGCTGGTTCGGCACCTGGCACGACGGCTCCAAGGAAGGTGAGGCGCGGATGCAGGAACGCTACCGCAAGCGCAAGGAAAAACTCGCAGCCCGCAAGGCGCGCAACACGATCGGGGAGGCTGCAGAATGAGCAACGTGATCACCTGGGTACCCGCTTGCAAGCTGGACGATATCGAACAGGAAGGGGCAATCCGCTTCGACCACGCCGGCCGCACCTATGCGATCTATCGCGGCCCGGATGACAGCGTCTATTGCACCGCCGGCCTCTGCACCCACGAGGCCATCCATCTCGCCGATGGGCTGGTCATGGACTACGAGGTGGAATGTCCCAAGCATTCCGGCGCCTTCGACTATCGCACCGGCGAAGCCATTCGGCTTCCGGCCTGTGAAAACCTGAAGACCTACCTCGCCGAAATCGTTGACGGCGAGGTTCGCGTGGCGCTCGGCTAGAGCACCCACGCAGCATTGATCAGGCCGCGGGGTCTCAGGAATGCGCTCGGGTGATCCGGCACCTATTGGGAGGATACCATGAAATCCATGTACCTGGCGGCTGCCCTGGCCGCCTTGATGGGAAGCGCTGCCTCGGCAGAGACGATCGGTGTCTCGATGCAGAGCTTCGACAACAACTTCCAGACGCTGCTGCGTGAAGGCATCAGCGCCAGAGCATCGGAAACCGGAGGCGTCAATGTCCAGATTGAGGACGCCCAGACCGACATCTCCAAGCAGCTCAATCAGGTGAACAACTTCATCGCGTCGGGCGTCGACGCGATCATCACGACGCTCGCCGATACCTCGGCAGCCCCCGGCATCAGCGAAGCGGCGGAGAAGGCGGGCATTCCGCTCGTCTATCTCAACCTCCAGCCGGACAATGTCGCCCAGTTGCCGGTAAAGCAGGCCTATGTCGGAAGCCGGGAGACGGACTCCGGCAAGCTGGGCGCCGAGGCCGCCTGTTCGCTGCTCAAGGAAAAGGGCAAGGCCGGTGACGCGCAGGTCTATATCCTGATGGGCGATCTCGCCCACCAGGCCTCGCGGGACCGCACCTCGTCGTTCAAGGAGACGCTGGCTGCCGGCGGCCGCAAGGGCGCGACCATCGCCGACGAACAGTCCGCGGCCTGGACGCGCACCAACGCGATGGACCTCACGACCAACTGGATCACGGCCGGGCGCCCGATCGACGTCGGCATCGATGCGACGCAGGATGGTCTCGCCGCTATGGCCGCGGGCGATCTCGATGCGACGGTGTTCCAGAATGCCAAGGGTCAGTCGGCGAGCTCGATGCTGCCGTCGCGCTGGCGCGCGGCAAGGCCGTCGAACGCGAAGTGATGGTTCGCTTCGAGCTCGTCACATGGCCGACTACGCGACTGGCAACTGATCCTCCCGGCCGGCGCATTTCTCCTGCCTGCGCCGGCCACCTTTCCTGAGCGGGATGAGGAACAGTGCGTGCGGTTTTCCGCCCGCATCCCGCTCCAACTTATGATCTTTGGAGCAAGCCATGAATGGCATCGTCATCATCGGCGCCGGGGAATCCGGCACCCGCGCGGCCTTTGCGCTGCGTGAATCGGGCTTTACCGGCAGCGTCACGCTCACCGGCACGGAACCGCATCTGCCATATGAGCGCCCGCCGCTGTCGAAGCCGCTCAACGGCGCGGTGCAGATGAAGCCGATCTGTGGCGCCGAGGCGCTTCAGGCCGCCGGTATCGACTATCTTCAGGGCGTATCGGCCCTGAGCTTCGATCCGGATGCCCGGTCTGTCGCCTTGAGCGGCGGACGAGTGCTCGCCTATGACAAGCTGCTGCTTGCGACCGGTGCTCGCCCGAGGCGGTTGACATGCCCTGGGGCTGAGCGCGCGCTCGACTTTCGCACCTATGCGGATGCGGCGACAATCTTCTCCAGCGCCGACCCGGGAAAAAGTATCGCCATCATCGGTGGTGGTCTGATCGGCATGGAGCTCGCGGCCGTTCTGCGCGGCAAAGGCATAACCGTCAGCGTTATCGAGATGGCGGCTAAGCCGCTCGGACGCGCGGTTCCACCGCGCTTTGCCGCCAAGCTCCATGCGCGGCATCAGGATGAAGGCGTTGCGTTTCATCTCGGTCAGGGGATGGCCGCGATCACCGACGATGCCGTTCTCCTCGCCGATGGCAGCGCGGTGCCTGCCGATATCGTCGTCGCGGCGATCGGCGTTCTGCCAGATGTGGCGCTCGCCGAGGCGGCGGGCCTTGCCACCGGAAACGGCGTCCTGACGGACGATTATCTTCGCACCAGTGACCCGAACATCTTTGCGGCCGGTGACTGCGCCGCGGTGGCGCAGCCGGGCGGCGGGTACATTCGCTTCGAGAGCTGGCGCAATGCGCGCAGCCAGGCGGAGACCGCGGCCCGCAACATGGTCGGCGGAAAGGAAGCTTTTGGCGCAATCCCCTGGTTCTGGACCGACCAGTACGATCTCGGTCTGCAGGTCGCGGGCCTGCCGCAGCCGGAGCATCAGAGCGTGATCCGCCAACTCGACGGCGGCGAGCTGGAGTTCTACCTGGACGATGGGCGCCTCCTTGCCGCGGCGGGCCTCGGTTCCTGCAATAGCGTCGCCAGGGACATCAAGCTCGCCGAGATGCTGATTGCCGCCGGTATCAATCCAGACCCCGCAGCGCTTGCTGATCCCGGCGTGAACCTGAAGGCGCTTCTGAAGAACGCGCGGGCGGCCTGATGCAGAAGTTGCTTGTCTTTCAGTCGCTCTGGGCGATGGAGCGCCGGCATGCGGACGGCTGCGAACGCGGTCTCGAGGAAAACATCGCTGTTATCGTCGAGGCCGGGTTCGACGGCATCAGCGCGCATTACACCAACCGTGATGACGTCGTCCGCCTCAACGAAGTGATCCGCGGCACCGGATTGAAGATCGAGGGAGTCTGTTTTCCCCGGAGCGTCGAGGACCTGCGCCCGACCCTGGAACTGGCGAGCGAATTTCCTGTCAGCCACATCGACCTGCAGGCGGACGTCCGCCCGCGCCGGGTGGAAGATTGCCTGCCGCTTCTGGACGGATGGATGCGGCTCGCGGAAAGGGCGGGTGTCCCCGTCTATGTCGAAACCCATCGCCACCGGATCACCAGCGACCTCTTGTTCACGCTGGACCTGCTGGACCGGCGCCCCGATTTGCCGCTGCTCGCCGATCTCTCGCACTATCTGGTCGGCCGCGAGTTTGCCTTTCCGGTCGAAGAGGAAAGCCACGCCCAGGTCCGGCGCATCCTCCACAACGCCCAGGCCTTCCACGGCCGCGTCGGCTCGTGCCAGCAGATCCAGATCGAGATGTCCTTTCCGCAGCATCGCCCCTGGGTCGATCTCTTCCGCGAGTGGTGGGGCTACGGCTTTCGCCACTGGCGATCCCGTGCCGCCGACGATGCCGCGTTGGTCATGACCTGCGAGCTCGGCCCCAGACCCTATGCGATCACCGACAGGGACGGCCACGACACGACGGACCGGTGGGCGGAGGCGCTTTTGCTTCGGCAGTTGGTTCTGGATGTGTGGGCTGAGAGCGCAGACCCTTCGGGCAACCGAACGCATGGCGCGTGCGTGCCGGACCCCGTCATTTAACGAAGGAGGGCCGGAATGGCAGATTGTGCTCGAGGCCAAGCCAAGGCGGGTTTTCCGCATACATCTCTTCGATCAACTGCTTGATCAGCTCAATGTGGCGTGAATTGTCGCCGACCCGGTGATTGAGGATGACAGGAGAGGTCGCGCGTTCCCCCTCGATCATGCGGTAGTGGACGTCTGACCGCACCTGACGCGCCGAGGAGGGGACGATGCACAGACCGGCTTCCGAGGCGACGAGGCCAAGGGCACTCTGGATCTCCCGCACTTCATGCACCTCGGCAGGGCGCACATCGTGGGCATGAAGCAGGCTCAGCACATGGTCGGCATAGCTCGGCCGCGGCTCCTTCGGATAGACGATCAGCTTCTGGTCGGCGAGCGCATTCAAGGGCAAGGGCGACGTGTCTTCGGCTAGCGGCGTGCCCTGGGGTATCGCCACGGCGAGGCGCTCTTCGCGCATGAGGATGCCGACGACATTGGGATCGCTGTGGTGAAGCCGGCCGAAGCCGACATCGATTCGGCCCTCTTTGAGCGCGGCGATCTGCTGCACCGACACCATCTCCAATAGCCGGATATCGAGTTCCGGCGCATTCTGCCTCAGCTTGCGCACGAGTGTCGGCAGCCCGCCATAGAGCGTGGAGGCGACGAAGCCGATGGACAGGACGCGGTTCTGGTTGAGACCGACGCGGCGCGTGGCCTCAACCATCTGCTCGACTCTCCCCAAAATCTGCAGCGACTGCTCGTAGAACAACCGGCCCGCCTCCGTCAGCCGGACCGGACGGCTCGCGCGGATGATCAGCGGCACGCCCAGCTCTTCCTCCAGAAGCTGGATCTGCCGGCTCAAGGGCGGCTGGGCGATATGCAGCTGCTCGGCGGCGCGGGTGAAGTTGCGCTCACGGGCGACGGCGACGAAGTAGCGAAGCTGGCGCAGATCCATATTCAGGCCCTCATTTTCCTACCATTGCGGTATGTTGCAGTGCGGTAACCGCATGAATCTGCGAAATCTCTATCACACTATACCATGAAGGTATCATAGAGAACCTATTTGGTGTTGGACGCCACCCAGTGCGCGGCGCACAGTCACGCCATGAACACGACCCCTGCACCCATCTCTCCGACTGCAGCCTTCGTCTCCGTCGTCGAACGGGTCGAAACGATACTGGTCGATCTGCCGACGATCCGGCCGCACAAGCTCTCAGTCGCGACCATGACCGGCCAAACGCTGATGCTGGTGAAGGTCCATTGCAGCGACGGCACCGTCGGGATCGGCGAAGGCACGACGATCGGCGGTCTCGCCTATGGTGGCGAGAGCCCCGAAAGCATGAAGCTGGCGATCGATACCTATTTCGCGCCTGTCATGATCGGCGAGGACGTGACCCGCGTGAAGGCGCTAATGGCGCGCATCGGCAAAGCGGTGAAGGAAAACCGTTTCGCCAAGAGCGCGGTCGAAACGGCGCTGCTCGACGCCCACGGCAAGCGTCTCGGCCTGTCGGTCGGCGAACTCCTGGGCGGAGCGCTACGCAAGCGGCTGCCGGTCGCCTGGACGCTCGCTTCCGGTGACACCGCCATGGACATTGCCGAGGCCGAAAAGATGCTCGACCTTCGCCGTCACCGGATCTTCAAGCTGAAGATCGGCGCGAAGCCGTTGAAGGACGATATCGCCCATGTGGCGGCGATCAAGCAGGCGCTGGGCGACCGCGGTGCGGTGCGCGTCGACGTCAACATGGCCTGGAGCGAATTCGAGGCGTCCTACGGCATGGCGGCGCTCGCCGATGCCGGTTGCGAACTGGTAGAACAGCCTGTCGCGTCGACGGCAGCGCTCAACCGACTGGTCCGTCGTTTTCCGGTGGCGCTGATGGCGGACGAGTCCCTTACCGGGCCTGAATCGGCCTTCGAGATTGCCAAGACCAAGGGCGCAGACGTCTTTGCGGTCAAGATCGAGCAGAGCGGTGGGCTCTTCAACGCGCAGCACGTGGCGGCGATCGCCGATGCCGCCGGCATCGAGCTCTATGGCGGCACGATGCTGGAAGGTGGCGTCGGCACGGTGGCGTCAGCCCATGTGTTTTCCACCTTCGCCAATCTGCAGTGGGGTACGGAACTTTTCGGGCCGCTGCTGCTGACCGAGGAAATTCTGGCGACGCCGCTCGACTACAGCGACTTCGAGTTGACGGTGCCGGATGGACCGGGGCTTGGGATCGAGCTCGACGAAGACCGCCTGAAGTTCTTTGCGCGCGAAGGGCTGCGCAAGACCATTAGTGTTGCGAAGTGAGGATCGGCTGATGCTGTTTCACGTCAGAATGGATGTTCGCATTCCCCATGACCTGCCCGCTGAAGAGGCGGCCCAGATTCTCGCGCGAGAGAAGGCCTATTCACAGGCGCTGCAGCAGAGCGGCAAGTGGCGGCATATCTGGCGGATCGCCGGCCAGTACGCCAACTACAGCGTCTTTGACGTCACAGACAATGCCGAGCTGCACGAGATCCTCTCGGGTCTGCCGCTGTTCAAATTCATGGACATCGAGGTGACGCCGCTGCTTCGGCATCCGTCGTCGGTCCGGGAGGATGACACCTGAGATTTCGTTCGGCCGCCGCCGGGAGGTTGGCAGGCGGCACCCGCTTTCAAACTATCCAAGTGGAGGATTTATCATGAGCGTGAAGATTTTCGACAAGCCGGAGACGCAAGATTTCCTGAAGGTTCTGAGCGGCCTCGACAAGGACGGCGGCAGCCCGCGCGTCAAAGAGATCGTGCACCGGCTGATGTCGGACCTGTTCAAGGCGATCGACGATCTCGACATCACCCCGGACGAATACTGGACCGGCATTGCCTGGCTAAACGAAATCGGTGCTGCCGGCCAGGCCGGCCTGATCTCGCCCGGCCTCGGCCTCGACCACTTCCTCGACGAACGTCTCGACGCTATCGACGAGGAGCTCGGCATCAAGAATCCGACACCGCGCACCATCGAAGGGCCGCTTTATGTCGCCGGCGCACCGGCATCGGAAGGCTTCGCCCGTCTCGATGACGGCCGCGACACCAACGGTCACCCGCTGATCATGCACGGCACCGTCTATGATTCCGCCGGCCAACCGCTGAAAGGTGCGACGGTCGAAGTCTGGCACTGTGATACCCGCGGCTTCTATTCGCACTTCGACCCGACCGGGGTGCAGGCACCGTTCAATATGCGTCGCACGATCGTGACCGACGCCAAGGGCCGTTACAAGTTTCAGAGCATTGTGCCGCACGGCTACGGCGTGCCCCCGGGCAGCCCGACCGAACAGCTGCTTTCGGCTCTCGGGCGTCACGGCCAGCGCCCGGCGCATATTCACTTCTTCATCAGCGCTGACGGTCATCGCAAGCTGACGACCCAGATCAACATTGCCGGCGATCCGCTGGTCAACGACGACTTCGCCTATGCGACCCGCGACGGCCTGGTGCCCGATGTTACCGAGCGGACCGACGAGGCAAGCATCAAGGCGAACGGTCTCTCCGGCCCCTTCGCCGAGATCGAATTCGACATTCATCTCACCTCATTGGTGAATGGCGTCGACAACCAGATCAACGAGCAGCGCAGGCGCGCCGCCGCCTGATCATTGTTGCGGCGGCCGACTGAGCCGCCGCCCCCACACCGACATTGTTGCAATAGCCGAACCGAGCACGGATCAGCCGTTTGCGGGAGAAGAACCATGTCTGCAGTTATCGACAAAACCCAGGCCCTCGACGATCTGCTCGCCACGGCAGTCGAGGACGATCATGAGACCGGCATGTTCAGGTGCCGTCGCGACATCTTCACCAACGAAGATCTCTTCGAGCTGGAGATGAAGCATATCTTCGAGAGCAACTGGGTCTACCTCGCGCACGAAAGCCAGATCCCGGAGAACAACGACTACTATACGACCTATATCGGCCGCCAGCCTGTCGTCGTCACCCGCGACAAGACCGGCGAACTGCACGCGGTCGTCAATGCCTGCGCCCACCGCGGCGCGATGCTCTGCCGACGCAAGCACGGCAACAAGGGCAGCTTCACCTGTCCCTTCCATGGCTGGACCTTCTCCAACACCGGCAAACTCCTGAAGGTGAAGGACGAGAAGACCACGCAATATCCGCCGCAATTTGCGAAAGATGGCTCGCACGACCTGAAGCGCGTCGCTCGTTTCGAGAGCTATCGCGGCTTCCTCTTCGGCAGCCTGAATCCTGATGTCTCGTCGCTCGAGGATTATCTCGGCGAGACCAAGGTCATCATCGACCAGATTGTCGACCAGGCGCCCGACGGGCTCGAAGTGCTGCGCGGCAATTCCTCCTACATCTACGATGGGAACTGGAAGCTGCAGATGGAAAACGGTTGCGACGGCTATCACGTCAGCTCCGTGCACTGGAACTATGCCGCGACCATGGGCCGCCGCCACGAGGAGGGCACCAAGGCGGTCGACGCCAGCAGCTGGAGCCGCTCGATTGCCGGCGTCTACGGCTTCGACAACGGCCATATTCTGCTCTGGACCAACACCATGAACCCCGAGGTCCGGCCGGTCTTCCACGCCCGTGAGGAGATCAAGGCGCGCGTCGGCGAAGTGAAGGCGGATTTCATCGTCAACCAGACGCGTAACCTCTGCCTTTACCCGAACGTGTTCCTGATGGACCAGTTCAGCACGCAGATCCGCGTCACTCGCCCGATCAGCGTCGACAAGACCGAGATCAGCATTTTCTGCTTCGCGCCGAAGGGCGAAAGTGCTGAAGACCGGACTCTGCGCATCCGCCAATACGAGGATTTCTTCAACGTCTCGGGCATGGGCACGGCCGACGATCTAGAAGAATTCCGCGCCTGCCAGCAGGGCTATGCCGGCATCACCGCGCTCTGGAACGACCTGTCACGCGGGGCGCCGCTCTGGATTGACGGTCCGGACGAAAATGCCAAGCGCATGGGCCTCGAACCGTTGCTCTCGGGCGAGCGCAGCGAAGACGAAGGCCTGTTCGTCCGCCAGCACGAATATTGGGCGAAGGTGATGCGCGCAGCATTTGCCTCCGAGACGAAGGGAGCGGTCGCATGAGCATCTCCTACGACACCGCCTGCGCCTTCCTCTACCGCGAAGCGCGCCTGCTCGACGACCGCGAATGGGACGAATGGCTGACCTGCTATGCGCCCGACGTCACCTACTGGATGCCGGCCTGGGACGATGACGATCAGCTGACCGAAGATCCGCAGTCTGAGATCTCGCTGATCTTCTATCCGAGCCGCGACGGCCTGGAGGATCGCGTCTTCCGCATCAAGACCGAACGCTCGGGCGCCTCCACGCCAGAGCCGCGCACCAGCCACAACGTCACCAATGTCGAGTTGCTGGCCGACCGTGGCGAGGAAGTGGATGTCCGCTACAACTTCCACACGCTCAACCACCGCTACAAGGTCACCGACCACTTCTTCGGCACCATGTTTGTGACGCTGCGCAAAAGCGGCGAAGAGCTCGTGATTTCACAAAAGAAGATCGTGCTGAAGAACGACTACATCCGCCAGGTCATCGACGTCTACCACATCTGATGACCGCCGCCTGACGACAAGGGATTGGGAGGAGCAACCATGGCCAGCTACAGGATCGCTTTGAATTTCGAGGATGGCGTCACCCGCTTCGTCGAATGCAGGGACGACGAGAAGGTGCTCGACGCCGCCTTCCGCAACAAGATCAACCTGCCGATGGACTGTTCCGACGGCGTCTGCGGTACCTGCAAGTGCCGCGCCGAAAGCGGTGCCTATGACCTCGGCGACGACTTCATCGACGATGCGCTGACGGCGGACGAGGCCGCAGGCGGGCTGGTGCTGACCTGTCAAATGAAGCCGTCGAGCGATTGCGTCATCGCGGTGCCGACGACCTCGGCCGCCTGCAAGACCGGGCAGCAGAAGTTCGCGGCAACGGTTGCGCGGGTCACCCCGCACAATGATGCGGCGATCGTGCTCGAACTGGACGTGGACCCTACTGCAGCACCCGTGTTTCTGCCCGGCCAGTACGTCAATATCGATGTGCCGGGCAGCTGCCAGAGCCGCTCCTACTCCTTCTCTTCGGCGCCGGGCGAAGCGCGCATCGGCTTCCTGATCAAGAAGATCCCCGGCGGTCTGATGAGCAGCTGGCTGGAGCGTGCCGAAGTCGGCACGAAACTCGAACTGACAGGGCCGCTCGGCAGCTTCTATCTGAGAGAAGTCCAACGCCCCCTGCTGCTGCTAGCCGGCGGCACCGGTCTTGCGCCATTCCTGTCAATGCTCGAAGTGCTGGCCCAGGCCAACGCGCAGCAGAAGATCCACCTGATCTACGGCGTCACCCGAGACCTGGATCTCGTGCTTGTCGATGAGATCGAGCCCTACACCAACCGGCTTGCCAATTTCACCTACAGCACAGTCGTGGCAGACGCTGCCTCCAGCCATCCGCGCAAGGGCTGGGTCACCCAGCACATGCCGGAAGAGCTCTTCAACGGCGGCGATGTCGACGTCTATCTCTGCGGCCCGCCGCCGATGGTCGATGCGGTGCGCAAGCACCTCGACGACACCGGTATCGTGCCCAACAGTTTCCACTACGAGAAGTTCACGCCGAACGTCTTGGCGAAGGAGGCGGCATGAGCGCGGCCCGTTTTGAAGGGCGCTTTGCCGGCAAGGTGCTCGTGGTCACAGGTGCGGCTCAGGGCATCGGCCGCGCTGTGGCGCTGCGTGCTGCGGCTGAAGGCGGCAAGGTGGTGTTCGTCGACCGCGCCGACTTCGTCACAGAGGTGGCGGCGGAGGCCGGGGGCGATCGGGCGGCAGCCTACAACACCGATCTCGAGACCCACGAGGGCGCCGCTGCGGCGATGCGCTTTGCCGCCGAACGCTTCGGCGGCATCGACATCCTGATCAACAATGTCGGCGGGGCGATCCGCATGCGGCCCTTCGCCGAGTTCGAACCGTTGCAGATCGATGCGGAGATGCGCCGCTCGCTGATGCCGACGCTCTACTGTTGTCATGCGGTGCTGCCGCATCTGTTTGCCCGCGGTGGCGGCACGATAGTCAACATTTCCTCGAATGCCACGCGCGGAATTCATCGCGTGCCCTATTCGGCGGCGAAGGGCGGCGTCAACGCCATCACCCAATCGCTGGCTATGGAACTTGCCGAGCGCAACATCCGCGTCGTCGCGACCGCGCCGGGTGGGACGGAGGCGCCGCCACGCCGTGTCCCGCGCAATGCCGCGGGCGACAGCGACGCCGAGAAGGCCTGGATGGGCGACGTCGTCGCCCAGGTAAAGCAGTCGAGCTTCATGAAGCGCTACGGCAGCATCGAAGAGCAGGCGGCACCCATTCTGTTCCTGGCCTCCGACGAGGCCTCCTACATCACCGGCAGCGTGCTGCCGGTCGCCGGCGGCGATCTCGGCTGACGGCTCTCTATCTGAAACGCGCAACGACCTGGGGAGGAGATGATGCGCTCTATCGATGTGAATGAGGCAATAGACGGGAGCCCCCTTGGGGGCTTCCAGTGGATGGTGGTTGCGCTCTCAGCGCTGCTGCTGATTGTCGACGGTTATGACGTCTTCGTCGCCGGCACCGTGCTGCCGACGCTGATCGCCGAATGGGGACTGAGCAAGCCGCAGGCCGGCGCGCTGCAGGCCTGGGCACTGTTCGGCATGATGTTCGGGGCGCTGATCTTCGGCCCGCTCGCCGACCGGATCGGCCGTAAGAAGGGCATCGCCATCAGCTTCGTGCTGTTCACGGTCTCGACCTTGCTGACGGGGCTTGCCGGTTCGCCCGAACAGTTCAAGATCTTCCGGTTTTTCGCCGGTCTCGGCTGCGGCGGCTTGATGCCGAATGCCGTGGCACTGATGAACGAATACGCGCCGAAGCGTCTGCGCGGCACCCTGGTGGCGCTGATGTTCTCCGGCTATTCGGTCGGCGGCATGGTGGCGGCCGGCCTCGGCATCGGCCTCATCCCATCCTATGGCTGGAAGCCGATGTTCTTTATCGCCGCGGTGCCGTTGCTTCTGTTGCCGGTGATCCTCTGGAAGCTGCCGGAATCGCTCGGTTTCCTCATCCGTCAGGGCAAGCAGGACGAAGCGAAGCGGATCTATCAGAAGATCGATCCCGGCGTGCGTATCGGTGCGGCCGACAGGCTGGTCTTCGCCGAAACGAAGGGCGCCTCGGCGTCGGTCCTGGAACTCTTCCGCCATCAGCGCACCTTGCGCACGATCATGCTGTGGGTCGCGTTCTTCTGCTGCCTGCTGCTCGTCTACCTGCTGTCGTCCTGGCTGCCGAAGGTGCTGCAGGAAGCCGGCTATGCGGAGAAGGCAAGCCTGCTCAGCCTCTTCTCGCTGAATTTCGGTGGTATGGTCGGCGCCATTGCCGGCGGCTGGCTCGGCGACCGGTTCGGCCTGCCGAAGGTGGTGGTCGGATTCTTCGTCGCGGCAGCCCTGTCGATCGCGCTGATCGGCTTCAATCCGCCGGCGGCCCTCCTGTTCCTCATGGTGTTCGTCGCCGGCGCCACCACGATCGGCACGCAGATCCTGCTCTATGCCAGCGTGGCGCAGCTCTATAACCTCTCGGTCCGCTCTACCGGATTGGGCTGGGCCTCGGGCGTCGGTCGCATCGGCGCCATCGTCGGGCCGACGCTTGGCGGCGTGCTCCTGGCGCAGGAGTTTCCGCTGCAGCAGAACTTCGCGATCTTCGCCATCCCGGCTGCGATCTCGGCGCTCGCCATGCTGGTCTTTGCGATCAGCAACGCCCGCCGCGACGAGGTCGTGCAACTGGCGACGGCTTAACGAACGGCGATGGCGGCCGGACCATGAAGGCATCCGGCCGCCATCCCTTTGCGCGTGCGAGACTCGTGCCGCAGCGCGCATGCCTATGAGGCGCAGCGTCGCGCCAACAACCATGAAGCCGCCTTCGCTGGCGGCTTCCCTGATTGGAGTGCCCGTTTCATGGCCTATCTCGACCTACCCAGCCATCGGCTTCATTACCGCATCGACGGCGACCTAAGCGGCAACGCACCCTGGCTGCTCTTCTGCAATTCTCTCGGCACCGATCTCACCATGTGGGATGCCCAGATCGGGGAGCTTTCGCCGCATTTCCGCGTGCTGCGCTACGATCGCAAGGGCCATGGTCGTTCCTCGGCGCCGCCACCGCCCTATACGCTCGCTGATCTCGGCCATGACGTGCTGGCTCTTCTGGATGCGCTGGAGATCGAACGGACGCATTTCTGCGGCCTGTCGATCGGCGGCCTGACCGGGCAATGGCTCGGCGTGCACGCCGGCAAGCGCCTGGACAGGATCGTGCTCTGCGCGACGGCGGCGCGCATCGGCACGCCCGAGGGCTGGGCCGCGCGCATCGACAGCGTCAGGGCGGGCGGCCTTGCGGCTTTGACCGCTTCCACAGCCGAACGCTGGTTCAGCCCGGAATTCGCAGCCAGCCATCGTGAAGCCGTCGGTCGCGTCCTCGAGAGCTTCGGCACCACCGCGACCGATGGCTATATCGGCGGCTGCACAGCGCTGGCGGGTGCGGATTTGCGAGAAGAAATCGTCAAGATCGCCAATCCCGTGCTCGCCATTTCCGGCGACGGGGATCCGGTTTGTCCGCCATCCGACCTCGAAAACATCGCCGCCCGCGTGCAGCAGGGGCGGCATCTGTCATTGCCCGGCCGGCATATCGTCAACATCGAGTCCGCGCCGGCATTCAACGCGGCGCTGCTCGAATTCCTTCACGCTTGAAGGCGGATTCACTAGCAGAACCGCGCAGCCCATCAACGTGCCTCGACTGGAACCACGAGCGGCGCGTCCTTGGTGACGATGTAGGTCGCGAGTTCCGACGCCTTGGCGGTGCCGACGTTCTTGGCCACATGGGCAACGCCAGCCGGAATGAACAGCGCCTGGCCTGCCTGAAGCGTCACCGGTGCCCGGCCCTCGAGTTGGTATTCCAGCGAACCCTCAAGCACATAGGCGATTTCTTCGCCCGGATGGGAATGCTTGATCGAGGCGGTGCCCGGGTCGATATCGACGCGGACCTGCACAGCCTCGTGTCCGGGCACGCTGATCTCGTTCTTGATCAGGTCCGTGCGCTGAATGCCCTGCATCTGCTGAGCCTCAGCCATGCGAAGCGTCGTCACGCTGCCGGCGATCAGCAGGGCGGCGGCAATGAGGCGGGTCGTTTTCATGGGGTTCTCCGTCATAGCGTTGATCGAGTGGGCGTCGTTGGAAGCATCCTGATTTCAACGGAGGTGTGTATTGGCGGTGTGTCGGCCGGGCGCGCTTTTTGTAAGCCAATGTATTTCGCGGTTGGTACCGATGAATCCACTTGCGGTGTCGAGGTATCGTTTCTCGAAGAAGGGACGGCAAAGCGCGGTCCTGCCTGGCTGGGCGGCGATCCTGGGTGCGCATCGCCGCCAGCCTCGCGCTCTCGCCAATCGCTATTCGCCAAGGCTCTGCTGCAAGGCTTCGCGCGCCAGGCTGATGATATCGGCATGGATGTCGGCGCGGGGACGCTCCGTCGGCTCGCAGATGGGGTCGACTTCGCCGAAGGATTTCAGCGCTTCGGCGGCGCCGTCCTTGCATTCCGGCAGGAAACTGAAGTGGTCGGCCCCGGCGATTGCGGCATAGGAGCCCTTTGGCGTCAGTGCCGCCAAAGGCTTGGAGGCGACGGCCAGGGGGATGGTCTCTGCGCTGCCGAGATTGATGAAATGCATCGGGATCTCGATCTTCTTCAGGCTTTCTTCCCTATAGGCCTGGGCGAGACCCGGATCGACCAGCACTGCCGCTTTGATGCGCCGGTCAAGGTTCGATTGTTCGAAGCGGGCTTTGTCGATCGTGCGAAGATCGAGCTTGCCGACCTCGACCGGCATGTCGTTGACGTAGCCTTTGCCGCCGGCAAACCAGGCGCAATCCCACTTCCTGTAGCTGTCGCAATAGCGGGCATAGGCATCGAGGCTTGCCTCAGCGCCGGACATCTCCATGGCAGTCGAGCCTCCGAGAGAAAAGCCGAGGACGGCGATCCGGTCGGCGTCGATTACCTTGTTCCATTCGCCGGTGCCGGTGAGCTTGTCGATGACGGTGGAAAGATCGGCCGTGCGCTCCCAGAGCTTCGGCGTGTTGACGGGCGTCGAATCGCCGCTGGTCGTGCCGGGATGGTTGGGGCCGGCGACTATGAAACCGGCCTCTGCGAGTGCGGTCGCCAGCCAGCTCATCGCTTGAACGCGGCCTCCGGAGCCGTGCGAAACGACGACCAGGGGGAACGGCCCCAGGAGGAAGGGGGCGTCCCTTGCGGCCTCTGTTCCCTTAAAGATCTGGTTGTCGCCGACAAGGGCGGTTTCGCCGCCGGTCGCGGCGGGATACCAGATGGTGACAGAGAGATCTCGTCCCCGTTCGGGAGCCGAAACGCTGATCTCGCGCACGCCGACATCATGGGCATGCGAGGGGGTGGCAACGGCCAGGATGAAGACGGCGGCGGGCAAGAACTGGAAGAGGGGCATGGGCATCTCGCTGGGTTGAAAAAGACGCACGATCGTCGCCGGCGTTGCGCCTCGCCGCGTCCTTGATCGCGATTCAGGTCGTCCCGAATCGCGATCTGAGCCATGACTTCCCAGGTTATCTGCCCGCCAAAGGACTCGCTCTTGATCTTCCTGCCGTTGCCGTTCGTCGTCGCCTTGCTGTTGCTGATCCTGCTGGTTGTCATGCTACGCGGCGACGAGCCCGCGAAGCGCAATCGGGCGTTTCTCGTCTTGGTGGCGCTCTGTGCCCTCCAGTCGGTGGTCGTCGGCCTGCGGTGGGGTTACGACGTCGCGGCATTGCGATTTGCTCTGCCGGTGCTCGCAAGCGGCGTACCGCCACTGGTGCTCGCGAGTTTCCACAGCCTGATCCGCAGCGAGGAGCGAAGCGTTCCCGGCGCCGGGTGGATTCACGCGACGCCGACCATCGGCGTCCTCATGCTCGTGCTGCTCGCGCCGAGATACATCGACTTCGCCCTGATCGTCGAATATGTCGGATATGCGCTGGCGCTTTTGAACCTTGCCCGCACCGGCACGGATGCATTGGACGAAGCACGTTTTGAAGGCGCCGTTGCAGCGCACCGCGCTTTGGTCATTGCCGCGGTCTCGCTCTGTGTGTCGGCCCTCTTCGATCTTGCGATCATTCTGGACTTTGAATGGACAAAGGGGGCGAATATCGGCCTCATCGTCAGCAACGGGAATATGCTGGGATTGCTCTTCATCGGGCTGACCGCCATGGTCGCGGACCGTGCGCGCGCGCTTCCGGTAGCCAGCACGGTCATCGATGAAGATCCAGTTTCAGTGCCGCAGGACCGGGAGATCCTGGACCGGGTCGATCAACTACTGGTCAGCCAGAAACTGGCCCGCGACGAAAACTTGACGCTGTCGCGCCTGGCACGGCGCGCGGGCCTTCCAGCCCGGCAGATATCGACCGCCGTCAATCGGCTGGCCGGCAAGAACGTCTCGCAGTACATAAACGATTTTCGAATTGCCGAAGCCTGCCGTCTGCTGCGTGAGACCGACATGTCGGTGACCTCGGCGATGTTCGAATCCGGTTTTCAGACGAAGTCGAATTTCAATCGCGAATTCCGGCGGGTAACATCGTTCAGTCCCGGATCCTGGAGGGAGCAAAACCGGGAAGAAAAGCCTGGCCAAGAGGGCGGGGCGATCAACGCCAGAGGCTATCGCTGACAATTGTGCCCGGCCGCCGTGCGGCCGGACAGGTACGCCTCGCGGCGGCCGATAGCTACTGTTGATCCCCCGTGTTGCGGCCGACGGTGATCGAGAGATCCCTGGTCTTGCCGGTCCGCCAGACGCTCAAGCTCTTCGAGGTGCCGGGCGAGAGGTCGGCGACCATGCGCGAGAGATCGCGTGGCGACTTGATCGGGCTGCCGCCGAGGGCGGTGACTATGTCGCCAGCCTTGAGGCCTGCCCTGGCGGCGGGTGTTCCATCATTGACGCCGGCGATGAGCGCGCCTTCTGCCTGACGGAGGCCGATCGCATCGGCGATGTCAGCGGTCACCGGTTGAATTTCGACGCCGATGAAGCCGTGCTGGATCGAGCCGTCCTTCATCAACTCGACGACGACTTTCTGCGCCTGATCCGAGGGAATGGCGAAAGCGACGCCGACACTGCCGCCGTTCGGCGAATAGATGGCGGTGTTGATGCCGACCACCCGACCCGCAGCATCGACCAGCGGTCCGCCGGAATTGCCGCGATTGATCGGCGCGTCGATCTGGATGAAGTCGTCATAGGGACCGCTGTGCAGATCGCGTCCACGTGCCGAGACGATGCCGGCGGTCACGGTCGTGCCGATGCCGAACGGGTTGCCGATCGCAAGCACCTGGTCGCCGACCCGCAAGGTGTCGGAATCGCCCCAGGCAACGGTGGCAAGCGGCTTTGCGGGCTTGATCTTCAGTACGGCGAGATCGTTCTTCGGGTCGGCACCGACAAGCTTGGCGGGCACTTGCGTGCCGTCGTCAAGGGTCACCGTGATGCTCGACGCCTTGTCGATGACGTGGTTGTTGGTGACGATGTAGCCATCCGCGGCCACGACGAAGCCGGAGCCGAGCGCTTCGGCCCGTTGCGCGGGGCGCTGTTGCGGGGCCCGGTCCGGCAGCGGAATGCCCCGGTCGCGGAAGAACTGGCGGAACTGCTCGTCGAAGGGCGAGTTTTCGCTGAGTTGCGAGGTTTCGTCGTTACCAGCGTTGTCGGCCTTGATTACGGTGGTAATCGTGACGATCGCCGGCTTGTCCGCCGACACGATCGGAGCGAAGGAGGCGCCGGACGCAAGCGGCACCGCAACGGCTGGGCCGGTTCCGGCGGCCGCAGCCGCGTCATGGCCAGCAAAGACTGCCATGGACAAAGGCGCGACGATGACGGCTGCGCCGAGGAGCGCGGCAGCACGGTGCCTCATGAGAATGTTTGACATGATCTTGTTCCTTTCGCTGCCAGGTCGCCGAGAGATCTCAGGCGTGCGCCCCGGTCGGAGGCGAACACGGCTCATTGTTTCGGTCGGCTTCGTGTAAGGGCTTGTGTTGGTTGCCGAGGGATCGGGCTCAGGGAGCGAGCCCGGCGCCGTCGGTGGCGCCCACCCGGAAGGCGGGTGGGCCGCATCTGCCTGTCGATCACGCCATCCGGGCGATATCCCGGTCGAGGTGGCGAACTTCGTTCTGCAACCGCGCATAGGATTGCGTGGGCAGCATGCCGTTGTGGGCGGCGGCGGTCTTGACCGCCTGGGCGCGCACTGCACCGTCCTCGCGTTCAAGCTTCCTGTAGTTTGCCGCAGTCAGCTTGCCCTGTTCGCGGTCGGCATTGATCCGGTGGTTGTCGACCCTCAGTTCATGCAGGACGCGGTCTAGGCGCGACGATGCCATGTGAACCGGTGCGCGGTAGACCTGCATCGCCGGGGCCGTCATGTCGTCCTGGGTGAAAATGCCCTGGTAGTAATCGCCCGTATAGGCGCCCTTGTCACTGTCGCGACCGAAGTCGTGGTGATCGGCCGCAAAGGCACCGCCGGCGAAAACGACGAGGGCGAGGGTTGCGATGGTGGTGGTCTTGAGGGGCGAGCGCATATCTGCATCTCCTTCAACGCGGGAAGCGGGAGGAGCTTCCCTGCGAGGCCGTCTCCTATTGTCGCGTCGCGGCCGAAGCGGTCGCCGGCAATATTCAGCCTCGGTTCGAAGGTAATACTTTGATGCGCGTTAGTCATGTTAATATAATGTAATATTTATTTGTCTTTTCTTGGAGGTTCAAATAATTAATTTTATGTAATAAACGCTGTTCTCGTTTTCTCCTGGAAACTATTCTTCTCGCCCATGCCTCGCAAAGGGGTGCGCGGGGCCTGTGTTTGAGTGAGCGTCGAAGAAATAGCTAGGTGCCTGCGTAATGTGCGCGAGGGCGGATCAACTCGCCGCTCTCGACCTGCTCCATCGCATGAGCGAGCCAGCCGACGGTGCGCGCAAGCGCGAAAATGACGAGCGGCGCATCGTCAGGGAGAGTATAGGCCGCTGCGAGGGCGGCCAGTGAAAAGTCGAGATTGGCGGGTTCGCCGAGCAACTCCTCGCCGGCTTCGGCCAAGGTGGTGTAGAGTGCCGGCACCTCGAAGCTTGCCATGATCGCCTTGGCGCGCGGATCGCCATCGGGATAGAGCCGGTGGCCAAAGGCTCTGACCACGCCCTCGGAGGAGAGCATTCCCCGAATCGCTTCGCGCACGCCGCACGCCGCCGCCTGTTCGGCCAGCCGCGTGACGCTGAGCCAGGCGCCGCCATGTCTAGGTCCGGTCAGCGTGGCAAGTCCTGAAAGCGTGGCGGCGGAAAGCGCCGCGCCGGACGAAGCTGTGACCCGGGCCGCGAAGGCCGAAACGTTGAGCTCGTGCTCGGCGGTCAGCACCAGGCATTTGCGGATCGGCTCCGCCGCCTCCGGCCGTCCCCAGCCCAGCGCCAGCCGCCGGTGCAGCGGCATTTGCTCTGGCGATGGCGCCATCTCCGTCGCGACGCTTGCAAGCACGTCGGCGGCTTCAGCCTTCAATATCGCCGGGCGGCGGCCGAGCGCCGGCAGGTCGCTTTCGATCCGTGCAGCCAGGCGCGCGAACGTTGCGGCCAGGCGCGATTGGCTGCCGCCGTGTTCGCCGGCGGGAACGGTCACTGGCTCGGATGATTGCCAAAGCAGCGCCGCGACCTGCTCCAGCGTCGCGTCGCTGGAGAGTTCGACCGCATCGCGGCCGCGATAGAATAGCCGCCCGCCGGCGATACTGGAGATCGTCGTCTTCAGAACCGGCTCACCCCAGCGGATCGCTTCGGCCGCCACGACCGCCGCCTGCCGTCGCCCGGCATGGCGTTCGGCCAGCCGATGCACATCGTCGGACTGATACAGGCTGCGGCGCGGGTCGGCTGGGTCGGGCTTGGCGCGAATGCGTCCACGACTGACATTGGCATAGAGCGTCTGCCGCTTGCTGCCGAGCCGGGCGAGCGCCTCTTCGGCGGTGATCCAGAGTGTCTTCATGTTGATCGATTGCATCAAGATTGACGTCAATAGATCTAGGTCGGATCATTCTCTGCGTAAAGGAGAAACTTGATGATGAAGAACGGACTTGAAGACGTCGTCGCCGCCGAAACGCAGCTCTCCCATGTCAACGGTGAGGCCGGCGAATTGATCATCCGCGGCGTCTCGCTCGATCACCTGGTCGGCCACGCGCGCTATGAAGATGTCGTCGCCCTGTTGTTCGGCGGACTGCTGGGGCCCACGCCGGATCGGGCCGAGCTTGCGAAGCGCCTCGGGCAAAAGCGGGTGGAGGTCTTCGCTCACGTCCCCGCTATCGACGATGCGTTGCTGGAACTGCCGCCGGTCGACATCATGCGTGCGCTGATCGCCCGGCTTCCGGATGGAGACGATATCGATACGGCACTGCGCTTGCTGGCCGCCCCGGCCGTCTTCCTGCCTGCGGCACTGCGCCTGAAGAAGGGTGAAACCCCGGTCGCGCCGACACCGGCGCTTTCCCATTCTGCCGATATTCTGGCAATGCTCGGTGCAAGCGTGCCGAGCAAGGAAGAAGAGGCGGCGCTCGATGCCTATCTGGTGACGATTTCGGATCACGGTCTCAACGCTTCGACCTTCGCGTCGCGTGTGGTCGCGTCCACCAAAGCCGGCCTCACATCTTCGGTTCTTGCTGCGATCAGCGCGCTCAAGGGGCCGCTTCATGGCGGTGCGCCGGGACCGGTGCTCGACATGCTGGATGCGATCGGGACGCCGGAGAACGCGCGAGTCTGGCTCTCGGAGGCGCTCGACCACGGCGAACGGCTGATGGGTTTTGGCCATCGCGTCTATCGCGTCCGCGATCCCCGCGCCGACGCGCTGAAAGGCGCACTGAAGCAGCTGAGCGCCGCCGACCCGGCAAACCGCGATCGGATTCAACTGGCCGAAGCGGTCGAGCAATCGGCGCTTGCCATCCTGAAGGTGCGCAAACCGGACCGTCCGCTCGATGTCAATGTGGAGTTCTACACGGCGCTTCTGCTCGACGCTTTGAAGTTCCCGCGAGAAGCCTTCACCGGCGTGTTCGCGATCGGCCGAACCGTCGGCTGGATCGCCCACGCACGCGAACAGGCGTTGGAAGGCCGCCTTATCCGGCCGCGTTCGCTCTATGTCGGGCCGCTGCCGCAGCAGGCGGCCTGAGCGCCGGCACTCCATTGTGAGGTCTATGCCACCCGCGTATTTCGCAGGTGCTTTTGAAAGAACATCTTCAGGTCGCGGAAGTCGTTGAAGCCGAGGACGGTCGCAAAGCGAGCGACCGTCGTTGGCGAAACGGAACAGGCGAGCGCGATCGAACGGGCGCTGCCGAAAGCGACGAGGTCCGGCTTTGCCAGTGCTATCAGATGCCTCTACGTCGTCTCGGGCACATTGAACATCCATGTGCCGGAAGCGGAAGGCCTGGTCTGGTTCGAGCTCAATCCGCGCGACGGCTTCTACATTCCGGCGGGCTTCGATCACCAGTACTACAACATGTCGGGAGACAAGGCGGAGTTCGTTTTCGGCGTGGCGCCGGACTTCTGACCTTCCACGAAAAAGCCGGACAACATCTGTCGATATTGTCCGGCTAAAGGTATCCGGAGACGCTTTGACGTCATCTGGAACGAATGGGCGACCGTCAGGCCGCCTTCTTCGCGTCAAAGGGGATCTCGATATCGACGGCGAGCGTCGAAACCTGCGCGCCGCGTTCCATCGTCACCTTGACCTTTTCGTCGTCGATCTGCATGTGCTTGGAGATCGCCTTCAGAATTTCGTCGCGCAGCTTGGTGACGAGATCCGAATCGCCTGCGGATGCGCGCTCATGCGCCAGCAGGACCTGCAGCCGTTCGCGGGCGGCCGGTGCTGACTGGGAGCGGGAGAAGAAACCGAACAGATTCATGCCGCCTTCCTTCCGAAAATCTTGCCGAGGAAGCTGCGCTTTTCACCGGGAATGGTGATTGGCAGGGTTTCGCCCTTCAGCCGGCGCGCTGCGTCGAAATAGGCCAGCGCCGGCGCTGAGCGGTTGTCTGCCAGCGTGACCGGCGAGCCGACATTGGATGCACGAAGCACGTCTGCGCTCTCCGGGATGATGCCCATCAGCGGGATCGACAGGATTTCGAGCACGTCGTCGACCTTCAGCATGTCGCCGCGCTCGGCGCGAAGCGGGTCGTAGCGGGTGAGCAGCAGGTGCTTTTCCATGCGCTCGCCGTTTTCGGCCTTCAACGTCTTGGAATCGAGCAGGCCGATGATGCGGTCGGAATCGCGCACCGAGGAGACTTCCGGATTGGTCACGACGATGGCGATATCGGCGTGGCGCATGGCGAGCGTCGCGCCGCGTTCGATGCCGGCAGGGCTGTCGCAGATCACCCAGTCGAAGGCGTTCTGCAGGGCGGCGATGACCTTCTCGACCCCTTCCGGCGTCAGATTGTCCTTGTCGCGGGTCTGTGAGGCCGGCAGGAGGTAAAGCGTTTCGACCCGCTTGTCGCGGATCAGCGCCTGCGACAGCTTGGCCTCGCCCTGGATCACATTGACCAGGTCATAAACGACACGCCGTTCTGCGCCCATGACGAGATCGAGATTGCGCAGACCGACATCGAAGTCGACGACCACGACCTTGTCGCCGTTCTGCGCAAGCGCAGCACCCAATGCGGCGCTGGACGTCGTCTTGCCGACGCCGCCTTTGCCCGATGTAACTACGACTACCTTGCCCATTCATCTCTCCAAGTATTTAAACTACGCCTTCGCCTTACGTCACGATGGTTCTGGATCGACCCAGAACCACAAGCGAGATGCGGGCGGTGTCCGCCCGGCCATCCCATCCCGCTCTAGCCGAGCGTTCCCGCCTTGAGCGCTTCGCCGTCGAGCCAGATCTGAACGGACTTGCCGCGCAGATGCTGCTCCATGTCGTCGGCGGTCTTGTAAAAGCCGTCGATCGCAATCAGTTCCGCTTCGAGCTTGCGGCAGAAAATCCGTGCCGAAACATTGCCGGTGGTGCCGGCCATCGCCCGGCCGCGCAGCGCGCCGTAGATGTGGATCGATCCGCCGGCGACGACCTCGGCGCCAGAAGCGACCGAGCCGATGATCGTCACGTCGCCTTCCGGGAAGAACAGCGACTGTCCGGAGCGCACCGGCTGGGTCACGACGATCGAGGGTGTTGCCTTGGCGGCAAGCGGCTCGGCCGTGATGACGGCTTCCGTTTCTGCTCCTGGCACCTCGGCCTTTTCTGCCTGCTCCGCCATCTTCGCTTCGTAGTCGGCTGCCGGGCGCCCGTCGTTCATCGCAGGCGGCAGATCGGCGCCGAGCAGCGACTGTCGCGCGCCTTCGATGCCCATGATTCGGACATTGCGTTTGCCGAGCTGATCGACGAGCTCGCGCAGTTGCGAGCGATCGATTTCGAGGCCATCGACGTCGAGCACGACGGGCCGCCGGAGGAAGAAACCGGCGGAGCGGGAAGCCAGATCGTCGAGCCGGGTGAGCCAATCCTCGAGGGGCAGCTCGGGGGTCAGCGCTAGCGCAAGGAAGGAGCGCCCCTTGAGGCGGATCGGCCGGGATTCGGTTAACACATCGTTCATCTTGGTAAATTTTCCGTTGCCTCGGTGTATCGAGAAAATGGTTAACAAATGGTTAATTCAGCAGTGCGAAGGTTAATGAGGCGGGTCCCGCGGCGGGCCTTCCGGCACTGAAAAACAAGGTAAATTGGTCGTCGTAACAAACCAATCTTTTGGCCATTATTGCCTTGGCGATGGCGGATTTGACCGTCTGCCGCCCGCTGACGAGAGGGTGATTCATCGATCCCTTTGCATGCGATTCGCCCGACCTCGCGAAGGGAGTTGACATTGGAGTGCTAAAATAAGAACATAACGTGAACAAATGGAGGTTTCCCATGAGCCGGACAGAAACCATGACCCATACGGAAGAAGTGATCGAACGCGCCATGGCTGCCGTTGCAGCCGCCCGGAAGAAGCGGGAACGCGAAGCCGAGTGGCGGAAGCGGACCTTCGGACGCATCGACATGACGCCGCCCCTGCCGCGGCTGAAGCGCGGCGGCGTGCAGCTTTCGCTGCGGCTCGATGGTTCGGCACGGTAATAGAAATAACGACTACGCGGGACCGGTGGGCCGATACCAGGGCGCCTGGCGCAGCTCCAACGGGGGCAATCCGCCCGAAAGCCGCCGATGCCCGCCTGCGGTGATGGGCGGATCGAGACGAAGCTTCGAGAGGACTGACCATGAGGCATCGTCGAAGCATCGACCTGATGTCGCGCGAAAATGCTGCCGACTACGGCTCGACCCTGGAGCTGCTACCGGAATGGTATGTGCTCGTGGCGAAGTGCGGGAAGTGCCGGCATCAAGGGCGAATTGACCGTCGGGTGATAGCCAGCACCTACGGATGGGGCATCCACCTCAATTCCATCGGCCGAACACTCAAATGCTCGCGCTGCGGAAACAGGGAGGGGAACAAACTGCTCCTTGGCAAGTTGCCCCGCGACTAGCGGGGCAGATCGTGTGCCGCGTGGCAGAAACCCGCTGCTCGCGGGTCAGTCGGCGCTTTCAAAATGGAACCATGCGAACCGGGCATTTCTCTAGAATATGGTCGCGAATATAAAGTATCTAATCGCTCTTTGTCGGAATATGTAAGGCATCGCCCGTGCTTGTTTTGATTGTGTAGGCGACTGTTAACGGAAGTTATCAAGCGTGATCCGAAAGCAAGAAGGTAATGTTGGAACAATTTATTATCCCTTTTCGTTGAGTTTGTGATCGAACGAAAGGATGAGATCATGAAGAAGCTTGTAATCACGGCGGCTGTTGCTGGTCTACTGGCAGGCTCCGCCTTTGCTCAGGACGCCAACAAGCAAGCCGGTACGGCTGCAGGCATGGCCGGTGGTGCGGCAGCGGGTGCTGTCGTCGGCGGCCCGATCGGTGCCGGCGTCGGCGCCGTTGTGGGTGGCGCGCTCGGTGCAGCGCTGACGCCTCCGCCGCCGGAAGTGGTCACCTATGTCGAGCAGCAGCCGGCTCCACCGTCTGTCGTCATTCAGGAACGGATCGTGGTCGGTAAGCCCATCCCGTCGGCTATCGTCCTGACGCCGATTCCGCAAAACCCGCGTTACGCCTATGCGGTCGTCAACGACCAGCGGGTGATCGTGGAACCGCAGTCGAGAACGGTGGTCCGGGTCATCAACTGACGCGGGGCTCAATAGTCTCGCCTTAAGCGGCGGCGTTCAAGCGCCGCCCCTTTTGCTGTTTTCGCCGGCTTCGTCGCAGCCGCGCTCGCTTCACTGAAAGCGGATGGATCTATGATCCGCAACACCGCACCATCGTACCGATGCAGCAGTGCTGCTAAACTCGCAGCGACAAACGCCATGATCGACGAGGGGAGCCCGGCTTGGCAGTGATCGTGCATGAGAACTGGCCCGTTGAGCTATGGCGCCCCGGCGTCGAAACGCGGATGGTGATCTCCGCGGTGAACGGCGCCTCGCAATTGTGCCTGTTCGAGCAAAGGGTGGCGCCCGGCGCGGGCGCTCCGACGCATCATCATCCCGTTGAGGAGATCCTGACGGTGCTCGCCGGCAAGGCCGAGATGTGGATCGAAGAGGAACGCATCATCGTCTTGCCCGGCCAGTCTCTTATCGTGCCGCCGCTCCGCCGCCATGGCTTCACCAATATCGGTAGCGAGACGCTCCAGCTTCAAGCCATCCTTGCGGCAGCAAGCTTCGAGGCCCGGTTTGACGGTTCGGTCGAAAGCGTCAGACGCTGGTGCGGGGAGGTCGACTAGGCCGCCGGTTCCCTGAACCTCAAATCCCTCCTGCACGCGATGACGTCCGGGTGCATCCGTTTGCCCGGCTTCGTCTTCCGGGTATAGTTTAAAAGCCCCTCAGCACAATTGCCGACCGCCTCTTTTTCCGGATCTCGGCAAACTCGGCGAATGTCTCGGGATATCTAATATATATTTCAAATTAAATTGCCTATATTCGGAAAGTTTATTCGATATTGCTTTGTGTTATCCCTGTAATACATTCAATAATCGGGATGTATATTCGAGTCTTTGAGCATATTCTTAAGTCGATCGAAGAGGATAGCGATATGGCGAAGATCGTAGGCTCGTCTGCGGGCGACGTTTTGAAGGGCACCGAGGAAAGCGACCGCATCTGGGGCCTCGTCGGCTTCGACACGATCGATGGCGGCGGCGGCGACGATTTTGTCGACGGCGGGGCGCATGACGACATGTTGACGAGCTCGAGCGGCTACGACCGGATCGACGGCGGCGACGGCAGTGACCAGATCGTTCTCACCGGGACCGGCGGGGCCATTACCGGAGGCAGGGGTTTCGACGGTCTCGTCGTCGACTTCTCGCAAAGCGCCGACCGGATGGTCTTCAACGGTGCCGGCGGCCATGGCTATGTTGGCGATCCGAGCGCTGTCAGCCAGCATGTCTTCTTCCACGATATCGAGTGGCTGCGCCTTCTTGCCGGCAGCGGCGACGACCGGATCACGGGGACCGCCGGGAGCGACCGGATCTCGACCGGAGCCGGCATCGACGTCGTCAATGCGGGCGCGGGAAACGACATCATCACCAATACAGGCGGACACGATCGTCTCGATGGCGGCGATGGAAACGATCGCTTTGTTCTCGTCGGGACGGGCAGCACCGTTTTTGGTGGTGCCGGAGACGATACCCTGGTCGTCGATCTTTCGGGATCGACTGCTCCGGTCGTGTTCAACCTGGCGAATGGTCACGGCATTATCGGAGACGGGACGCAGACGGAGCGGCACCTCTTCGTCCAGCATCAGGATGTCGAGCGGGTTGTGCTGATGACCGGACGCGGGAGCGACCGTGTTACGGGAAGCGCGCTTGGCGACGTTATTGAGACGGCCGGCGGCAACGATGTCGTCGATGCTGGCGCGGGCGACGACAGGATCACGGACGGGCTCGGTGCCAACCGTCTATTTGGCGGCGACGGCAGTGACCAGATCATCTCCACATTCTACTCCGCCGAGATCGACGGCGGTGCGGGCCAGGACTGGCTCTATATCAGCGAGATGCAGCGCACGAGCGATCTCACCATCGATTTCGCCGCTGGCAAGGTTTCGACCGGTACCGTGCTGCGCGGATTTGAAGAAGTGAGCCTCGCGCTCGGCAGCGGCAACGACCGGGTCAGCGCGGGTGATCTTACCTATCTCATAGTCGATGCCGGCGCCGGGGACGATCACATAGAAGGCGGTGCCGGGCGTGACCGGTTCGATGGCGAGGAGGGCGACGACTATATCGATGCGGGCGCCGGAGACGACATGATCGAGACGGGCACTGGCGACGACGTCGCTTTTGGCGGGGATGGCCGGGATACGCTCGCCAATGACGGTGGCAGCGACGTGCTCGACGGCGGCGCTGGCGATGATTGGCTGCAGGACACCTTTCCCGGCAGCGGTTCGCTTGGCGTCGCGTCGATCCTGCGCGGCGGTGCGGGCAACGACACGATCAATGCCCGTTACCTCGGGGAGGCCGATGGCGGTGAAGGGCGGGATCTGTTGAACCTCAACTATGGCGGCTTGCCTGAAGCGACGGATTTCGATGCGGCACGCGGCGTAACGCATACCGGACTGACTTTCGCCAATGTCGAATATTTCAACGTCACGTCCGGGCGCTACGACGACGTGTTGCGCGGCGCCGAAGACAACGACACCTTCTATTCGTCGAGCGGCAACGACATCCTCGACGGGCGCGGCGGAAACGACACGCTGAGCGGCGCCTCGGAAAACGACCAGCTCTTCGGCGGTGACGGTGCGGATATCCTCGACGGCGGTTCGCAAAATGACCTCTTGAGCGGCGGCAATGGCGCCGATCGGCTGACGGGCGGCAGCGGCGCCGACACGTTTCTCTGGTCGTCGGAAACCTCCGGCGAAGCCGGTCTCGATCGCATCCTTGATTTCAACGGCAGGCTGGGCGATCGGATCGCCTTTTCCGAGGACGCCCAGGACGCCACGGGCATTCACAGCTATGCCGATTTTCTCGCTGCTGCGCACGATACGGCCGACGGCGTGTTCGTCGCCTTCAACGGTTCAGATGCCGAGGGCATTCTGATCGAGGACGTTTCGCTTTCGGTTCTGACGGAAAGCGATGTCGTCTTCGGCCTCGGCTGAGGTTTCGCCGGGCGTCAGGTGTCCGGCAACACGCCTTCGCCTGAGGCCCTGTCCGCCTCCGTGGTCAGGCGCCCATCGATCAAATGAAGGCGCCGGTCCATGCGCGAGGCCATGTCGAGGTCGTGGGTGACTGCGACCACCGTCTTTCCCCGCTCGCGCACCAGCGTTTCCAGGATCTTGAAGACCTGTTCGGAGCTCTGGCTGTCGAGGCTGCCGGTCGGCTCGTCCGCAAGGATCAGCGGCGGATCGTTGGCCAGTGCGCGGGCCACGGCCACGCGCTGGCGCTGGCCGCCCGAAAGCTGGTCTGGCCGTTTGTCGAAATGATCGGCAAGGCCGAGTGCTGCAAGCAGATCGCTCGCCCTTTGGCGCATCTCGTTCCGGCCAAGGCGACCGAGCTTGCGCATGGGGATCTCGACATTCTCGCGGGCAGTGAATTCCGGCAGCAGGAAATGGAACTGGAAGACGAAGCCGATATTGGCAAGCCGCGTGGCGGCCCTTTCGTCCTCGTCCATCCGGGCCGTGTTGCGGCCGCGGATCACGAGCGTGCCGCCGGTCGGCCGGTCGAGCAGGCCGAGCAGATAGAGGAGCGACGACTTGCCCGAGCCTGACGGGCCGGTGACTGCGACGAACTCCTGCTCGCCGATAACAAGAGAGATGTCTTTCACCAGGGTAACCGGCACCGTCTCCCTGAGGATGCGCGTCAGATCCCTTGTTTCGATCAGCGTGCTCATGTCGCGCCCCTGATGATGTCGACGGGATTGGCGCGGGCCGCCCGCCTTGCCGGCAAATAGCCGGCGACGGCCGCCGATCCGAGCGCGAAGGCGGCGGCGATCAGATAGTGCAGCATGCTCCAGGCGATCGGTAGCCGGGTCATTTCCTGGCCGGTCGCGGATATCTCGAAGCGCACGAGCGAGAGCGCATAGACCATGGCGAAGCCGAGCGACCAACCGAGCAGCGTGCCGGCTGTCGCGATCGCCACACCTTCGAGCACGAACAGGATGCGCATGTCGGCCTCGGTGAAGCCGAGCGACTTCATGATGGCGATGTCGCGCGCCTTCTCGTGCGTGATCGTCGAGATGATGTTGAAGATACCGAAGCCTGCGACCAGCATGATCGCCGCAACGACCGTGTACATGATGACGTTGCGCACGACGAGCGCCTCGAGGATCGACTCGTTCGCATCCTGCCAGGCAACCGCCTTGTAGCCGAGTTCCGCCTCGATGCGCCGCGCCACCGTGGGCGCCGCGTTCGGATCGTCGAGCTTGATGTTGATCTCGTTGATCGCGTTTGGCCGGGCCGAGAGGATCTGCGCGTTCTTCTGCAACACATAGGCTTCGCCCTCGTCGCGCGCCGTCGTGCCGGTGTGGAAGAGACCGACGATCTTGAAGCGGCGGCTGAGCCCTTCCGAAGAGACGGCGGTGAGCGTATCGCCGAGCTTGGCGCCGAGCCGGGAGGCCATCGTATCGCCGACCACCACATTATTGCCGCCGGCGGCAAGTGCGGCGAAGCTGCCGGCCTTGAAGTCTCCGATAATCGGCGAGACGCCGGGTTCCGCCTGCGGATCGATGCCGATGACGGCAGCACCGACCTCCTGGCCGGAATAGCGGATGACGCCTTGCGCCTTGAGGGTGGCGGCAAAGCGGCCCGGGATCCAGCCATCGAGCCAGGAGAGTGCCGCGGTGGGGTTGATGATGCCGCGCCGATCGTCGCGTGGCCTGAGGCCGGAAATGGCCGCTGCATCGAACAGGTCTTCTGCCGGTTGCCGTCGCGCCGTCCGCTGCTCGTCGGTCACCTGGACATGCGGCATCGTGTCGACGAGCTGGCGGACGAAATCGTCCTGGCCGCCCTGCATCAGAGCTGCCATGGCGATGGAGAACCCGACGCCGACCGCAACGCCCAGCATCGCGACGATCGTCTGCCGGCCGCGGCCGGAGATGTGGGTCAGTGCGAGGTCGAGGATGAGGCGCATGGCGAGCTCATGTTCCCGGGACGGGCGTGACCTTGACGCGCGTGCCATCGGCAAGGCCGGTCGGGAAGGGGGAGACGACGCGCGCGCCATCTTCCAGACCGGAGAGAATCTCGACGCCGTCGGCGCCGCGTATGCCCGTTTTCAATTCCCGTATCCTGGTATGATTGCCGTCGATCACCGCAGCCTTTGTCCCCTCCAGCGCTACGGTCGGGAGGATCAAGGCACCATGCGATATCCGCACGACGATGTTGACGTCGGTCGACATGCCGATCCGAAGCGGCGTGTCGTCGGGCAGGCGGAAGCGGACGCGATAGGTCTTCGTCACCGGGTCGCCCTTGGGGGTGATGCTGTCGACCGTCGCCTCGAGTTTCTGGTTGGGGAAGGCATCCGATCGCAACAACGCGCGCTGACTGACTTCGACGCGCGGAATATCCTCTTCGTTGACGTCGGCCGTGACGATCAGCGGTTTCGGTTCCCCGACCCAGAAGAGTACCGTGCCGAGATCCGCGACTTCGCCGATCTCGCCGTCCTGCCTGAGCACCTGGCCCGTGCTCGGCGCGCGCAGCACATAGGTCGCAAGCCGCGCCTGACGGCCGGCGACAAGGGCTTCGAGCTGGCCGAGTTCGCTGCGTGCCCGGTCGACTTCCTGTTCGCTGATCGTGCTGCGTTCGGAGAGCGCCAATTTGCGCCGATACTCCTCCTGCGCCAGCGTCAGCCGTGCCTGGAGTTCGCCGAGTGCTGCCCGTGCCTCGGTGTCGTCGAGGCGGGCGAGCACATCGCCTTTGGCGACACGTTCACCTTCGCAATTGCATTGTTCGACGATCCGTTCGGCGACCGTAGGTGTGACTTTCGCCCAGGTGCGCGGCTCCACGACGCCATCCGCATAGATGATCTCCGCCGCGTCGCCGCGCTTTGGCGCAATGATGGACACGGGAACCGGGCGAAACAGATACCAGGAAACCGCCGCGCCGATGGCGACGATAACCGCCCCTCCGATTGCAAAACGAGCCAGCTGCACGAGACGCTCCTTGAATGCTTCCAGTCTGTTCTGTATAAATAGACCGACGGTCGGTTTGTTTCAAGGATGCGTGTTACCCTTGCCATCAGGAGCGTCGTGGACCGCGCTGTGAACCCGTGCTAAGCCGCTGTTCTGGAGTGCTTATGGTCAGAACGAAAAAATCGCCGGAAGTCCGATCGAACGAGCTGATCGATTGTGCCGAGCGGCTGTTCTTCCAACACGGCTACGAGAATACGACGGTCAACGACGTCATCCGTGAGGCCAATGTCTCCAAGGGCGCCTTCTACCACTATTTCGTTTCGAAGGAGGCGTTGCTGGAGGCGGTTGCCACTCGCCTGGCGCAGCGGAACCTGAAGGAGTTGCAGCCGCTTTTCGACGACCCGTCGCTTGATGCGGTCGGGCAGCTGAACGCACTTTTCGCCGGCTCGAGGCGGCTGAAACTCGACATGGCGCCGCAGCTGAAGAACACCTTCAACGCGCTTTTCAAGCCCGAAAACGTTGCTCTCTATCACCGCATCGACGAGGCCCTGCTGGCGGTGAGCATACCCCTGGTCGCCGAGATGCTGCGGCGCGGGCATGAGGAGGGGACGCTCGATGCGCCCGATCCGGAAGCAGCAGCCTTGATGCTGCTGCAACTGCGCGTGAGCGTCGCCAAGGTGATGTACAAGGCGCTGCAACGTTACGAGGCTGGCGATCTCGATGGCGCCGCGGCGATGCTCGATGGCTGGATGCGAACCTACGGCACCGCGATCGAGCGCTTCCTGAAGCTTCCGGATGGCTCGATCGAGGTGACCGAGCCGGGCTTCGCCCGCGCCTTCCTGGAGGCGTGAGCTGTCGCTGCGCTGCGACGTGTGCGTCTCTCAGCTCTTCTGCGCGGCACGCAAGGCGGAGGCCGGATAGCGCAGTGTCGGGTCGAAGGGGTTGAGCTTGCTGCTGATTGCCTGCGCCTCGGCCTTCAGGAGATCGGTGATGGTGCCGCTTCGCGTTTCCGTCAGGCGCGATGCCAGCGTGCCGATACTTAAAGAGGCGACTGCAATGCCGTTGCGGTCGAGCACCGGCACGCCGAGGCCGGCCATGCCCTCGATCATTTCAAAGTTCATCTGCGCGGCACCGATCCGCCTGACCTCTTCGATCTTGATGCGCAGATCCACCTCGTCGATCGCAGCCCGGTCCATGATGCGCGGCATGTTGAACTTGATGATCGCTTCCCGCTCCTCCTCCGGCAGGTGGGCGAGAATGGCGATACTGCCCTGGCCGATGCCGAGCGGCACCTTGCCGCCGATGTCGCCGGTAAAGGAGCGGATCGGGAAGGGCCCCTCGACCCGGTCGAGGCAGATCGCGTCGAAATTGCTGCGCACCAGCAGGAAGACGGTGTCGTTGAAGGTGGCCGAGAGCCTGAGAAGCGATGGGCGGGCGATGTCGAGAATGCCTTCGCGCCTGCGCGCCTGCGACGCGATCGAGAAGAACTCCAACGACAGACGATAGGATTTTCCTTCCGGCATCTGCTCGACGAGCCCTTCGGCGATCAGGCTCTTCAGCAGCCGGTGCGCCGACGGCTGGGTGAGATTCAGCCTGCGCGCGAGATCGATCACCCGCACACCCTCCGTCGCGTTCTCCGCGAGATCTTTCAGGATGTGGATCGCCTTGGAAAGGCTGGAGCTTCCTGCATTCTCTGATTCCGACATACGCGCAAATCTTTCAATATTCACATGGCAAGATTCCGTATATCGGATTTATCTAACAAAAAATTCCAAAATAGAAAATTGCATTTGTGTTTTTCGTCAATTTCCTGGAGTTAATTCACAAGCCTTTCTTGAGGGATGGATGCGCCACAACGTGGATAGCCGGGAGGCTATCCCGATCGCGAAATCGCGCCTTTGTCGTCGCGGTTGCGTCCGGCGGAAATCGCATCGCCTGAGATGAGGTTTGATGGTTGACGACGTGTCGTCGCCGCCGGGATCGCCGACAAGAAAAACGGGGCAGGCGATCCCTGGGGGCAGCGACCCACGGGAGAGTGAGCATGAGTTTCCTGAACCTCGAGAAGGTCTCCAAGTTCTATGGATCGGTTGCGGCCGTTCACGATTTCGATCTGGCGGTCGAAAAGGGCGAGTTCATCTCGCTGCTCGGCCCTTCCGGCTGCGGCAAGACGACGACCCTGCAGATGATCACCGGGCTCGTGCGCCCCTCGGCCGGCGCGATCACCATGGGTGGGCGCGACATCACCCACCTGCCACCGCCGCAGCGTGAACTCGGCGTCGTTTTCCAGAGCTACGCGCTTTTCCCGCATATGACCGTCGCCCAGAACGTCTCCTTCGGTTTGGAGATGCGCAAGGTCGCGAAGGCGGACCGCGACAAACGCATCAAGGAGATCCTTGCGCTCGTTCACCTCTCGGCCCTTGCCGATCGCTATCCGCGCGAGATGTCCGGCGGCCAGCGCCAGCGCGTCGCGATCGCCCGTGCGCTCGTCATCAATCCGCCGGTGCTCTTGCTCGACGAGCCGCTGTCGAACCTCGATGCGCAGCTTCGCGAAGAGATGCAGTTCGAGCTGCGCCGCATCCAGCAGACCGTCGGCATCACCACGATCATGGTGACCCATGACCAGGCGGAAGCGTTGTCGATCAGCGACCGCGTTGTGGTCATGGAAAAGGGGCGCATCACCCAGGTCGATACGCCCTATGAGCTCTACGAGCATCCGCGCAACGACTTCATCTCGTCCTTCGTCGGCAAGTCCAATTTTCTGCGCGCGACCGCGGCTTTCAATGGCAAGGGCGCGTCGATCAGCATCGACAACACGCCGATCCGCTTCAACACCGATCGTCGCGAGCCGGATGGCAAGGTCTCGGTCTTCATCCGTCCGGAAAAGCTGCGGCTGACGGAACCGACTGAAGGCCAGATCCAGGGCAAGGTGACGACGCGCTATTTCATGGGCAGCCAATGGCTGGTCAGCGCCGAGACCCCCGCAGGCGTTCTTGCCGTTGCGGTTCCCAATCTCGGCGCGCCGCCGCCGATGGAAGGTGAAACCGTCGGGCTCGCCTGGCAGAACGCCGATTGTCGTGTGCTGGCCGGAGCGGCGAACTGATGAGCGCCGCCCCTTCCGCCATCAAGCCGCGCCTGCTCGCGCCGCTGGCACTCTCAGGGCCGACGACCCTGTTCTTCGTCGGCCTCGTCCTCTTGCCGCTGCTCTTGACGGTCATTCTTTCCTTCAACAGCTACGACTATACGGCCGGCATCCAGAGCGACTTCACCTTCGCCAATTACCTGACGGTGCTGCAAGACGAATACTATCTTTCGACCTTCTGGCGCACGCTGCGTCTGGCGCTGCTAACGACGGTCATCACCGTGCTGATCGGCGTGCCGGAGGCCTATATTCTCTCGAACATGCGCAAGCCCTGGCGGTCGATCTTCCTCCTGGTGATCATTGGTCCGCTGCTCGTTTCCGTGGTGGTGCGCACCTTCGGCTGGAGCATGCTGCTCGGCAAGAACGGCTTCGTGAACAGCGCACTTGCCATTGTTGGCGTCGACCCGGTCCAGCTTCTCTACACCGAGACGGCGATCGTCATCGGCCTCGTGCACATCATGCTGCCGTTCATGGTGATCCCGGTCTGGACGGTTCTGCAGAAACTCGATCCGACGGTCGAGGCGGCAGCGCTCACCCTCGGCGCCTCGCGCTTCACGGCCCTTCGCCGCATCGTCTTCCCGCAGGCGGCCCTCGGCATCCTCTCCGGAAGTCTGATCGTCTTTGCGCTGTCGGCCAGCTCCTTCGCCATTCCGGGCCTCCTTGGCGGCCGGCGGCTGAAAATGGCAGCGACGCTCGTCTACGACGAGTTCCTGATCGAGCTCAACTGGCCGCTCGGCGCGACCATCGCGATCATCGTCCTCGTCGCCAATCTCGTGATCATGCTTGCCTATAACCGCCTCATCGAGCGGCAGGCGAAGCGCAAGCTGGGTTGAAGCCATGCAGAGAAACGGTCCCATTGCTCTCGCCTTCCATAGTCTCGTCGTCGTCTTCATGTTGGCGCCGATGGTGGTCGTCTGCCTGGTCGCCTTTACGCCGGAGAACACGCTGACGATGCCCTGGAACGGCCTCTCGCTGCGCTGGTTCGAGGCGGTGTTCCATCACGCCGACTTCATGTCATCCTTCGGAAACAGCGTCCGGCTGGCACTGCTTTCGGCGACCATCTCCACCGTGTTTGCGGTGCCGGCGGCGCTGGCAATCACCCGCTACGAGTTCCGCGGCCGCGAAGCGTTGAATGCGCTGTTCCTGTCGCCGCTGATCATCCCGCACCTGGTTCTCGGCGTTGCCTTCCTGCGTCTCTTTTCGCTGATGGGCATGGGCGGCTCCTTCGCCTGGCTGGTCGCTACCCATGCGATCGTCGTCACGCCCTATACGCTGCGGCTGATCCTCGCGTCGCTGACCAGCATGGACCGCAATGCCGAGAATGCGGCGCGCACGCTGGGTGCCGCCGAATGGACGGTGTTTCGCCGGATCACCATGCCGCTCATGCTGCCGGGCATCAGCGGTGGCTGGCTGCTCGCCTTCATCAACAGCTTCGACGAGCTGACCATGTCGATCTTCGTGACCTCGCCGTCGACCGTGACGCTGCCGGTGCGCATGTACATGTATGCCAGCGAATCCATCGACCCGATGATGGCGGCCGTTTCGACGCTGATGATCGCGCTCGCAACCGTCACCATGATCATTCTCGATCGGCTGTTCGGTCTCGACCGGTTGCTGGTGGGCAAGGGCTGAGATCCGATGTCGATGCATGCACAATTCCGGCGGCGCTACCGCCTGGACGAGACACCTGTGCCCTTCACGCTGAACGGCGTGCCCGAAACCGGGCGGCGCGGCGACACGGTGCTGACGGCGATCCTCTCCGTCAGCGGCCGTCTGCGGCAGAGCGAATTCACCGGCGAGGACCGGGCCGGCTTCTGTCTGATCGGCGCCTGCCAGGATTGCTACGTGATGTTGGCGAATGGCAGCCGCGTCAGGGCCTGCAGCACGGCGCTGCTGCCGGGCATGGCCTTCATCACCGATCTCGACGCCATGGCGGGGGCCGCTCATGAGTGAGCCGTTGCAGCCGGTTATCGTCGGTGCAGGCCCCGCTGGCATTCGTGCTGCCGAGCGCCTCGTCCGCGCCGGCCTCAGGCCGATCGTGCTCGACGAAGGCCAGCGCGCCGGCGGGCAGATCTATCGCCGCCCGCTGATCGAGGACGGACGATCCTACCGGAGCCGCTATGGTTCGGAAGCCGGCAAAGCACAAAGGCTGCATGAGACCTTCGAGGCGCTGCTGCCCGAAATTGACTACCAGCCCGAAACGCTCGTCTGGAATATCTCCGCCCCCAAGCGCGGCAATCAGCTCGATATTCTTTCATCAGGCGTTCATAGGCAGGTCGGCTTTTCGCAGCTGATCCTCTGCACCGGTGCGACCGATCGCGTGTTGCCGTTCCCGGGATGGACGACGCCCGGCGTCTATACGCTCGGTGCCTCGCAGACAGCGCTGAAAGCGCAAGGGTGCACGATCGGCGACCGCGTCGTCTTCATGGGGTCCGGGCCGCTGCTCTATCTCGTTGCCTGGCAATACATGAAGGCCGGCGCGCGCGTCGAAGCCGTTCTCGATACCGCACCCGTCACATCGAAGCGGCACCTGCTGTCGCTTGCCGTGCACGCGCCACGCATCGTCGCGCTCGGTCTCTTCTACGGGCTGCAGCTCCAGCTTGCCGGCGTGAGGATCCGTTGTGGCGTGCGGCCCGAGGCGGTTCTCGGCAAGGGCCAAGTCGAGGGTCTGCGTTTCCGCCGGCGGACGCTCAAGGGCGATGTCGTCGAGACGATTGCCTGCGACGCGCTCGCCTACGGCTTCGCGCTCCGGCCGGAAACCCAGCTTGCCGATCTTGCCGGCTGCCGCTTCCGCTTCAACGAGCGCGACCGCGTCTGGCTGCCGGAGCGCGACACCATGGGGCGCACGAGCCGGCCGGACGTCTATGTCGCCGGCGACGGCAGCGGCATTGCCGGTGCGGATGCAGCGGAAATCTCTGGCGAGCTCGCGGCTGCCGCCCTGCTTCAGGACATGGGTCAAAGGTCGGCGGATACGACCCGCCTGGTGGCCGCGCGTGACGCGATCCTGCGCCAGCGCGACATCCTCGAACGCGCCTTTCCCTTCCCGGACGATTGGTTCGAGACCGTACCGGATGAGACGATGCTCTGCCGTTGCGAGGAGATCACCATCGCCGAAGGGCGCCGCTCTATTGCGAATGGGTCCGTCACCGAGATCAACCGCCTGAAGGCGTTGAGCCGCGTTGGCATGGGCCGTTGCCAGGGGCGGATGTGCTCTGCTGCTGCGACCGAACTCCTGAGCGGTGCGTGCGGTACGTCCGCCGGCGCGGTCGGCCGTCTACGTGCCCAGGCGCCGGTCAAGCCGATCCCGCTCGGTTTCGGCGCTGGTGTCGAAACGGAGACCCGCTCATGAGCCGGCGCATCTCCGTCGACGTCGCGATCATCGGCGGCGGGCTGGTCGGCAGCTCCGCAGCGCTTGCCATTCGCAAGGCCGGGCTCTCCGTTACGCTGCTCGACAAAGGCCATTGCGGCGCCCAGGCGAGCGGGGTGAACTATGGCGGCGTACGCCGGCAGGGCCGCCCTCCGGAGCAATTGCCGCTTTCGCAGCGGTCGCACCGCATCTGGCCGCAGCTTAAGGCGATGATCGGTATCGATGCCGAATATGTCCGCTCCGGCCATCTGAAGCTTGCCCGCACGGAGAAGGATTTCGCCAAGCTCGAGGCCTATGCCGAGACAACAAGGGATTACGGTCTCGGGCTTGAGCTCGTCGCCGGAGCAGCGCTGACTGAGCGGTTTCCCTGGCTTTCGGCGAAGGCGGTCGGCGCGTCGCTCTGCCCCGATGACGGCCATGCCAATCCGCGGCTGGTGGCACCCGCCTTTGCAGGGGCGGCCGAACGTGCCGGTGTCACCGTGCTTGAGCAGACACCGGTGCGCGAGGTCACAACGACGGGCAACGGCTTTGTCATCCTTGCCGGTGACGGCATCGAGATCCGCTGCCGGCAACTGGTCAACAGCGCGGGCGCCTGGTCCGATCGCTTTGCCGCCCATTTCGGCGAGCCAGTACCACTCACACGCATCTACCCCTCGATGGTCGTCACCGAGCCGCTGCCGTTGTGTCTGCCTGTCAGCATGGGCGAGCAGGGCGGCAGCTTCTATGGCCGGCAGGTGGCCCGTGGCAACTACGTCATGGGCGGCGGTCGTGGTCTGCCGCTTGGCGATCCGGACTATTCGCGCCCGTCGGTGACTGCTGCTTCCTCGGTCATGCAGCGCGCGATCGCGCTCTTTCCGCATCTGGCGCACGCCCAGGTCATCCGTTTCTGGTCCGGAACCGAGGCCGAGATGCCCGACGGCAACCCGGTGATCGGCCCGAGCGAAACGACATCAGGCCTCTTCCACGCCTTCGGCTTCTGCGGCGCGGGCTTCCAGACAGCACCCGCCGTCGGCGAGGTGCTCGCAGAGCTCGTCACCGAGGGCCGCAGCACCACGCCCATCGACGCCTTTTCCATTGGCCGCTTCCGCAAGGTGGCGGTCGAAACTGCAGCCTTGTTGTAAACAGAAAGGGGAATACCATGATCGACCAACGGCTTACCAAAACCACGGCCCTCGCATTGCTGGCCTTTGTCCTGCAGCAGAACGCTGCGTCGGCGGAAACCAAGACGCTCTATATAGGCATGAACGGCGGCAACTTCGAGCGTGCCTATACCGAACACGTGCTGCCGCCCTTCGAGAAGGCGAACGACGTCAAGGTCGTCGTCGTGCCCGGCACCTCCGCCGATATCCTCGCCAAGGCGACGGCCGCCAAGGACAATCCGCAGATGCATGTCATGCTGCTCGACGACGGCGTGATGGTGCGCGCGATCGGCGGCGGCCTCTGCCAGAAAATCGCCGCCGATCCGGTGCTCGACCAGATCCAGCCGTCCGCGCGCCTCAAGGACGACATGGCGATCGGCGTCGACATGGGCATGACCGGGCTTGCCTACAATAAGAAGCTCTTCGACGAGAAGGGTTGGCCGGCGCCGACCTCGTGGATGGACATGGCCGATCCGAAGTTCGAAAACGCCGTCGTGTTCCAGTCCGCTTCGGCATCGAGCTTCGGCCTGCACGCCTTCCTGATGTTCAACCGCATCCAGGGCGGCAGCGAGACCAATGTCGAGCCCGGTTTCGAGAAGTTCTCCGATACGATCGGCAAGAACGTCATCGAGTTCATCCCGAGCTCGGCCAAGATCTCGGAGATGGTGCAGACCGGCGAGGCGGCGATCTTCCCGCTGACGCCGACGGCCGTCAACAACCTGAAGGATAAGGGTATTCCGGTTGAATATGCCCAGCCCAAGGAAGGCTCGGTCGTGCTCGCCGTCACCGAGTGCGTGATCGCCAACAACAGCGAGCCGGAACTCAGCCAGAAGCTCGCCCACTACCTGCTTTCGGCCGAGGCGCAGAGCCTGGCGCTCGACAACGGCAACATCATCCCGTCGAACATCAATGCCAAGGCTGGTACGGATGCGGCGAACGCGAAGCTTGCGACCTTCAAGAGCAACATGGAGACCGCCAAGGTTCTCGATTGGGATGCAATTAACCAGAACCGGCAGGAATGGAACAAGCGCTGGAACCGCATGATCGAAAGGTAAGCATTAGCTAACCTTTGTTCGCGCATGCACACGCCCTCGTGGAAGCCACGGGGGCGTTGCTAGGTTCAGGCAAGGCGCGCGTCAGAGCGCGCCGTCGATGGGACGGCTGTTGCGTTCGCCCTTGCTCGCCGAAGACGGAAAGAGCTGTGAGCCAAAGGTCCCCTGGCTACTGATGTCTGGAAAGCTGACATCGGCGATCTCGAAATCGGGCATCAGCGCAAGCATCGGCAGGATGCGCTCGAAGACCGCACCTCCGAGCGGTGTTGCGTTCCAGCCCGAGGTGCGGAAACCATAGGTTTCCGGCAGGCCCTTCGGCTCATCGAGCAAGGTGAGCAGGAGATAACGCGGGTTATCCACCGGGACGATGCCCATGAAGGACGTGATGTTGAGTTCCTTCGAATAGCGTCCGCCCACGACCTTCTCGGCCGTGCCGGTCTTGCCGCCGATGAAATAGCCTTTAACCCCCGCCCGTTTCGCCGAGCCGGTCTTGGCGTTGAGCCGCAGCAGGTAACGCAGCGCCTCGCCGGTCTCCGGCTTGATCAGGTCGCGGGCCAGCAGACGATCTTCGAGCGGCGCGCCCTTGATGAGCGTCGGCCTTATGAGACGGCCGCCATTGACGAGCGCCGCAACCGCGATGCTCGCCTGCAGCGGCGTGACGGCGATACCGTGACCGTAGGAGGCGGTTGCCGTATCGATCTCGCCCCAATGCCGCGGCAATTGCGGATAGGCGCTTTCCGGCAGTTCGATCGTCAGCCGCGACATCTGCCCGAACCGCGTCAGGAACGTCCGCAGATTTTCCGGACCAACGGCAATCGCCATCTTCGCCATCGAAATATTGGAGGAGTAGATGAAGGCTTCGGGCAGCGTCAGCGGCCGATACTGGCCGCGATAGTCGTTGATGCGGAAACGGCCGAAGGCGAGCGGCCTGCTCGCGTCGATGACGGAGCGAAGGGTGAACTGGCCCGAGTCGAGCGCCATCGCCGTCGTCAGCGCCTTGAAGGTCGAGCCCATCTCGAAGGTGGCGGCGGCGATGCGGTTGATGCGATCGGGCTTTAGCGCATCGACAGGCAGATTCGGGTCGAAATCGGGATAGGAAACGAGCGCCAGGATCTCGCCATTGGTGACATCAAGCACCAGCCCGGCGCCCGCCTTGGCGCTGAACTTGGTGATCGCCTTGCGAAGCTCGGTCTCGAGCGCATGCTGGATGCGGATATCGAGCGTTACGCTGACCGGCTCGAGATTGCGGTGGGAGAGATCCATGCCGTTTTGGCGCAGGACCTCCAGCCCCTGTCCCTCGATCCATCTCTCGATACCGGCAATGCCGATATTGTCGATGTCGACGGTGCCGAGCACATGGGCGGCGAGCGATCCGTTGGGATAAAAGCGCTGCTTCTCGCGCTGGAAGCCGATAGCGGGAATGCCGGCGTTCCAGATGGCCTGTTCCTCCGCCGGCGTTACCTGACGCTTGATCCAGGCAAAGGCTGCGCCGCTCTTCAGCCGTCGGTAGAGATCGCGCCCGTCGATGTCAGGAAAGATCGCGGTCAGCTTCTCGACGGCCTCGTCGACATCGACGATCAGCCGTGGTTCGGCATAAAGCCCGGAACTCGGCACGTCGATCGCCAGAAGATTGCCGTTTCGGTCGAGGATCGATGGACGGCCGAGGCTCGGCGGAGGCGGTATGTAGCCGGTCCGCTCATAGTCCGCGACGCCAAGCTGGACGAGGCGCGCGAGCATGAGGCCGAAGACGAGCGCGAAAGCACCGATGACAAACAGGAGCCGGCCGCGATGATCCGGGCGGGACTGAACCTGACGTACCATATCAATAGAGCCCGTTGCCGTTGGTGAGCAGCTTTTCACGCAGTTCCGGGGAGAGGTCTGGGTCGGCGGTGGCCGACGTGCTCGCCGTTTCGAAACCGTCGATGACGGCGCACCCGCTCATGCAGGGGGCCGTCCCTGGCTTGAAGGATTCGACAATGGCCCCGGGGGTGCCCTCGGGCACAGGTTGGCCGCTCTTCCTGTCGATCGCCTCCAGCATCATGCCTGGTGGCGCGTGGAAATCGGCCGCCGGACGCCCTTGAAGGGCTATCTTCATGAAGTCGATGAAGATGGGTGCAGCGAGACCGCCGCCGGTTTCACCATAGCCCATCGGCTTCGGCGTATCGTAGCCAAGGAAAACGCCGGTGACGATGTTCGGGGTGAAGCCGACGAACCAGACGTCCTTCTCGTCGTTGGTGGTTCCGGTCTTGCCGGCGATCGGCACACCGAGCGAGCCGACATTCCTGGCAGTGCCGCGCTCGACGACGCCGCGCAGCATCGAGGTGACTTGATAGGCCGTCATCGGATCGAGCACATAGTCGCGATCGTCGACCGGCACAGGTTCTTCCTGGCCGGTCCAGTCGGCGGCGTTGCAATCGTCGCAACGGCGCTGGTCGTGATGAAAGATCGTGCGGCCGTAGCGGTCCTGGATGCGGTCGACCATCGAGGGCGTGACCGCCTTGCCGCCATTGGCGATGACCGCATAGGCCGAAACCAGCCGCAACAGCGTCGTCTCGCCGGCGCCGAGCGACATCGGCAGATAGGGTTTGAGCTCGTCATAGATGCCGAAGCGCTTGCCGTAATCTGCCACGAGATCCATGCCGAGATGTCGGGCAAGACGCACGGTCATCAGGTTGCGACTGTTTTCCAGCCCGACGCGCAAGGTGGAAGGACCGCTGAAGCGCCCGTCGTAGTTCTTCGGCTTCCATGTCCTGCCGGCACCGTCGGCAAGGGCAATCGGCGCGTCCATCACCAGCGTCGTCGGCGCATAGCCGTTGTCGAGAGCGGCGGCATAGACGAAGGGCTTGAAGGATGAGCCGGGCTGGCGATAGGCCTGCGTCGCGCGGTTGAATTCCGACTGTACATAGGAAAAGCCGCCGGCGACTGCGAGCACGCGACCGGTGTTTGGATCCATGGAAACGAGCGCGCCCTGAACGAGCGGCGGCTGCCGCAGGACATAGCCGTCCTCCTGCTTCTCCACATAGACGACGTCGCCGGGCGTCAGAACGCCGTCGACATCCTTGGCGCAGCTGCGCTTTCCCTTGATCGAACGGCAAAGCGCCCAGCTGATGGCCTTGCGGTCAAGGCGTACGGTTTCGCCCGGCGCGCCGTCCGGTGGCGTGCCCTGAGGGCGGAGGCCGATTTCCGCGTCGGCCTTCCCGGCGGCGAGCACCACGCTCAGCCGCCATTCCGGCACGTCGGAAAGTGGCCGGAGCTTGGCGAGCGCGGAAGGCCAGTCCTTGATCGAGGATAGTCTGGCGACCGGGCCGCGGTAGCCTTTCGCCTGGTCATAGGCGACGAGGCCCTTGCGCAACGCTTTCATCGCCGCCTCCTGCAGCGACGGATCGAGCGTGGTGCGCACCGAAAAGCCGGCGGTGTAGAGTTCAGCCTCGCCATACTGGGTGTTGAGCTGGCGGCGGACCTCTTCGGTGAAGTAGTCGGCAGCGGCGACCGCGGGCGACGGCGTGCGCCGATCGACGCCGAGAGGAGCTGCCGCCGCCTGGGCAGCCGTCGCTGCGTCGATAAAGCCATTCCGGCGCATCTGGTCGATGACCCAGTTGCGGCGGCCCATTGCGCGCTCCGCCTGGCGATCGGGATCGTAATTGTTGGGCGCCTTCGGCAGGGCGGCGAGGAAGGCGGCCTCAGAAACCGAGAGCTCGCTCACCGGCTTGCCGAAATAGGTGAGCGCCGCCTGTGCCACGCCATAGGCGCCGCGCCCGAGATAGATGTCGTTGAGATAGAGTTCGAGAATACGGTCCTTGGAATAGGTCTGGTCGATCCGCAGCGAAAGGATCGCTTCGCGCAGCTTCCGCTCCACCGTCCGGTCGGAAGACAGGAGGAAATTCTTGGCGATTTGCTGCGTGATCGTCGAGCCGCCGATCATGCGACGGCCGGAACCGTAGTTGGCGAGATTGGACAGAAGCGCCGTGCCGATGCTCGCAACATCAATTCCGGGATGGGCGTAGAAATTCTTGTCCTCGGCCGAAAGGAATGCCTGGCGGATGCGAACGGGGATCGCGCCGATCGGCAGAAACAGCCGGCGTTCACGCGCGAGTTCTCCGACCATCGTGCCGTCGCCGGCATAGAGGCGGGTGGTGACTGCCGGTTCCCAGTGCGCGAGCGTGCGGTGATCGGGCAGGTGTCGCGTCAACGCTGCGACGACCGTGGCCGCCGCGAGTGCGACGACGGTTACGAGATTGAGGGATGTACCAAGCAGGTTTGCGATGAACTTCATAAGGGCGGAACGGACCTTTGGGGCAATAGACGGGCTGGCCGGCACGGATGTCCGTGCGGCTCGCGGCCTGTCTTGGAACGGCATTTGGCTTCGCCGGCATGCGTGATGTCGGCTGCGGAGACGATGCGTTTGGGCGCTATGGCCAGGCGAAACGGCGCATGGGATCGATCCCCGTAAGCGGCGCAATCGGCGGCACCTTCCTGAGCTGATGCTGCCGAGCTACAGCCGCGTCAGCCGATGGAGTTCACCGTAAAGGGATTGTGCCCGAGCAACAAACCACGTTTATTTGCGAGACCCATTAGATGAGTTAGGGCATACATGGTCAGGCCATATCTTCCGCTCAATGCGCTGCGCGCCTTCGAGGCATCGGCGCGGCATTTGAGCTTCACCCGCGCGGCGATCGAACTCTGCGTGACGCAGGCTGCGGTGAGCCACCAGGTGAAGCTGCTCGAAAGCCGGCTGAACGTCACCCTGTTCAAGCGATTGCCGCGCGGACTGATGATCACGGCGGAGGGGGAGGCATTGCTGCCGGTGCTGCGGGATTCCTTCGATCGGATGGCCGACATGCTCGAGCGCTTCGAGGCCGGGCACATTCGCGAAGTGCTGATGATCGGCGCCGTCGGCACCTTTGCCGTCGGCTGGCTGTTGCCGCGGCTTGCCGACTTCCAGGCCAAATACCCGTTCATCGATGTCCGCCTTTCGACCAACAACAACCGGGTCGACATGGCCGCGGAAGGTTTGGATTTCGCCATCCGCTTCGGCGGCGGCTCCTGGCATAATATCGAGGCGACGCGGCTCTTCGAGGCGCCGCTTTCCGTGCTCTGCATTCCCGAGATCGCCGATCGACTGAAGACGCCCGCCGATCTCCTGAACGAAACGCTGCTCAGGTCCTACCGGGCCGACGAATGGGTGAATTGGTTCGAAGCGGCCGGCATTGCCTATCCGGCGCCGCTGCTGAAGGGCATCGTCTTCGATAGTTCGCTGGCGATGATGGAGGCTGCAGCCCAGGGGATTGGCGTGGCACTCGCGCCCCCACTGATGTTCTCGCGGTTGCTGTCGAACGGCACGATCCGACAGCCTTTCGACGTCCACACCTCGATGGGTAGCTACTGGCTGACGCGGCTGAAATCACGTCCGGTCACGCCGGCGATGCAGGCGTTCAGCGAATGGCTGGCTGCTGCGGCAGCACAGCAGGCAGCGGCCTTGTCGCCACCTCTGGCACAAGACGCGCTCGCCGGCTGAGACGGAAAATCTTTTCCTTGGAGGCGTAGACCCGGGTTGCGCCTCGCGGCGCAGCGCGCACGTGCTTGAGGCTGCCATAAGACCAAATAATTCTAATGTCTGCCCTGAATTCTTGTGATGCCCGTTTGTGCCCACCCAGGGCGCCGCCCTTGTCGGCATTAACGGGGAGAGGCAGCCCGCTCGCGTCTTGCTCAGCCATCCTTTGCCGTCGAATACTCATACACTGTGCGGCCGGTTTGCGGGTCGACGCCGGCGAGGCTGACCTCGTAGCCCCAGAGGTGGCGCACATGACGCAACGTCGCGTTACGGCTGCCCTCTTCGAGCACGATGCCGCTCTTGATGTTGTGCTGCAATCGAAGGTGCCGGTCCCCCAGCAGATCGACGTCCATCACCTGAATATCAGGCTGGTTGGCGGCGACGTCGTAGCTGTTGGAAAGCGCCGAGCGAACCGCCGAATAGCCGCGTTCGTTGTGGATCGACGCGACCTCGACAAAACGCTCGGAAGCGCGGTCCGCGAGATGGAACAGCCGGAATTTGCGCATCACGGCCGGGCTCAGATACTGCAGGATGAAGGATTCGTCGCGGTGGTTGGCCCAGGCATCGCGCAGCGTCTCCATCCAGTCGCCGTTGCCGGCAAAGGACGGAAACCAGTCGCGGTCCTCGGCCGTCGGCTCGGTGGCGATCCGCTGGATGTCCTGCATCATTGCAAAGCCGAGCGCATAGGGGTTGATGCCGGGATAGCGCCGGTCGTCGAAATCCGGCTGGAAGACGACGTTGGAGTGGCTCTGCAAGAGTTCCAGCATGTGGCCCTCGCCAATCCGGCCCTGGTCGTAGAGCCGGTTGATGATGGTGTAGTGGACGAAGGTCGCGCAGCCCTCGTTCATCACCTTCGTCTGCCGCTGCGGGTAGAAATATTGCGCGATGACCCGAACGATCCGGAGCAATTCCCGCTGCCACGGCTCCAGGATCAGGCTGTGTTTCTCGAGAAAATAGAGCAGGTTCTCTTCCGGCAGGTTCAGCACCTTCTTGCGCTCGGAAGCGTCCCGCTCGGCCTCGGCCGGGTCATGGCTCTCGGCCGTCTGCGGCAGCGTTCGCCAGAGATCGCTATAGGTCTGTTCCTCATATTCCAGCCGTTCCCGCGCCCGTTCCCGAACTTTTTCGGAGGAGAGCCGCGGCGGCCGGCGATAGCGGAAGACGCCCTGGTCCATCAGCGCATGGGCCGAATCGAGGATCGCCTCGACGGCGGCGGTGCCGTGCCGCTCCTCGCATTTGGTCACGTATTTCTTGGCGAAATCCATGTAGCTCAGGATCGCACCGGCATCGGTCCACTGGCGGAAGAGGTAGTTGTTCTTGAAAAAATGATTGTGGCCGAACGCGGCATGCGCCGTGACCAGCGCCTGCATCGCCATCGTGTTTTCTTCCATGAGATAGGTGATGCAGGGGTTGGAATTGATCACCAGCTCATAGGCGAGGCCGCGGTGCCCCTTGCGATAGTGGTGCTCCTCATAGGCGAAGCGCTTGCCGAAGGACCAGTGCTGGTACATGAGCGGCATGCCGACCGAGGAATAGGCGTCGAGCATCTGCTCGGAGGTGATGATCTCCAGCTGGTTCGGGTAGACGCTGAGGCCCATTTCCTCAAGCGCGACTTGCTCGATCGCGTCATAGGCACGCGAAAGGGTCGTGAAGTTCCAGTCCGAGCCCTGGAACAGGAGGCCTGAAGTCGCACGTCGAGCCATCCGGTCGTCCCCTCATTTCCGGGTGCGTGTGGCCGGCTGCCGGGCAAAGAGCCTGCGGAAGACCGGGTAGATATCGGCGGGCTTGGCGATGCGCGTCATCTGGAAATTCGACTTCTCGCCATCCACCGTGCGATAGGCACGCCAGAGCGCAGTGCCGTTGTCCGTCGATCCGAAGATCTCCGTCTCTCGCTCGTCGATGATCTCGACATAGGCGTAGTACTGGCAGAGCTTCGTCAGTTTCTCCCGGAGGAGCGCTGCGCAATGCTCGCTGTCGCCGATGATGTTGTCGCCGTCGGAGGCCTGCGCGGCATAGATATTCCAGATCTGCGAGGGGTAGCGGTCCTCGATGATCCTGATCATCTCCTCGAGCGCGGTCGAGACGATCGTGCCGCCGCTCTGGGTGCTGTAGAAGAACGTCTCCTCGTCGACCTCGCGGGCCTCGTCCGTGTGACGGATGAAGACGATGTCGATCCGTTCGTAGCGCCGTTTCAGGAACAGGTGCAGAAGCACGAAGAAGCGCTTGGCGAGATCCTTTTCGCGTTCGCCCATGGAGGCCGAGACATCCATCAGGCAGAACATCACCGCATTAGCGTTCGGCAGCGGCTGCTGTTCGAAGCGGTTGAAGCGGATGTCGACCGGGTCGACATAGGGAATGCGCCGCCGCTTGCGCTCGATCCTCTCCAGTTCGCTGCGAAGCTCGCTGAGCCTCTGGCGGTCCTTCGGCGAAATCTCCGGCGCCGCCTCCAGCCGCGCGATCTCCTCGGAAAGGACGGTCAGTTCCTTTTCCTTGGGCCGATGCAGCGCCATGCGCCGGCCGAAGCTGTTGCGCATCGTCCGCCCGACATTGATGTTGGTCGGCGTGCCGGCGGTGGCAAAGCCTGCGCGACGCGGTTTGAACGTCACCGTTTCCTTGAGGCTGAGCTTGACCATGTCGGGCAATTCCAGATCCTCAAAGAAGAGATCCAGCACCTCTTCGCGCGACAGGATGAACTGGAAGTCGTCTTCGCTTTCTCCGGTCCCGGGGCGGCCCTTGCCGCCTCCACCCCCACCCGCTTCCGGCTTCGGCAGGCGGTCGCCGGCCGAAAACTGCTTGTTGCCGGGAAGCACATAATTGCGTTCGCCGCTGCCGCGGGCCGGCTGGAATGTCGGCTCACTGGCACCGTCGGTCGGCATCGGTACGCCGTGCGCGGCATCGACGTCGATGATCCTGTCGGATTTGACCTGTTCCTTGATGACCCGCTTGAGTTCCTCGCGGGCCCGTTTCAGAAAACGCTGTCGGTTGCCGAGGCTCTTATCCTTCGGATTGAGCCGCCGGTCGATGAAATTCGGCATATACCAATCCCCTGCTTCGGCATCGTCAGCCCGCCTTGTTGACCCGCATGTACCAATCGACCAGCCGTCGGACCTGACGCTCGGTATAGCCGCGCTCGGTCATGCGCTGGACGAATTCGGCATGCTGCTTCTCGGAGGCGCTGTCCTTCTTCGAGCCGAAGCTGATGACCGGCAGCAGGTCTTCGACCTGGCCGAACATGCGCTTCTCGATCACGTCGCGAAGCTTCTCGTAGCTCGTCCAGGAGGGGTTGCGCCCATGGTTCTTGGCGCGGGCGCGCAGGGTGAACTTTACGACCTCGTTGCGGAAGTCCTTGGGGTTCGCAATGCCGGCCGGCTTTTCGATCTGCGACAGCTCGCTGTCGAGGATCTCCCGGTTGAGGATCTGCCCCGTGTCGGGATCCTTGAAGTCCTGGTCTTCCAGCCAGGCGTCGGCATAGGCGATGTAACGGTCGAAGAGGTTCTGACCGTATTCGCTGTAGGATTCGAGATAGGCCTTCTGGATTTCGTGGCCGATGAATTCGGCGTAGCGCGAGGCAAGCTCGGACTTGATGAAATCGAGATAGCTCGCCTCGGTCTCCTTCGGGAACTGTTCGCGGCGGATCGCCTGTTCCAGGATATACATGAGGTGCACGGGATCGGCCGCGACCTCCTTGGTGTCGTAGTTGAAGGTCTCGGACAACACCTTGAAGGCAAAGCGTGTGCTGATGCCGGTCATGCCCTCGTCGACGCCGGCGGCGTCGCGATATTCCTGAACGGACTTCGCCTTGGGATCGGTGTCCTTCAGGTTCTCGCCGTCATAGACCCGCATCTTGGTATAGAGCGGCGAGTTCTCGTGGCGGGCAAGCCGGGTCGAGACGGTAAAGCGGCTGAGGCTTTCCAGCACTTCCGGCGCGCAGGGGCTCTTGGTGAGCTCGCTTTCGCGCAGCAGCTTCTCGTAGATCTGCCGCTCCTCGGTAACGCGCAGGCAGTAGGGAACCTTGACGACCAGGATGCGGTCGAGGAAGGCCTCGTTGTTCTTGTTGTTCTTGAACTGCAGCCATTCGGACTCATTGGAGTGCGCAACGACGATGCCCTGATAGGGGAACCCTCCGAAGCTTTCAGTGCCGTTGTAATTGCCTTCCTGGGTCGCCGTCAGCAAGGGATGCAGGACCTTGATCGGCGCCTTGAACATTTCGACAAACTCGAGCAGGCCCTGCGTCGTCCGGTTGAGGCCGCCGCTGTAGGAATAGGCGTCGGGGTCAGCCTGGCTGTAGTTTTCAAGCTGGCGGATGTCCACCTTGCCGACCAGCGAGGAAACGTCCTGGTTGTTCTCGTCGCCGGGTTCCGTCTTCGCGATCGCCACCTGGCGCAGCCGCGATGGCATCAGCTTGACCACACTGAACTTGGAGATATCGCCGTCGACTTCGTCAAGCCGCTTCGTCGCCCAGGGCGAAATCAGACCGGTCAGACGGCGCCTGCCGATCCCGTATTTGTCTTCGAGCAAGTCGGCCATGCGGTCGGGGTGAAAGAGGCCGAGGGGGGATTCGAAGACGGGGCTGACCTTGCCGCCGACTGCCAGCGTGTAGATCGGCTGCTGCTCCATCAGTTTCTTCAGCCGCTCGGCGAGTGACGATTTGCCGCCGCCGACCGGTCCGAGCAGGTAGAGGATCTGTTTGCGCTCCTCGAGCCCCTGGGCGGCGTAGCGGAAGTAACCGACGATCCGCTCGATCGTGTCTTCCATGCCGTAGAAATCGGCGAAGGATGGATAGATCTTGACGGTACGGTTTGAAAAGATGCGGCCGAGGCGTTCGTCCGCGCTGGTATCGATCAGGGTTGGATTACCGATGGCAGTGACCATCCGCTCTTGCGCGGTGGCATACATGCTTTTGTCGTCGCGACATGCGAGGAGGTATTCTTGAAGGCTGATTTCTTCTTGCGCTGCACTGGTATAGATCTCCGAGAAGAGATCAAAAACGTCGCATTCGCTCTTTTGCATCATGCTCTCCCGCGGCCGCTGGCTGAGACGGGGATCGCTGCTTATCGGCTCGCTCATTCGAATAAACGGCGTCCCATGCGCAATGTTCCCTCAGAGTACTCGCTTTCTGGTGATTCTCGAAGGGGTTGTTTCGATGAATGAAAAATCGTGACTGCGACATCACGAAATCCTGATCGGACCGGTGGTGACGGGGCAAGAAGGTCGGCACGATCGACCTTCGGGAAGCCTGAAAGCCATGCTGGCCGCCCGCGCACGACGAGTTGGTTTCCTCAGTCGCTGACTGGCGCGCCGAGGTGGTGGGAGAGGAAGGCCAGAACCGCCTCCCGCATGGTCGGAGTTTCGACGTGGCCGATGCCGGGCTCTGCAACCAAGGATAAGTTGCGCTCGGCGCCAGCCGCCCGATAGGCGGCGCGCGTTGCGGCATGGGCCTGCTCCACCGCCTGCGGCGGCGTCAGCGGATCGTCGAGCCCCACACAGATCAATTGTGGCCGCGGTGCAACGAGCCCGGCGATTTCGCCAGTCGAGGTCTCCATGAGCAGACCGGGGATCGTGAGATAATGGCCGTGCAGATCGTGAGCGCCGGTTGCGACGAGCGTGGCGAAATCCGCATAGCAGCAGAGGTGGGCGATTGCCGCGATCCGCGGGTCGAGCGCAGCCAGGAAGTAGGAAAGGGTGGCGCCCATGGAGATCCCGGTCATGCCGATGCGCGCGGGGTCGACGTCGTCACGCATTGAAAGCCAAGTGAGCGCTGCCTGCTGTTCGGAAAGCATCTGGCCGAAAACGGTTCCGCCATACCAGAGGGCAGCCTTCGTCGCGGCGCTCTCTCTTACGATCGAGCGCTCTCCGAACGTCGGCATGTCGATGCACAGGGTAACGAAGCCGTGCTCCGCGAGAACGGGCCCAGGCGGGCTGAGCAGTGCCGGCCGGCCACCAAGCAGTTCGTTCGCGCCGATCTCGTAGCGTCCGCCATGGGCGTGGGCGTAGAGGATCGCTGGTCGAGGCCCGTCGTTGACGGGTGGTCGTGTCAGAAAGCCGCGGATTTCAGCGCCGTTGCGAGGTGTGCGAAAGCGCAGCCTCTCGACGATGTAAGAACCACGATCCTCCATCACGCAGACATCCAGGAACAGTTCCGTATCAGCGAGACCGAGAAGCGTGCGCAGGCGCTCGGCGGAGAAGGACATTGGTGGCGCCTAGCGAACGAGCCAGCCGCCATCGACCGGCAGCACCGTTCCGGTGACATAGCCGGAGGCGGGTGCTGCGAAGAAGAGCACGGCGGTCGCGAGATCGTCGGGCGTGCCCCAGCGCCCCATCGGAATGCGGGCGGAGATCTGGGCGTTGCGATCGGGGTCGTTGCGCAGCGCCTCGGTGTTGTCGGTCGCCATGTAGCCCGGCGCGATCGCATTGACGGTAATCCCGCGCGGTGCCAGCTCGTTGGCCATTGCCTTGGTGAGGCCGGCGATGCCGTGCTTCGAGGCGGCATACGCCGGCACGCGGACGCCGCCCTGGAAGGTCAGCATCGAGGCGACATTGACGATGCGGCCGGCGCGTCCGGTCGAGACCATGTGTCTGGCTGCGGCCTGCGACAGCAGAAAGGCCGCCTTCAAGTTGACGTCGAGCACACTGTCCCAGTCTTCCTCGGAATAGTCGAGCAGGTCGGCGCGGCGAATGATGCCGGCATTGTTGACGAGGATGTCGATGCCGCCGAGGGCGGCCACGACGTCGCCGATCGCCGACGCCGCGTCGAAAGGCCTGGAGAGATCGACGGTCAGTTCGTGAAAGCGAACACCCGCCTCTCGTACCAGCGCTGCCGTCTCCGGCATGGGCGTCGAACCGAGGGCGGCGATATCGGCGCCGGCCCGCGCGAGTGCCAGGGCCATGCCCTGGCCGAGGCCGGTGCGGGCGCCGGTGACGAGGGCGGTCTTGCCTGTGAGGTCAAACAGCGCGTTCAAGGCGAAGCCCCTTGTCGTTGAAGAGGTGTATGGGGGCAGCCGCGAGCGACAGCCTGATGTCGGATCCCGGTGCCAGGTCATGCTGACCGGGGGCGACGACCAGGATCTTCTGGCCGGCGACATCGGCATGCAGCACGGTTTCGGAACCGAGCGCCTCGACGAGGCGGATCTTGGCGGGAATGCCGCTTTCACCGGCATCAAGCGTGATGTGCTGCGGCCGGACGCCAAGCGTGATGGGTGAACCGCTTGCCGCCGCGTTGTCTGTGATTGGAACCTGCAGCCGATGCCCGCCCTTCAGCGTCGCGACCGCCGTGCCGGCGCCGGCCGCTTCCAGCGTACCTTCAAGGAAATTCATGTGCGGCGAGCCGATGAAACCGGCGACGAAGCGGTTGGCCGGCTTGTTATAGAGTTCGAGCGGCGTGCCGATCTGCTCGATGCGGCCGGCGCGCAGGACGACGATGCGGTCGGCGAGCGTCATCGCCTCTACCTGGTCGTGTGTCACATAGATCATCGTTGCCGACAGCCGGGCGTGGAGGGCCGCAAGCTCGGCGCGGGTGGAGCCGCGCAGTTCAGCGTCGAGGTTCGACAGCGGCTCGTCGAGCAGGAAGGCAACGGGGCGGCGCACGATCGCGCGGCCGATCGCGACGCGCTGGCGCTGGCCACCCGAAAGTTGCCCGGGGCGGCGCTCGAGATAGGGCTCGATCTCGAGCATGCGCGCCGCTTCCCCAATACGCTCGGCGATCTCCGTCTTCGGCATCCGGGTGTTTTCGAGGCCGAAGGCGAGGTTCTGGCGCACGCTCATATGCGGATAGAGTGCGTAGGACTGGAAGACCATGGCGAGGCCGCGGTCGGCGGCCGGCACGTCGTTGACCACCTTGCCATCGATCGCGAGTTCTCCGCCTGTCGGCTTTTCCAGCCCGGCGATCATGCGCAGAAGCGTGGACTTGCCGCAGCCGGAGGGGCCGACGAAGACGACGAGCTCGCCGTCCTTGATATCCAGGTTGATGCCATGAAGCACGTCGACGGCGCCGAACGACTTGGTCACATTGGTAAGCTTGATGTGGCCCATGGGTGCCCCCTTATTTCAGTCCGGTGCCGGCAATGCCGGTGGTGATGAAGCGTTGCAGGAAGATGAAGACCAGGACGACCGGGATCATGGTCACGACCGTCATGGCGAGAATGAAATGCCACTGCACGTTCAGCTCTCCTGAATAGATGCTTAAGCCGACCTGCAGCGTATAGAGTTCCTTGCGGGAGAGCACGATCAGCGGCCAGAGGAAGTCGTTCCAGCGCCAGACGACGGAGAAGATCGCAAGCACGGCGAGCGCAGGTGCCGTCAGCGGCAGGATGATGCGCCAGTAAATCTGCCACTCCGATGCCTTGTCCATGCGCGCGGCGTCGATCAGCTCGTCGGGGATGGTCAGCATGTATTGGCGCAGGATGAAGACGCCGGTCGGCGTCGCGACCGTTGGCAGGATCACGCCCCAGAGATTGTTGAACAGACCAAGCGCCGAGACGATCGAATAGAGCGGCACCATGATCACCGACAGCGGCACCATCAGGGTGGCGAGGATCAAGAGCATCGCGAAGGTGCGGCCGCGGAACTCGTATTTGCTGAGCGCAAAGGCGGCCATCGAATTGACGATGAGCGTGATCACCGTCGCCGTCACCGTGACGAAAACGGAGTTCCAGAGATAGCGGACGAAATCGAAATGGGTGAAGGGCTCGCTGTAGTTCGACGTGGCGAAGGACATTGTACGCACCGGCGTGCGCTCGGCGATGTTGACCTTGACGATCTCGGTCGGCTTTTCCGGCGCGACCATCTGGCTGACGATGCCGATGCGGCGAACCTCGGCGAGCACCTTCTTGCTGCCATCCGGCAGCGTCACCTCGTAGAGGTCGAGCGGCTTGTCGTAACCTTCGACGGTCGCCTTCTGCGTTACATAGGGCATGATCGTCGGCGGAAATTCGGCAAGGGCCGCCGGAGACTTGAAGGAGGAGCCGACGAGCCAGACGGCCGGACCGAACATGATGAAGAGACCGCCGATGAGCCAGACCCAGGTGACGATATCGGTCCAGTGCCAGCCATTGCGGCCGCGACGTCGAAAGATGAATTCGGCAAGGCGGCTCATTTTCGGGCTCCCTTCTTCTCGCCTTTGCGGCCAAGGCCGAGCTGGACCAGGGTGAGGACAACCAGCACGGCGCCCATCAGGATCGAGGCGGCTGCGGCAAGGCCGGGATTGCGCAACTGCGTCGCGAAGCCGGTCTCGTAGATGTATTGCGTGATATAGAGTGTGCTGGTGCCTGGACCCCCGCCGGTCAGCACGTAGATCTCGTCGAAGATCTGCACTGCGCGGATCAAGACGAGCACGATGACGACGAGCAGGTTGGGCATCAGCAGTGGCAAGGTGATGCGCCAGAAGGCGCGCGCCGGACGGGTGCCGTCCATCTCGGCCGCTTCATAGAGATCCTTCGGGATCGCCTGCAGGCCGGCAAGCAGGATCAGCGTATAGAAACCCATATGCGCCCAGATCGAAACGCCGACGGTTGCCGCAAAGGACCAGTTGCGGTCGTTGAGCCAGGTATAGGGATCGAAGCCAAGGCCGTAGAGGCCGAAGTTGAGCAGGCCCTGACGCTGCAGAATCCATTTCCAGATCAGGCCGACGACGACGGGCGAGAGCAGCACGGGGAAGAAGAACACCGCCCGCCAGAAGCTGCGCGCCATCAGGTCGCGGTTGAGGATCAGCGCCGTCACTAGCGAGAACAGGATCATCAGGGTGACCTGCAGCACCACGAACCAGGCGGTGTTGCCGACGGCGGTCCAGAACGTGTCTTCGGCGCAGCTGTTCGGGTTGGTGTAGTTGGCGCAGTCGAAGAGCCGCGCATATTGGTCGCCGCCGACGAAGCTTCGGTCGGGGAGGAAGAGGGCTGTTCCGCCGGTCATGGAATAGGCGAAGTTGATGAAGAACGGCAGCAGCACGAATATGCCGAAGATCAGCATGTTCGGCAGCAGGAAGAAGGTCGCCATGCCGCCGATGCCGAGCCGGCGCTGCACGAAGCGGAGCGGCGCATCGACGGCGCCCATCAGCAGGCGCACGGGCACCATGACCGCCTCGCCAAGGCGTGAGCCGCCTCCTCTTAGAACATCTGCCTTCATCGTTTGCTACCTCGCCACCGGTCGCGCTTTGTAGCGCAACGATCGTCGCCGGATTGTGATCTGCTGCCCGCAAGAGGCGGGCAAGCGCTGCTTGCCGGATGTCAGCATTATGTAAGCTTATGCTTACTGGTGTGTCGGCGGTTGATCCGACGGCATGATACGTCACGCCGTCGGAAACCGGGTATCGATCGCCCGGATCAGTTGCCGCTATCTTTCACCTTGGTGGCGATATCGCTATCGATGCGCGTGAACGCTTCGTCGACCGTCATCTCGCCGGCAGCAGCCTGGCTGACGCGGGTGACGAGCGCGCCGTAGACGGCGTCGGACCATAGCCAGCCGGGCAGCTTGCGCGCCTCGTCGGAGAGCGACTTGCTCGCCTCGACGAAGCCGTTGAGCGCCGCCTTTGCCTGGGGGTCGTCGGTCTTGAAGTCGAGCTCCTTGGCAAGCACGCCCGTATGCGCAGGCAGGAACAGGGTGCGCTCGGAGAACTCCTTCACGATCGGTTCGCTCGCGAGATAGTCCATCACCTTGGCCACTTCCTTCGGGTTCTTGGTGTATTTGACCGCCACCAGACCCGCGCCGCCGGTCATGCCGGTGCAGTTCGCCGGGCCGCAGGGACTGCCGGTCGCCACCCAGTCGAAGTTGGTTCCGATCTTCGTCGAGAAGTTCGGAACCTGCCAGGAACCGGAATAGTAGTAGACGAGCTGTCCGTTGATGAAGTCGTCGGCGGCGGCGCGATAGGTGGAGCCGGCGGCCGAAACCCAAACGTCCTTGCTCATCGTGCCGTCGGCAACCCAGCCGACGAAGGTCTTCAGGAAGTTCTTCGAGCCATCATCAAGCGGCGCCGGCTTGCCGTCGGCGCCGATGTAGTTGCCGCCATAGGCAAGGTTCGGGCCGCTGAGGCGGTGACCGGAACGGTCGAGCGCCATCGGGAAGGGAACCTGCTGGTTTTCGGCCACCTGCTTGGCTGCCTTCGCCCAGTCGTCCCAGGTCGCATCCTTGCCGGGGATCGCGACGCCCGCCTGGTCGAACAGCGTCTTGTTGGCAAAGCCGCCGGCAATCGTGATCTGGGTCATGAAACCGGAGATCTGGTTCGATCCGTCCGGGCGCATCCAGTCTGCCTGCCCGCCGAAATTCTGGTCCCAATAGGTGGGATCGGCAACCAGCGGCCTAAGGTCGAGCCAGTGCTGGCTCTGGGCCTTGAGGTTGGTGACGCGGGCGATATCGGGGCCGTTGCCGGCTTCGAGCTGCACCGGCAGCTGCTCCTTGACGACGCTGTAGGACACGTTGTCGAGGATCACGTTGATCCCGGGGTTCTCCTTCATGAAGCGGTCGAGCAGGTCCTTCAACACCTCGCCTTCGACGCCATCGGAGTACCACATGATGCGCACGTCGCCGGCCATTGCCGCCGTCGACGTCAGGAGCCCGACGGCGAGCGCCGCGAGCGTCGTTCCGGTCTTCTTCATTGTCTTTCTCCTCCACTTATCCATACACGAGCTTCCTCCCGCTCGTTTGGGATGGCGCCGGCTTCCCCGGCCGGCGCAATTCTTCGTCCGCCTAGCCGGCGGCGAGCATGGTTGCCTCGCCTGCCACGGTGAAATCCTTGGCGGCGATAATGCGCCCTTCGGCTTCCGTCGAACCGTCGTTGCGGAAGACGACGCGACCATAGTCCGGATCGTTGATGACGAAAGCACCGTCGGCAGTTTCCTCGACGGAGAGCCCGGCAAACTTCGTTTCCACCCCGGAAAGCTCTTCGGTTTCGCAAACCCGGACGATCCAGCGCGTCTTGTGACCGGCCTGACGCAGCTCCGCATTCGCTGACGGGCCATCGGTCACCGGTAACAGTTCGGTTGCGCCGATCAGGACAACGGCGCCACGGCCGCTGCGCGCAAGTGCCAGCTTGCCCTTGACCCTGCTCTCGTCGAACTCGGCGACCGGGAACCACGCATGGGTGAAGTCCGGCTGTTCGCTGACGGTCGCAAAGTCGAGTACGGCCAGCCCCCTGTACTGGTGGGCACGAGGGAGGGTGCCGCAACCACCCCAATAGGATGGCCGGCCGTACCCGAACTGAATGGTCTCGCCCGGATGGTTGATCCAGATCGCCGCTTCGGGGCGTTGGCCAAGGCGCAGGTGCAGCACCGTTTCCTGATAGCCCCATTCGTTCCAGCGATAATGCGCCGCCGAGCCCATGGCGAAATGGCGGCCTTTGTAATGGTAGAGCGCCGCAAAGCGGTTTTCGCCCTGGGCGAAGCGCCACTCCTGATGGGCTGCATCGTCCTCATGGCAGGCGACGGTGGCAAGCGCCTCCGGCACCACCAGGCCGTGGTCACGCAGGCAGACGGCAAGCTGCGGCAGTGCATGCACGCGGCGGCCGTACCAGCCCTTGCCCCAGAGCAGGCGCGCGACGCCCGAGAGTTCGAGCGAGCGGCCGGCGCAGAGCGTGTGCTCGTAGGAGCGCCCCTGGGCTGCCGTCACCATGCCGTGATGGGCCGAGCGGGCGATAATCTCGCAGAGGCGCACGATGCCCTTCTTGGCGCGGTCGGCGATGTCGGCGTCGGGCGAGAGTGCCGCCAGTGCCGTCAGGCCTTTGAGGTCGATCGGGAAATAAGGCGCGGAGTTGAACTCCGCCATTTCCCAGGCTTCGAAGTGATCGAGCCAGGCGCGAACGCGGGCAGCACCGACGGTGCTTTGCTCGCTGCCCTTGCGGCCGGAGCGACGGAAGGTCGCCTCGGGGAAGAGATGGCCGGCGAGATAGGCCGAAGTGTGGAACAGAAGCGCGTGGTTTTCGGAGAAATACCACTGCACGTCGTTGCCGGGTTCATCCATCCAGTAGCGGAAGCCAAGGATCGCCTGATCGATGCGATCGCGCGTCTTTTCGCCGATATCCTGGCCCCATGTGGTGCGCGACCAGATCAACGGCACCAGCGAGAAGTCGGCGCAGTCGTGGCAGTCCTCGATTGAGGGCAGAATTTCCTCGATCATCGCGTCGGTGTCGGTATCGCCGCGACCGCTGGCAAGCCGGGCGAAGGCGCGGACCGTGTCACGTTCGGAAAAGCCCGAGATCTCGTCGAGCGTCTCGGTAATGCGACGCGCAAGCGTCTCCGACGGTTTGCCCTGGCGGCCGGCGTGGCAGATCTCGACACCAAGAGAGCGCGACGCAACGAAGCCGCCGGCATCAAGCGTGATGCGGAAATGGCGGAAATCGGCCGGTGTCTCTTCCGATGGTCCGACAACTAGCCTCTTGTCGCCGGCCTTCAGCACGAAGTCGTGGTCGAAGCGCTCGGTCGACATGAAGTCGCCTTCGACCGCGACATTGACCTTGACATCGAGCGGCAGGGCGGCGGCGAAGAGAAGGGTGATGTCGCCCTCGAAATAGGCGGTCCGTTCGAAATGCATGCCGTCGAGTGCGGTCTCGATATCGGCGGCGGCCGCACTCGGGCAGGGAACGGGCAGCGCTACGCGCGCCGGCGGTCCCGAGAGATAGTCGAACTGGAAGAAATAACGCGCGTCGCGCTCGGCGAGGTCGTCGAAGAAGATCGTGACTTCGTTGAGCCCGGCCTTGAGCTCAAGATCGAATTCGGCCTTGGCCTCGAGATTGCGGCTATAGGGCGCCATCCAGCCCACCTCTGCGCCGTTCAGGAAGAGCACTGCACCGCCGCAGGTGCCCAGGCGAATCTTGGCGGTGCCAGCCGTGTCGGCCTCGATCGAGGTGCGGGCCCAGGTTGCAAGCCGTGTCGGCCGGAACCAGAAGCCGGAGAGGTCGAGCCGCGGCGATCCGAAGGGCAGCCACCAGCGGCTGGCCTCGAATGTGCCGCGCACCTGCGGCCGCTTGCCGCGAAACTTTTCGGCAAAAATCGTCCGGCAGGGGTACTCGTGCGGAATGAAGTTCTTGTGCTTGGTCAGAAAGAAGAAGGGGTCCATTTCGCCCTTCATCGGCTGGTCCGGCACGTCGAAGCGCTCCTCGGCGATTGCGCCGAGCTGCCAGTAGCCAATGGCCTGCTCCGCGGCGAGGTTCTTCTTCAGATGGAAAATCGTATCGCTCATTTCAGCTCAGCCAAGGCTACGGGGGTGACGTCGTTGTATTCCTGGTTCTCGCCGGTCATGCCCCAGACGAAGGCATAGGGGCCGGTGCCGGCGCCCATATGGATCGACCAGGCGGGCGAAAGCACTGCGTCGCCGTTTGCGACGATCAGGTGCCGGGTCTCCTCCGGCTCGCCCATCACGTGGACGATGCGGTCTTCCGGCGCCATGTCGAAGTAGCAATAGGCCTCCATGCGCCGCTCGTGCACATGCGGCGGCATGGTGTTCCAGGCGCTGCCTTCGGCCAGATCGGTAATGCCCATCAGAAGCAGGCAGGAGGGCATGACTTCCGGATGGATGTACATGACGAGGCGCCGCTTGTTCGAGCGCTTGACGTCGCCGAGCTCAAGCGCCTTTGCCTCCGCCCTCTTGATCAGCCGGTGTGGCAGATCGGCACCGGCGGGAACCGAGTTCATGTAGAAGCGCGCCGGGCGGTCGGCGGTCTCGCTTGCAACGACGATCTCCTTTGCGCCACGCCCGACATAGAGAACGTCGCGATTTTCGAGCACGAAGTTCTTACCGTCGACGGTGATCGTCCCGGTGCCGCCAAGATTGGCGATGCCCATCTCGCGCGCCGAAAGCAGATAAGGCGTGCCGATATCGGCGCCGGAGCCGAAGGAGACGCTCTTTGTTTTCGGCATGGCACCGCCGAGGATCAGGCGGTCGACATGGGTATAGGTGAAGTTCACCACGTCTTCCGCAAAGAGATCGCTGATCAGGAACTCGCGGCGCAGCCGCGCGGTGTCGTAGCCTTTGATATCCTCGGGGTTGGCCCCGTAGAGAACCTTCATCGTCATGCTGCCTGTCCTTCCGCGCCGACATGCTGCAGGGCTTCGGAGAGACACAGGATTGCCAGTGCCTGGCCATAGCCGGTCGGCTGAATTGGGATGTCCTTGTAGAATTGCAGGTCGTGGCCCATGCGTGTGCCGTAGGAGACGTTGAGCACGGTGCCGCTTTCATCGATGTTGCGCATCACGACTTCAAGCGCGCGCAGACCGGCGGCTCTCCAGGCGGGCGTTCCATAGCCGAGCCGATAGCCCTTGAGCAGGCCATAGCCGATGCCGGCCGTCGCGGAAATTTCCTCATAGGAGGTCGCGTCGTCGAGCAGCGTGCGCCAGGCGCCGGAAGCGGCCTGCAGCGGCAGCAGTGCCTCGACCTGGGTGACGAGCACGCCGCGCAGGTATTCCTTGACCGGTGGGGCGAGTTCCGCGAGGTCGAAGAAATCGAGCATGCCGGCGGTGATCCAGGCATTGCCGCGGGCCCAGCGGGCGCGGGCGAAATTGTGCCGGCCGTCGAAGGTCCAGCCATGGAACCAGAGGCCCGACTGGGTGTCGGCAAGGTAGCGGGCATGGACGAGAAACTGCCGTGAGGCCTCGTCGACCAGTTCGCGCCGGCCACTCGCCTGGCCATAGGAGGCGAGGAACAGGGCGACCATATAGAGCGTGTCGTCCCAGAGCTCGTTGTCATTCACCTTGTCGGAGACATGGTGCTCGAATCCGCCTTCCGGCGTCCGGCCCATTTCGCTCATCACCCGGTTTGCCCAGTCGTCGAGCAGCGGCTTCCAGCGGGGATTCCTGGATTTGGCCCAGAGAACCGAGAGGCCGAGCATCGGCGCGGTCGTGTTGACGTTGAGTTCCGGAAGCCCGGCAGCAACGCGTCCTTCATACCAGCCTTCGATAAGCTGACGGATGTCCTCGCGGCCGGTAAACAGCCAGAGCTTGATCAGGCCATAGAGGCCAACACCCTGCGGCCATTCCCAGCTGTCGAAGCTGATGTAGTCGCCTGCGGTCCCGTCGAGGTTCGGTTCATCGAACCGGCCGTCATGCTTGAGACCGGTCATACCGCCGACAAGACGATCGAGACCCGTGCGAATATCGTGGGCGTTGAGGCCCATGGCACTCCTCCTCCTTAAGCCGCTCTTCCCTCGGCTTTCTTGAGAAAGATAAAGGCACGATGTTTTTTCTTGCGCAACATGAAAATTTTTCCCAATATTGTGGCAAGGGAGGATCACATGATCGCAAAACCGCTGCCGGGCAAACGCGGCAAGAAGAGCAAACGCGTTCGGCTGGAGGACATCGCGGAAGCCTGCGGCGTCTCCTTGAGCACCGCCTCCCGCGCCCTTGCTGGCGAAAAGGGCGTGCGCGCGGAAATCCGCCAGAAGGTGCTGGAAGCGGCCAAGAACGCCAACTACGTGATCCCCACGGCGGTCGCCGGTCAGAAGGTCATCGTGGCGGCGTCGAGTGCAGCCATGATCGACTATGTGCGCAACCAGTTTACCCACTATGTGCTGGAGGGGTTGAAGGAGCGGGCCCACGCGTTGGATCTCGAAATCGTCACCCGGCCAATCGCGGATCGAAACGAAGAGTTGGCCGTTCTTGCCGAGGCCGAAGAGGACGAGCAAGTCGCCGGTCTCTTGTTTCTCACCATCGACGATGAGGGCATGATTGCCGCCACCCGCGGCTTCGACAAGCCGGTTGTGCTCTTGAACAGCGACGATCCTTATATGCGGCTATCGAGCGTCACGCCCTGCAACCGATCGAGCGCGCGGCTTGCGACCGACCATCTGATCGAGCTGGGCCACGAGCGCATCCTGTTCCTGATGCGGCCGGGGCGCCGTACGATTGAGCGGCGCTACGAGGGCTGGCGCGACGGGCTGCTCGCGAAAGGCCTGCCCGCTACCGACGACTTGCTCGTCACCGTCGAGGACTGGCTGCCGGAGCTTGCGATACAGGCGCTGACGCAGCGGATTTCGGAGCGGGGGCTGGATTTCACCGCCGTGCTCGCAGCCGGCGACAGCCTCGCGGTCGGGGCCATGCTCGGCATCCAGCAGAAGGGCTTTTCGGTTCCAGGCGATGTCTCGGTCATGGGCATGGATGATCTGCCGCAGGCGGCCTTCCTCAATCCGCCGCTGACGACGATGCACATCCCGATGCGCGAGATCGGTTCCGTCGCGCTCGACCTCTTGCGCGACACGCTCTCCGGTATCCCGGCGCCGCCGCGACGGGTGGAGCTTGCCTGTCACCTGGTGCCGCGCGCCTCGACGGCACCGCCGCGCGGCGCCTAAGCCCGCGGCGAAGTCGCTACGACAGCCAGGTCGGCAGACGTGCCGGGACGCGGCCCGTGAGCGCCGCCTCAACGCAATCGGCGAGGCTGCCGAAGCGAACGGCGCGCCCGGAGAGGCCGGGGCCGTAATGGGCGTACTTTCCGGAATTGGTCATCAGCGCCTGCGTCTTCGTCGGGAACACCGGCTCCGAGATCGAGCACCAGCAGAGATCCGGCAGCACCTGGATACCACTTGCCTCCAGTCGAGCCAGCAGACCCTCTTCCCGTGCTGCGGCGATCGCGTCTCGTCCGGCGGTCACGATTAGGGCGACATCGCCATGCCGCTTGCGACCGTCGAAGGCGTCGGCCAGAGCGCGGCATTCCTCGAGCGAGGCGTGCGGGCTGCCGATGGCGACGAGCTCAACCTCGGCTGGTCCCTCGTTGAAATGCGCCCAGGCCTCGGCCATGTCGGCACGTGTGATGGCCGTTTGGTCGGCATCCTCAGCCGTGGCACCTTCCGCTTCCGGGGTTACACCTTCCACATGCAACATGGGGGCTGCGGACGTGGTGCCGAAGGCGGCGCAGAGCGCCTTCAGATCGTCGCGCGAGGGTCGTGCGGACGCAAGTCCACGCAACAGCGGGATGCGATCGGGGGCTGCACGGCCGGCGAGGTAACCGATCAGCGGCCAGAACGCGTCATCGATATTCCCAGGCAGGTCCACGTCGATGACGCGTTTTGCCTTGCGCGGCGCATCGAGATAGACGCCCGAGAGGGGCGCGCGGCCGGTCAGCGCGATGCAGAGGTCGAGAAAATCCGGGTGTTTTGCCGTGCGAGCGCCAAGCACGGTGTTGGCGAAGATCACGGCATTGGATTCCGCCCAGGCAATGGATTCGCCTGATTTCGGTGCGCTGTCGAGCAGATAGGGCGAACAGGTGAAGGTCGGGCGACAGCCCATGCGCACATAGGCATCGGCAAGCTTAGCCGCCGGGTCGCCGAAGCTTTCCGGCACGCCTTGCGCCCGCCAGTTGGCGCGGTCGACCGAGATCGCGTTCATCGTTGTCGGCACGCGAACCATGGCGCCCATGTTCGCCATCTTTTCGGCGAAGGTAAGGTTGGCGGGGCTCGCATAGATGCAGCCGTCGATATGGCCCTGGACCACGTCGATGAGCTTTTCCGCCCCCTGCTGTGCGGCCATCGCGGAAATGATCCGCATCGCTTGCTGCACGGCGATGCCGTCGCGGCCGTCGAGCATGGCGCGGTCGTCTTCGGTGAGGTCGAGAGCCGCCGTCGCCGGCGGCTCGACCGGGATCGTCAGGCCGTCGGTCTCGATCGTGCCAGCGCCGATCCGTGCTGACTTTGCCTGCGAGAGCATCTTGAAGGCGTCGCGTGAAAGCCTGAGCACCGGCAAGGATTTGCCAAACATCTCAGCCGCAATCAGGGCGCCGAGCGTCAACACGTCCTCAGCCTCCGAGAACACCAGCGCTGCCGGTGCACGGCCCGTCAGCGCCATGTCGAGCAGAACGCCCGAACCGGTACAGGAACCGCGGCTCGACGGCATCATCAGGATGCCGCCGGTGAGACAGATCCCGTGCAGCGGGTGATGCACATCGATCACCACGCCGGTTGCCGGATCGACCCCACCCCAGAAGCTCAGCGCCTCCTCGGTGGCGATGATGGGGCCATCGGCGGAGCCAGAGAGAATGCTGCGGGCGGAGATCGATTGGGTCATTTTACGACAAATCCATGGGCGAAGGGGTCGCGGTCATCGATGAAGATCGTGTTGATGCCGGTCATGCGGGCCCAGCCGGCGATCGAAGGGATGATGGCGTCGCGGTCGGCAACCTTGGTCGCCGCCTCGACGCGGCCCTTGAACAGCGAGCCGATGATCGATTCATGTACGAACTCGTCACCGACTTTGAGCTTGCCCTTGGCGGCAAGCTGCGCCATGCGCGCCGAGGTGCCGGTGCCGCAAGGCGAGCGGTCGATCGCCTTTTCGCCGTAGAAAACGGCGTTGCGCGCCTGCGCCTCGGCCTGCGTCGGCTTGCCGGTCCACTGGATGTGGCTCAGACCCTGGATTTCCGGATGCTCCGGATGGACGAACTCGTACTTGGCGTTGAGGGCTGCGCGCAACTTCGGACTCCAGCCGACGAGTTCGCCAGCGGTATGGTCGGCCATGTCTCGGAAATTCTTCTGCGGTTCGACGATGGCGTAGAAATTGCCGCCATAGGCAACGTCGACCACGATTTCGCCGAGGCCCTCGACTTCCGCCGTCAGTCCTTCAGCATAGAGGAAGCCGGGAACGTTGGTAAGGCGGACTTCCTCGACGAAGCGGCCCTCCTGACGGTAGGTGATATCCACCTTGCCGGCGGGCGCGTCGATCGAGAGCTTGCCCGGCTCGCGCGGGGTAATCAGCCCGTTCTCGATCGCCATGGTGATGGTACCGATCGTGCCGTGGCCGCACATCGGCAGACAGCCGGAGGTCTCGATGAAAAGCACCGCGACGTCACAGTCGGGCCGCGTCGGCGGATAGAGGATCGAGCCCGACATCATGTCGTGGCCGCGCGGCTCGAACATCAGGCCGGTGCGGATCCAGTCGAACTCGCGCAGAAAGTGGGCCCGCTTCTCCAGCATGTTGGCCCCTTCGAGCCGTGGCCCGCCGCCGGAAACGAGGCGGACCGGGTTGCCGCAGGTGTGTCCGTCGATGCAGGAGAAGGTGTGGTTGGCCATGGTCGAAGCCCTATCAGAAACGTTGCGGCGAGAAGGATTGGATGTCGATTGCCGGCCGTTGGCCGGTCAGGAGTTCGGCGACGAGACGCGCGGTGCCGGCCGATTGCGTCAGGCCGAGATGGCCGTGGCCGAAGGCGTAGATCACGCGCCCCGTGGCGCGGGCGCGGCCGATCGCCGGCAGGCTGTCGGGCAGTGACGGGCGGAAGCCCATCCACTGCACGCCGCATTCGCTTTTGAAGCCGGGCAGGAAGGTCTGCGCCTTCTTCAGCATCGCTTCCGAGCGGCGGAAATTCGGCGGCAGCTTCAGGCCGCCGAGTTCGACGGCGCCGCCAACCCGGATGCCGGTCGAAAGCCGCGTGACGACAAAGCCGTGGCCGCCGAAGGTGACCTGGGTGCGCAGGTCAAAGGCGTCCTGCGGCAGCGTGGTGTTGTATCCGCGCTCGGTTTCCAGAGGGATGCGCTCTCCAAGCGTCCGGGCGATCTGATGCGAAAAGGCGCCGGCGGATAGCACAACCTGGTCTGCACGCCGTGTCTTGCCGTTGGACGTCAGTTCCACGCCACCCTCGACCGGCCGCAATGCCGTAACCTCGGCGCGTTCGATGATGCCGCCCTTCGCCCGGAAATGGTCTGCGAGCGCGAGGGTATAGAGCTTCGGATCGGCGATCGAGTACCAACCGGGCGTGAAGGTGCCATGAGTAAAGCGCGGCGCGAGACCGGGCTGGATCTCGGCCATTTCGGCAGCACCCATATGGCGGAATTCGATGCCGTGCTCCGCCCGCGCCTTCCAGCCGGGAAGCGATGCCTTCAGTTCGGCTTCGCTTTCATAGACCTGGAGATTGCCTTCCTTGCGCAGCATCGGCAGCGTGCCGGTTGCCGTCAGGAACGGTTCCAACTCGGCCTTCGAAAGATCCATGATCGCCGTCTGCGCCGTCGTCGAATGCGCCACCTTCTTAGGCGAGCAGGCGCGCCAGAAGCGGAACATCCACGGCGCGATCTGCACCGCGTAGGCCGGCGGGACGCTCAAGGGCCCAAGCGGGTCGAGCAACCACTTCGGCGCCTTTTTGAGGATGCCGGGAGAGGCGAGCGGCAGGATGTCGGTAAAGGCGAAGGCCCCGGCATTGCCCGCCGAGGCACCTGCGGCCGGACCTTCCCGGTCGAGCACGGTGACGGAAAGTCCCCGTGCCTGGGCGGCGATCGCCGCGGAAAGGCCGACGACGCCGGCGCCGATGACGATGACGTCAGGCTGAGCTGCATCCTTCATGATCGTCTCAGTGCGTCGCTGCCAGGAACTTCTGGAGTTCCGGGTCCTTCGGCGCGCCGAAGAGCGCCTCGGGTGCTGCGATTTCCGCCATCACGCCCTTGTGGAAGAAAGCGACGCGGTCGGAGACTTCGCGGGCGAACTTCATTTCGTGGGTGACGCAGATCATAGTCATGCCTTCGGACGCAAGCATGCGCAGCGTGTCGAGCACTTCGCCGACGAGCTGCGGGTCGAGTGCCGAGGTCACTTCGTCAAACAGCATGTATTCCGGCGACATGGCGAGCGCCCGGGCGATCGCCATGCGCTGCTGTTGGCCGCCCGACATGCGGGTCGGGTAGACCGAGAGCTTTTCGCCGAGGCCGACATGGGTGAGCTGCTTGACGGCGATTTCCTCGGCTTTCTCCTTCGAAAGGCCGAGCACCTTGCGCGGTGCCAGCATGACGTTTTCGAGCACGGTCAGGTGCGGGAAGGCGTTCCACTGCTGGAACACGATGCCGACCTTGGCCCGGAGCTTGTTGAGGTCGGTGGACTTTGCGTGGACCTCGGTGCCGTCGACCAGGATGCGGCCGGCATCGATCGGCTCGAGGCCGTTGATGCAGGTGAGAAGGGTCGACTTGCCCGAGCCGGAGCCGCCGATGACGGTGACGACTTCACCCTTGTTGACGGTGAGGTCGATGCCTTTGAGAACCTCCAGCGAGCCGAAGGATTTGCGGACGTTTTGGATCTCAATCATTGGACCACCGTTTTTCAAGGTAACCGCCGAGCCGGGCGATTGGGAAGCTGATGAGGAAGTAGATGGCGCCGCAGATCAGAAGGATCAGCAGCGGCTCCTGCAGACGGGTGACGAGCACCTGCGAGGCGCGTAGCAGCTCGATCAGGCCAAGCCAGAGAACGAGTGCGGAGTCCTTCATGACACCGAGCGTCAGGCCGATCCAGGACGGCAACGAAACGCGGGTCGCAAGCGGCGCCACGATGTAGCGCATGTCCTGCCACCAGGTCATGCCGAGCGAGCGGGCAGCGCGACGGGTGGTCGGCGGTACGGAGGAGATGCCGCCGCGCACGATCTCGGTGCAGTAGGCGGCCGTGTAGAGCGACAGCACCACGCAGGACGTCGTGAACGGCGCCCAGCCTAACTTAGCAATTGCCTGGAAGGCATTGGCAAGCACCAGCTGGATCAGGAGCGGCACCGAGCGGAAGATGTCGAGCACGAAGGTGAGCGGTGCGGCCCAGTAGGGGCCGACCTGGTTGCGCACGACGCCGAAGATGATGCCGAGCACGGTGCCGGCGGTGACCGAGACGGCGGTGACCGCAAGCGTCATCAGGGCGCCTTGCAGCAGGAAGCCGAGATCAGCGAGGGTGAGGGCGGTATTGAACATCTCTCACCTCTCAGTAGCGGAACATGCGCGCGGCGAGCAGACGGGCTGCCAGCGTCACGGCCTTGGCGATCAGGTAGTAGATCACTGCGGCGATCGCGAAGAATTCGAAGGTGCGGAACGAGCGGGCGTTCAGTTCCTGGGTGATGCCGGCAAGGTCGGTGTTCATGCCGACGGTAACTCCGAGCGAGGTCATCAGGATTGCCCAGACCATCTGGTTGGTAACGGGCAGGAAGGCGATGCGCAGCATCTGCGGCAGCACGATATAGCGGAAGGCCTGCACTGGCGTCATGCCGAGCGAGCGGCCGGCGCGCGTCTGGGTGTCGGGAATGGCCTTGAGCGCGCCGCGGAAATTCTCTGCGAGATAGCCGGCATTGTTGAAGGCGATCCCGGCGAGCAGCGCCGTATAGGGGCTCAGGTGGATGCCGAAATTGCCAAGGCCGAAATGCGCCATGTAGATTTGGAACAGTGCCGGCGTGTTGCGGGCGATTTCGACCCAGGCGGTCGCAAAACCGCCGAGAATGCGATTGCCGGACAGGCGGCAGGCCGTCAGCGCCAGCGCCAGTGCCAGGCCGATGACCATCGAGAGCAGAGCCACCTGCAAGGTGACCAGCGCTCCATCGAGCATCTGCGGCAGGGCTTTCAGCGCCTGGTTCCAATGGAAGGTGTAACTGAACATGTTTCGTCTCGCCTCTTCGGAAACGAATAGCGGCGCGAAGCTACACTCCGCGCCGCCAGATGGACGGCCAGATTAGCGGTAAACGCCCTTTGCCGTAAGGTCCGGAAGCTCGCCGCCGACCCACTTTTCGTAGAGTTCTGCGTAGCGGCCGGTGCGGACCTGCTGGTTGATGAAGAGGTTGAGGAAGTTGACGAAGCCGTATTCTTCGCGGTTGGTGAAGAGCGCGACGTAGTCGGTGTCGAACGGCGCCTTGCCGACAACGGCGATGCCCGGGAACTTGCCGGTCTTCACGTTGGCCTGCGCAACAGTCGAGGTCGAAACCGTGGCGTCGATCTGGCCCTGGCTGAGAGCGAGGAAGACGTCGGCCTGGGTCTGGTACGGACGGAACTCGCCAGCACCCCATTCCTTGACCTGTTTTTCGAGCGCGATGGCTTCGAAGGTACCGGCGGTGGCGCCGACGACCTTGCCCTTCATGTCTTCGAAGGACTTGACGCCCGACTTTTCATTGGCGGTCACGGCCATTTCGAAGGCGAAGTAGGGGATCGTCATGCCGACGGTTTTGGCGCGCTCAAGCGTGTCCGAGGTCGAGGCAACGCCGACGTCGACACGGCCCGACATCAGAGCGGGAATGCGCTCCGGGAACGGGGTCTCGACGATTTCGGCGGTGACGCCGAGGGCCTTGGCGAGGTCGTTGCAGTAGTCGACGTCAAAGCCGATCGGATTGTTGTTCTCGTCGCGAGAACCCATCGGCGGGAAGTCGAGCACGACCGCGCAACGCAGCGTTCCCGAGCCGATGACGTCATCCAGCTTGTCGGCATGGGCCTGGCTGGTCAGAGCAGCGGCCGCAACGAGGCCGAGCGCAAGCACCGAAGTCTTCATTATCTCTCTCCCTGAAATGAGTGCCGTTTGACGGCTGGGGCACTATTCCGTTTTAGAGAGCGTAAATCAATAGAAAAATACAATTAGTATACAAAAAGTATATCATGATAACGCAGAACGCGCGCAGACATCCCATTTGTTTCGCCAAATGGGATGTCTGCGCAGCGATCTGTCGTGTCTCATACGTGAGAGCGCACTGCGAGCGGCAAGCCGCCCGCACTTTTCCTCTTCCGTTTTAGCCCTGGAAATCCTCGGGCAGCAGGGCCTCCGGCATGTTCTGGTAGGCGACCGGCCGCAGGAAGCGGCGGATCGACAGGGTGCCGACGCTGGTCGCGCCGAAGTTGGTCGAGGCCGGGTAGGGGCCGCCATGGACCATGGAATCCACCACCTCGACGCCGGTCGGGAAGCCGTTGACGAGCACGCGGCCGGCCTTGCGCTCGAGGATCGGGCGCAGACGACGGGCGGTTTCGAGGTCGGCCGTATCCATGTGGATCGTCGTGGTCAGTTGCCCCTGGAATCCACGGGCGAGCTGTTCCATCTCGCCGGTCGAACCGACGCGGACGACGAGGCCGAGCGGACCGAAGACCTCTTCGCCGAGCGCATGGTCGGCGAGGAACTGGTCGCCGGTCGTCTCGAACAGGTTCGGCGAGACCGAGCGGCCGGGGGATTCGGTGGTGAGCAGCGGCTTCACGGCGTTGCGGCTTTCAAAGCGCGCCTGCCCATCGTGATAGGCCTTGGCGATGCCGTCGGTCAGCATCGTCTGGGGTACCACCTTGCCGAGTGCTTCGACGGCGGCAGCGGTGAAGCGATCGGCGTCAGCGCCTTCAACGACCACGGCGATCCCGGGATTGGTGCAGAACTGGCCAGCGCCCATGGTCAGCGAGCCGGCCCAGCCCTGGCCGAGCGTTTCGGCGCGTGCCTTCAGCGCTTCCGGCAGCAGGAACATCGGGTTGACCGAACCGAGCTCGCCGAAGAACGGGATCGGCTCGGGGCGCGCGGCGCAAAGATTGAAGAGCGCACGGCCACCGGCGAGCGAACCGGTGAAGCCGACAGCCTTGATCAACGGATGCTGCACCAGCGCTTCACCGACCTGTCGGTTGCCGCCCTGGATGAGCGAGAATACGCCCGGATGCACGCCGGTCTTGCGGATCGCGGCTTCAATAGCCTCAGCGACGATCTCACCGGTGCCGGGATGGGCCGAGTGGCCCTTGACGACCACGGGGCAACCGGCGGCAAGTGCGGCGGCCGTGTCGCCGCCGGCGGTCGAGAAGGCGAGCGGGAAGTTCGAAGCGCCGAAAACGGCGACCGGGCCGATCGGCCGCTGGATGAGGCGGATCTCCGGACGCGGCGCCGGCTGGCGCTCGGGCAGTGCGGCGTCGAAGCGGCGGTCGAGATACTCGCCCTTCTCGATGTGGTCCGCGAAAAGGCGGAGCTGGCCGGTGGTGCGGCCGCGTTCGCCCTGCAGACGGGCTTCCGGCAGGCCCGTTTCCTGGCTGCCGATCTCGGTGATCGCCTCGGCGCGCGCCTCGATCTCGTCGGCGATGGCGCGGAGGAACGCGGCGCGCTCGGCGCGGGTCGAATAACCGTAGCTCAGGAACGCTTCTTCCGCCGCTTCAGCCGCACGGTTGACCAGCTCCACGGTGCCGGTAGCAAACTGATGGACCGGACCATGGGCGGGTGCGGATGCGAAGGTGCCCGCGCCGTCGAGCCATTCGCCGGCGACAAGGTGTTTTCCTTTGGGGGTGAAGGCCATCTGGCGATCCTTTCTCTCGATCCCGGATTGCCTTTTGTGGCAGAGGGGATCATGGCTGAATTGCACTTGTCGGATCTTTGTATACTATATGTATGCATAACATCAATCGCCTGATGGTCTCATCCGGATCAGGCGCAGCAATTGAGAGGGAGAGAGATGAGCGAAACCAACACCCTGACGATCGCAGCACTTTTCGAGCGCGTCGAGGCGATCTTCCTGAAGGCTGGGCTAAACGGCGTTCAGGCAGGCGCACTCGCCCGCGTGATCGTCGCCGGCGAGCGTGACGCCTGTAAATCGCATGGCGTTTACCGCATTGAAGGGGCGCTGCGCACGGTCAAGGCCGGCAAGGTGAAGGCAGACGCCGTGCCCGAGCTCGACGCGCAGGAAGGCTCGGCCATCGTCAAGGTCAATGCCAAGGGCGGTTTCGCCAACCCGGCCTTCGAGCTCGGCCTGCCCGTTCTCGCCGAACGCGCCCGCTCGCTCGGTCTCGCCGCGCTCGTCATCAATGATTGCACCCATTTCTCTGCCCTTTGGCCCGAGGTCGAAGGATTGACGGGCGAGGGCCTCGCCGGCCTCGTCATGTGCCCGAGCTACGCGACGGTTGCGCCCACCGGCGGCAACAAGCCGCTGCTCGGCACCAACCCCTTCGCCTTCGGCTGGCCGCGCGAAAACAATCCGCCCTACGTCTTCGACTTCGCGACCTCGGTTGCCGCGCGCGGCGAGATCGAGCTGCACCGCCGCGCCGGAAAGCCTCTGCCCGAGGGCTGGGCGATCGATGCCGAGGGTAACCCGACGACGGATCCGGAAGCCGCCCTTGCCGGCGCCATGCTGCCTTTCGGCGGCCATAAGGGCTCCGCGATCGGCACGATGGTCGAGCTTCTCGCTGGCATCATGATCGGCGACCTGACGAGCCCGGAAGTGCTCGACTACCTCGGCACTACCACGCTTGCGCCCTTCCATGGCGAACTGATCGTCGCCTTCTCGCCGGAGAAGTTCGCGGCCGGAAGGCCCGGCAATCCGTTTGCCCGCGCCGAAGTGCTTTTCGAGGCAATCGTTGGCCAGGGCGCCCGCCTGCCGTCGCAGCGCCGTTTCGCGGCGCGCGCCAAGTCGGAGGCCGAAGGCGTCGTCCTCAATCAGGCCGAGACGGAACAGCTTGACCGGCTGCTCGCCCTTGGTTTGGATGCCGTCGCGTAAGCGACGGCTAACCTTATGGCGGCTTCTTCGGCTCACAACCGGAGCATATAAAACGGAAAGGCCCCCGGGGCCTTTTTGCTGGACTGAAAGTGCTTGATTGACGAGAGGGCCGCCCCATTCTCCCTCATCCTCGCCCCTGTGGCGGGGATCCAGCGACCCGACGTCCGTCGGGTCAAAAGACCTTTCAGCCCAAGGACTTGGGCTGGCTAGATTCTTGTGACAAGCACAGGAATGAGGGAAACCTTGGCCGGTGCCTGCGATCCCGAGGTACCCTGTAGGGTCGACGAAAAAGGCCCTCCAAGCGGAGGGCCTCTTCTATTTGCGGCCGATATTTGTGATCAGGCCTTGCACTTCTGGACGGCGCCCGGGAGCTTGCTCCATTCGGCGTACCAGCTGTTGAACAGCTTGAACTGGGCTTCGACGTAGCCGCGCTGGCTGTCCGAAAGCACGTCGCTTTCGTTGAAGTGCAGCGTGTATTCCTTGTCGCCCTTCAGCACCATCATGTGCTTGAAGTAGAGAACGAGGTCCGGGCCTTCGTCGAAGGAGGAGAGCACGGCGAGCGCCTGTTCCAGTTCCAGTGCGCGCTGGCGGGCGTCGACGTCGCCTTCGGCGGCGGCACGCGACAGGTTGCACATGTGGATGACTTCCTTCGGCAGCACGCAGCCGATGCCGGTGATGGCGCCGGTCGCGCCGCAGTTGACGAAGCCGTGGAACACGGCCGTGTCGACGCCGATCATCAGCGAGACGCCATCGTCACGGCTGGTGATGTTTTCGGCCGCATAACGCATGTCGGCTGCGCCGCCGAATTCCTTGAACCCGACGAGGTTCGGATGTTCGGCGCGCAACGCGAAGAACAGGTCGGCGCGGGTGGCAAAGCCGTAATAGGGGCTGTTGTAGATAACGGCCGGCAGGCTCGGGGCGGCCGAAAGAATGGCCTTGAAGTGGTTCTTCTGGGCGGCGACGACCGAACCACGCGACAGCACGCGCGGGATGACCATCAGGCCCTGGGCGCCAACCTTCTCGGCGTGCGCCGCATGGGCGACGGCTGACGCGGTGTTGACGGCGCCGGTGCCGACGATAACCGGAATGCCGGCCTTGACCAGGCGCTCGACGCCTTCCATGCGCTGCGCATCGGTCAAGAGCGGCCAGTCACCCATCGAGCCGCAATAGACGACGGCCGACATGCCCTGAGCGACCAGCTCCTGGCCCTTGCGCACCAGCGCGTCGAAATCGGGGGTGCGGTCTTCCTTGCAGGGGGTCATCAGCGCCGGGATGACGCCGGTGAAAATCTGAGCCTTCATCTGAAACTCCTCTCGGCTTTGTCTTCGAGGCAACGGCGCACGCGCGCCCTTGCCTTTGATCTAGACAATAGCCGTTTGTATTTTATTTGTCGACAAGAAAAATACAAAGACTGCTACAAGGCGATGTCGAGCTTGTTGTTGCGGGCAAAAAGCTTCTGCACCTGCTCGACGATCTGCTCGGCATGCGCCTTGCCAAGATGGTCCGCCGTCTCGATGTCGCGCGCTGCGATTGCAGCGATGATCGCCGCGTGCTCGTCGACGAAGCGCTGCGGGAACTGCTCCTCGTAGGACTGGTAGTAGAGACGCAGGATGCGCCGTCCCTCGTCGAGCAGCCGGCGGAACAGGCTGGTGAAATAGGGATTGCGGCCGGCCTCGGCGATCGCCGCATGGAAAGCGGCATTGGTGGCGATCATCGTCAGCGCGTCGCGCGCCTGGACGGCAGCCGCATAGTCCTCGTGGAAGCCGCGAATGACCGGCAGGTCTTCCGGGCGGTGGTTCTGCGCCGCAAGCCGCGTCGTGACGCGGTACATCAAGACAAGCGCGTCGAAGAACGGGTTCAAGTTGAGGAAGTCGATGTTCGCTACCATCGTCGAGCGGTTGGGCAGCGTGTCGATCAGCCCTTCACCGGCAAGCCGGACCAGCGCCTCGCGGATCGGCGTGCGCGACATCTTCAGTCGCTCGGCAAGCTGCACTTCGTCGATCGGGCTGCCCGGCGGCAGCACCAGGTCGAGGATCTCGTCGCGCAGGAGGTCATAGACCATCTTCACGCCGGAACCGCGCTTGCGTTCGGGGATGGGGCTGTTGTCGGTGTCGATATCGGTCATCTCGGATTCCTTTGTCGACAAAAGAAATACTTGTCTCTGCCGTCGGGATCAACAGATTCCGTGGCAACGATTGTGCGAGGCTGACATTTCGAATGCATGCAGCTGTTGCATTTGGGTAGGGCGCGAACAAGGGAGGATCACAAACGCGCGGGTCTTGCGCTCGAGCTTGCGCACGCAAAACGACCCATGCATTTCCCACATGGGAGCGCTGACTTTTGAGCGCTGCAACTTACCAAGGGCCTGAGTTATAAGGTGTTCATCGAAGCGAAACGAGGCGCCACGGACTGGCTGCCAGGCTTCGAAAGCCCATTGAAAGGGGGATCAAATGAACATCGCACGCTCCATCAACAACTGGCGCAAGTATCGTCAGACGGTCACCGAGCTGGGCCGCATGTCGAACCGGGAACTCCGTGACCTCGGCATCGAACGCGCCGACATCGACCGCGTCGCACGCACGGCCTTCGCCCGCTAAGGCGACCTACCAAGACTGTTAGATTGCCCAAGCGCCTGCATCTCCTGCGGGCGCTTTTGCTTTGTGGCGCACCGTTGTGAATGACCGGCGGCCGCTCACTCCAATCCTCGCGCAGTTTCGCGATTTCAATGCTGACAGAATCTGGCAGGGGTCGCGCGTAGAGTGTCCCCATGATCAGAGATCGAGGGATGACCGATGTCGGCGCAGGATGTGTTTCAAGTGGGTGCAGAAAGCCGGCCGGGCGAGCGCAAGTTCTGGATCGGCACGGTTTCCGGTGATGATATGCATCATGCGTCGGAAGGCGGCTTCTCGCGCTTCGGCTACGGCAACGTGCAGCCGTTGACGCGCATGAAGGCGGGCGATGGTTTTATCGGTTATTCACCCAACGCCGCCTTCAGCGGCAGAGCGGGGCTCGCTTGTTTTACGGCCATCGGTGTGGTCAAGGAGCGTCCGCCCTACTTCTTTGCGATGGGCGGAGTCGCGCGGCATCGCGGCGATATCGATTGGGCCGACAGTATGGAGGCTCCCGTCCGTCCGTGGCTCGATAGCCTGGAATTTGCCGAGGGCAATCGAAATTGGGATCAGAAACTTCGTTTCGGTCATCTCGCCATCAGCGAACATGATTTCCGCGTGATCGCGCGCGCCATGCATGCCGATCTTGGTGGCGTTTTCCTGGGGGTGGCCGAATACCGCCGGCAAGCCTGGGCGTGATTGCAGCCCGCAGGTCGAAAACTTGACCCGCGGGCGATATTTTCGCGCGCGGCGAAGGATGTTAGTTCTCCGGGAGATAACGCGTTTCGGGCTATCCACGAGAGACAAGATCGAATGGGCGGAATGGGACTTGCGGATACGGAGGTTCATATCCGTCGCTTGCAGCGCGGGTTTTCCCCGCCGGTCATTCCGGAGGTGTTCTCCGGCGATACGCGCTTGGTCGGCCGTTGGCGCAACGAGCCCTTCGAGTACCACCTGCCACCACTGAAGGATCATATTCTCGCGGCGAAGTATGCAGGCGACGGGACTGCTTCGTTGAAGGTTGGTCGTCAGACGATCACCGCGCCGGCGCTAGCCGGCACCATCACTTTTGCGCCCAGGGGGCACGAAGGACTTTGGCGCGCGGATGGTGCCGTCGAAGTGTCGAATATCTTTCTGGGGCACCAGCGCCTGCTTGCCTGCGCGGATCAGGTTGGGAATGGTCGTGAGCCCGAGCTTCTCGACCGCGTGAATTTCAGCGATCCCAAACTGTTTACGATCATGTCCTTGATCAACGACGAGATCAGTATCGGTGACGCGGTATCGCACCTGTTCATCGAGCAGCTTCTCGATCTTGTCTGTCTCCAGCTTCTGCGCGGGCACGCCGCAATGTCCGTGCCCCTCGCCCCCGGACCACGGCGTGGCCTTTCGGCCTGGCAGATCAAGCGTGTCACCACCTACATGCGTGACAATCTCACCAAGGATATTCGGCTTCAGGAGCTGGCGGATCTCGTGAATCTCAGCCGCTTTCATTTTTGTACCGCTTTTCGTGTGGCAACCGGGCACACGCCCTATGTCTGGCTGACACGGCAGCGCATCGCCCACGCCAAGGCGCTGCTTGCGGACCGGACGCTGCGCATCACCGATATCGCTCTTGTCGTCGGCTATGAAACGCAATCGGCCTTCGCTTCGAGCTTTCGCAAAGTGACAGGCCTCACCCCGAGCGAGTTTCGCCGTCGGCTTTGACCTCGGCTGCGACCGGGCCGGCGCTCCCGTGCACCGGCGTCCTCGACCGCCGCAACTTTCAAGCAGGATCGAAAGATCGCAACAGTAACGCCGTCGTTCGACGCCTATCTTCTGCACGGTTTGTTGAGGCAGGAGAGTGTTTTCCGACATGGTCGAAAATAGATCAGAATCCTATGTGCAAGGTCCGGTGCTGTCGCGCCGGGAAGCGCTTCTGGCAGGTGCCGGAACCGTGGCGCTGGCAGCGCTGCCGTCTCAGTCGGCGGCAGCGACAGGTTCTCCGGCGAAGGAGGTAAGCCCCATGACCCTGACCATGACCGTGAACGGCGAACTGCATGTTCTGACCATCGACCCAAGGCAATCAATCCTGGACGTCCTGCGCGAGACGCTCGATCTCACCGGCACCAAGAAAGGGTGCAACCAGGGCGCCTGCGGCGCCTGCACGATGCTTGTCGACGGCAAGCGCATCGTCTCCTGTCTCACACTGGCATGCATGCATGACGGCGCCCGGATCGAAACGATCGAAGGGCTCGAGAAAGATGGCGTGCTGCATCCGCTCCAGGAAGCCTTCGTGGCGCATGAGGGCCTACAGTGCGGCTTCTGCACGCCGGGGCAGATCATGTCGGGTGTCGGCTGTATCGCTGAAGGACATGCGGGCTCGACCGACGAGATCCGCTTCTGGATGAGCGGCAACATCTGTCGTTGCGGCGCCTATCCCGGCATCGTCGCGGCTGTTGCCGACGCGGCGGGGAGGGGCTGACCATGCTTCCTTTCACGATGGAAAAACCTGAGAGTGCCGAAGCGGCGATTGCGGCGGCCGCCGGCGGCGCGCGCTATATTGCCGGCGGCACCACGCTCATCGACCTGATGCGCGAAGAGGTCGAGCGCCCGGAATGGCTCGTCGACATCAACGCGCTACCGCTTGGCGGTATCCGCGTCGAAGGCGACGACCTCGTCATCGGCGCGCTGGCTCGCATGTCCGAAGTCGCGGCCGATCGCAACGTCCAACGGCTGCAGCCATTGATCGCCGAAAGCTTGATTGAGGGCGCCTCGCCGCAACTGCGCAACATGGCGTCGATGGGCGGCAACATGCTGCAACGGGTGCGCTGTCCCTATTTCCGCATGCTGGACGCCGGCTGCAACAAGCGCACGCCCGGCTCCGGCTGCGCCGCCATCGACGGATTGAACGCCGGTCACGCGATCCTCGGCACCAGCGAGCACTGCGTTGCGACGCATCCCTCTGACGTCGCCGTTGCTCTGGTGGCGCTCGATGCGACGATGCGAGTGCGAGGACCTGAGGGCGAACGCAACTTTCCGATCGAAGAACTCTTCCGGCTACCCGGAGATACGCCGCATCTCGAGCACACGCTGCTGCCCGGTGAGTTGATCGTCGAACTGCGTGTGCCCGGAGGGCCGTACAGTCGCCGTGCGCGCTATCTCAAGGTTCGTGACCGCGCCTCCTATGAATTTGCCCTCGTTTCGGCTGCCGCTGCACTTTCGGTCGAAGACGGGGTGATCCGCGAGGCTCGCCTTGCCGTCGGCGGCGTCGGGACGAGACCCTGGCGCCTGCGCGATTGCGAGGCCGCATTGATCGGCAAGCGGCCGGAACGGCAGGCATTCGAGGCGGCGGCACAGCTGGCAACACAGGGCGCGCGGCCGTTGCAGCACAATCACTTCAAGGTCGAACTCTTGCCGCGGACGATCGTCCGGGCACTCGAAATGGCAGGAGAAGTCGCATGAGCGTCAACACCATCGGAAAACCAATGACCCGTGTCGACGGCCGGGCCAAGGTTACGGGTCGGGCGCGCTATGCCGCCGATTTCAACCAGCCGGGTCAACTCTACGCGGTGATCGTCAGTTCAACTATCGGCCTTGGCCGCGTCACGGGATTTCAGACTGCCGAGGTCGAGCGCATGCCCGGCGTCGTCGCCGTCATCACGCACCGCAACGCCGAGAAGCTGCCCTATCTCCCGCACAAGGCCGGCATCGACCCCGCCACCGGCGAGCGGCTGCACGTGTTGCAGGACGATACCGTGCGCTTTTATGGCCAGCCGGTTGCGCTCGCCGTTGCCGACACGCTCGATCACGCCGAGCGCGCCGCCGCAGCACTCCGCGTGACCTATGAGGCGCGGTCGCCGCTCGTCGATCCGACGGATCCGAAGGCGGAGAGCATTGTCCCCGATACACGCGGGCGCGTGTCTCCCGACCGGGCGCGCGGCGACGCCGACAAAGCGGTGGCAGGAGCCCCTGTCACGCTCGACGCCACCTATGAAATGGCGCGGGAAAACCACAATCCGATGGAGCCGCACGCAACCATCGCCGCCTGGAGCGGCGATCGGCTGACGCTGTGGAGCAAGAGCCAATATCTCGTCAACGAGCAGGCGGAGATCGCCGCAGTCTTCGGCATGCCGGTCGAAAACATCGAGGTGATCTGTCCCTTTATCGGCGGTGCCTTTGGAACGAGCCTCAGGACATGGCCGCATGTGACGCTGGCGGCGCTGGCCGCGCGCCATGTCGGCAGGCCGGTGAAGCTGGTGCTCACCCGCAAGCAGATGTTCTTCACCACCGGCCACCGGCCGCGCACGCTTCAGCGCGTGGCGCTCGGCGCCACCAACGACGGCAAGCTCACCGGCGTCGTTCACGAAGGCACGGGGGAAACGAGCCGTTATGAACAGTTCATGGAAGCGCTGACGGCGGTCACGGATTACCTCTATTCCTGCCCGAACGTGCGCACCCAGTACCGGTTGACCGAACTCGACACCGGCACACCCAATCACATGCGCGGGCCGGGAGAGGCGAGCGGCATCTTCGCGCTCGAAAGCGCGATGGACGAGCTGTCCTACAAGCTCGGCATCGACCCGATCGAGCTTCGGCGCCGCAACGAGCCCGAGAAGGACGAAGCGGAAAACAAACCGTTCTCGAGCCGCTCGCTGATGCAATGTTACGCGCTCGGTGCCGAGCGTTTCGGCTGGGCCCGGCGCACGCCCGAACCGCGCTCGATGCGTGACGGGCGGCTGCTGATCGGCATGGGCGCGGCCACCGCCACCTACCCGGCGTTCCACGCGGCGGCGAACGCCCGGGTGCGGCTGCTTGCCGACGGCACGGTCGAGGTCGAGGCGGCGGCCAGCGACATGGGGCCGGGGACCTATACGTCCATGACCCAGGTTGCCGCCGAGACGCTTGGGCTGCCACCGGAACGCATCCGCTTCCGGCTCGGCCGGTCAAGCTACCCCCCGACCCCATCGCATGGCGGTTCCTGGACCATGGCTTCGGTCGGATCGGCCATTCAGGCGGCTTGCATCGAGGCGCAGGCGCAGGTCGCGCGTCTCGCGGCGGCCGATGCCGCGTCGCCGCTCTACAATGTCGTGGCCGGGGAGCTCGAGTGGAGCGAAGGGCGGCTGCGGCGCCGCGGCGAAACGACGAGCATCAGCTATCGCGAGATCGTCGCCAAAGCCGGCGCGCCGATCGAGGTGGATGGCTTTGCCCAACGCAATCCCGAGGTTGCCGAACGCTATTCGATGCATTCCTTCGGTGCCGTCTTTGCCGAGGTCGCTGTCGATCCGGATGTCGGCACCATCCGGGTGCGCCGCATCGTCGGCGCCTATGGCATCGGTCGGGTCGTCAATCCGTTGCTCGCCCGTAGCCAGTGCACCGGCGGCATGATCGGCGGCATGGGCATGGCCCTGATGGAACGCACGGTTCTGGATAGCCGTGATGGCCGGCCGGTCAATGCCCATATGGCCGACTACCTCATGCCGGTGAACCTCGACATCCCCGAGCTCGAGGCGCATTTCGTCGACGAGGTCGACCCGCACGTCAACGCCCTCGGCGTGAAAGGCCTCGGCGAGATCGCCCTGGTCGGAACGGCGCCAGCCATCGCCAATGCGGTGTTCCATGCGACGGGGACGCGCGTACGTTCGCTGCCGATCCACATCGAGGACGTGTTGACGGCGTAAGATTGCTTCTCTGTGCGGCGGTACCGGCACTGAAACCCGGTGCCGCCGCGTATGCAAGGAGGTGTCAGTTCGATGGCGCCCGATCGTAAATGCTCTCGGATGGCTCTTCGACGGAGCCGGCGGCGACGCTGGCATACATGCCCGTCGTGCGGAACTCGGTCGGGCTCAGGCCGAAGGACCGGCGGAAGACCTTGGCGAAGTAGTTGGGGTCTTCGAAGCCTGAGAGGATCGCCACCTCCTTGACCGGCAGGCTCGCCGTCTTTGTCAAGAGCTTCACGGCGCGCTGCAATCGCTTCTGCAAAACGTATTCGGCCGGCGCCATGCCTTCGCTGGCGGCAAAGACGCGGGAGAAATGCGCGCGGCTCAAGCCCGAGACGCGCGCCAGTTCCTCCACCGGGAGCGGGCTCTGCAGGTTGTTCATGATGTAGTCGACGACGCGGTGCATCGTTCGGTGCTCGTGGCTGAACACCGGGTGCGAGCCGAAGACGTCGTCATAAAGCGCCATCGCCGCCTCATAGGCGATCGCCGAAGCGCGTCCGGGCGTCTCGCCGCCGCGGATCAGCCGCAGGCTGCAATCGGCAAGATGCTCGATCGTTTCCGGCTGCAGCTTCAAAACCGGGCCGGTGACGGCGAGGATCGCGCGATGGACGCGCAAGGCTTCGTCGCCGTTCATCGAGATCCAGAAGAACTCCCAGCGCCCGCCGTCTTCCAGCCAGTAGCGATGATTGTGCGGCACGAGCAAAAGCAGCGTCTCGCGCTCGCGCACCCGATAGGTCCGGTTCTCGTAGCGCAGGTTTCCAGCACCCGCGATCGTGTGCTGCAGCACCGTGAACGGCGTATTGCCGCGCTTCCGCCCGTCCCAGTCATAGGTGGCATTGGTGCGGACTTCATAGCCGGTGCTGGTAGGCATCGTGTGCAGGCTCTGGCGCCCCCGCGGCAGCGAAACCGTTCGCATGATCGGGCCATTATTGATCAAATCTTGCAGCATAAAATTACCCATGAAAGCACAATACCGCTCTGGCGGGGTCGGCGATTATACACATAATGACGGCCAATCGCGCAACAGTCGGCTCTTGTAATCGAATGGAAAGACGGATCCGCGGTCAGGTTGCACAGGCGGCGGGTCAGGATTTTTGAATTAATTTTACCCTTCGCTTGAGAGCGCGCAGTCCAGGAGGAGTGAAAAGGGCATGGCAAGTTTCAAGATCGCCATCATCGGCGCCGGCAGCATCGGCTTCACCAAGAAACTGTTCACCGACATTCTCGCCGTACCGGAACTGCGCGATATCGAGGTGGCGCTGACGGATCTCAGCGCCCGCAATCTGGAGATGATCAAGGCGATCCTTGACCGGATCGTCGAGGTCAACCGCCTGCCGACGAAGGTGACGGCGACGACCGATCGGCTGAAGGCGCTGGAAGGCGCCCGCTACATCATCAGCTGCGTTCGCGTCGGCGGTCTGGAAGCCTATGCCGACGACATCCGCATTCCGCTGAAATACGGCGTCGATCAATGCGTCGGCGATACGATCTGCGCCGGCGGCATCCTCTACGGCCAGCGCAACATCCCCGTCATTCTCGATTTCTGCAAGGACATCCGCGCGGTCGCAGAACCGGGTGCCAGGTTCCTGAACTATGCTAACCCGATGGCGATGAACACCTGGGCGGCGATCGAATACGGCAAGGTCGACACGGTCGGCCTCTGCCATGGCGTCCAGCACGGCGGCGAGCAGATTGCCGAGATCCTCGGCGCCGGCGAGGGTGAACTCGACTACATCTGCTCCGGCATCAACCATCAGACCTGGTTCGTCGATGTCAGGCTCAAGGGCCGCAGAATAGGCAAGGACGAGCTCATCGCCGCCTTCGAGGCACATCCGGTGTTTTCGCAGCAGGAGAAGCTCCGCATCGACGTCTTGAAGCGCTTCGGCGTCTATTCGACCGAGAGCAACGGCCATCTCTCCGAATACCTGCCCTGGTACCGCAAGCGCCCGGAAGAGATCAGCCGATGGATCGACATGTCGGACTGGATCCACGGCGAAACCGGCGGCTACCTCAGATATTCGACGGAAACCCGCAACTGGTTCGAGACCGAGTTTCCGCAGTTCCTGGAAGCTGCCGGAAAGCCGCTCGATCCCAGCAAACGCTCGAACGAGCATGCGAGCCACATTCTGGAGGCGCTTGAGACGGGGCGTGTCTATCGCGGCCACTTCAACGTCAAGAATTCAGGCGTCATTACCAACCTGCCGGCTGATGCGATCATCGAATCCCCCGGCTTTGTGGATCGCTTCGGCATCAACATGGTCTCGGGCATCACGCTTCCCGAAGCCTGCGCCGCCACCTGCCTCGCATCGATCAACGTCCAGCGCATGTCGGTGCATGCGGCCGTGACCGGCGATCTAGACCTTCTGAAGCTCGCAATGCTGCACGATCCGCTCGTCGGCGCGATCTGCACGCCGGAGGAGGTCTGGCAGATGGTCGACGAGATGGTGGTCGCTCAAGGTCAGTGGCTGCCGCAATACGCCCACGCCATCGACGGCGCGAAGGAGCGCCTGAGCCGCGCCACCGTCAAAACGCGCGAGTGGAACGGCGCCGCCCGACGCCAGGTGCGCTCGCTCGACGAACTGCGTGCCGAGCGGCAGGCGGCCCGCGCCGCCGGCTGACCGATTGCGGAGCCGGCCACGTGAGGAGACGTGGCCTGCTACCGCCAACTGCCCGCACTTGCGGGACATTCCTGGACTTTTCGAGGAGGAGGTCGCCTGCGGGCGGCGAACAGATGAGGGAGAATCTGAGCCAATGACCAGCCACAGACTGACGAAAATGGCGAGCCTGCTGCTCGTCGGCATCTCGACCTTCGCCCTTCAGGCGGCGGCCTCCGATCCATCAGTCGTGCCCGAGCAGCCGCCATTCCCGGCCCAGGGCAAGATCACCTATGTGCCACGCGACTCGATCGCCGAATTCAAGGCACTGCCGGAATACAAAGAGCCGGCCTGGGTCACCGAAAAATACGTCAAGGCCGGCAAGCTGCCGCCGGTTGCCGAGCGCCTGCCGAAGGAGCCGATGGTCTTCAAGACCGGCAACATGCCCGATGGCGTCGGCGTCTATGGCGACACGCTGCGTCACGTGATCGGCGGCCGGCCGGAAGGCTGGAACTACTCGGCCGGCCAGAGCCAGGGCTGGGGTGGCATCGACATCGGCATGTCGGAATGCCTGACCCGCACCGCACCGCTCTTCCAGGTGGAAGCGAACGACGTCGAGCCGCTGCCGAACCTTGCCAGGAGCTGGGACTGGTCTGCCGACGGCCACAAGCTGACAATGCATCTCGTCGAGGGTGCGAAATGGTCGGACGGCGACCCCTTCGACGCCGACGACGTCATGTTCTACTGGGACGACAATGTCCTCGACCCGAATGTATCTCCGCTGAACGGCGCAACGCCTGAGACCTTCGGCGCCGGAACGACGCTGAAAAAGATCGACCAGTACACGGTCGAATGGACCTTCAAGGAGGCCTTCCCGCGCCAGCACCTCTATGCCATGGCCTATGGTACCTTCTGCCCGGGCCCGTCGCATATCCTCAAAGCCAAGCATCCGAAGTATGCCGGCACGACCTACGACCAGTACAAGAACGCCTTCCCGCCGGAATACATGAACATCCCCGTCATGGGCGCCTGGGTGCCGGTCGCCTACCGTGCTGACGATATCATCGTGCTGCGCCGCAACCCGTACTACTGGAAGGTAGACGAAGCCGGCAACCAGCTCCCTTACATCAACGAGCTGCACTACAAGCTCTCGACCTGGGCCGACCGCGACGTGCAGGCGATTGCCGGTTCCGCCGACCTCTCCAACCTCGAGCAGCCGGAAAACTTCGTCGAGTCGCTGAAGCGCGCCGCCCAGGATACGGCACCCGCGCGCCTTGCCTTCGGCCCGCGCCTCATCGGCTACAATCTGCACATGAACTTCTCGGCCAATGGCTGGGGCGAGCCGGACGAGCGGGCTCAGGCCGTGCGCGAACTCAACCGCAACGAGGATTTCCGCAAGGCCGTGACCATGGCGGTCGATCGCAAGAAACTGGGCGAAGCCCTGGTCAAGGGTCCGTTCACGGCGATCTATCCGGGGGGACTTTCCTCCGGCACCAGCTTCTATGACCGGGAGTCGACCGTCTATTATCCCTTTGACCTCGATAGCGCCAGGGCGCTGCTCGAAAAGGCGGGGCTGAAGGACACCGACGGCAACGGCTTCGTCAACTTCCCGGCCGGCAAGGCCGGTGGGCAAGACGTCGAGATCGTGCTTCTGATCGACAACAGCTACGCGACCGACCGCAACCTGGCCGAAGGCATCATCGGGCAGATGGAAAAGCTCGGCCTTCGGGTCGTGCTGAACTCGCTCGACGGCAAACAGCGCGATGCGACGAACTATGCCGGCCGTTTCGACTGGATGGTTCACCGAAACGGGCCGGAATACGCATCGGTTGTGCAGAACACGCCGCAGCTTGGCGCAACGGGTCCGCGCACCAGCTGGCACCACCGCGCGCCGGAGGGTGGACAGGTCGATCTGATGCCGTTCGAGCAGGAGCTTGTCGATACCATCAACAAGTTCATCGCCAGCAACGACAATGCAGAGCGTGTCGCACTGATGAAGCAATATCAGAAGATCGCGACGACGAACCTCGATACGATCGGGCTTACCGAATACCCGGGGGCGCTGATCATCAACAAGCGCTTCGCCAACGTACCGACCGGCGCACCGATCTTCATGTTCAACTGGGCGGAGGACACGATCATGCGCGAACGCCTCTTCGTGCCTGCGGACAAGCAGGGTGACTTCGAGCTCTTTGCTGAACAGCTTCCGGGCAAGCCCGGCGAGAAAGGCCTCAGCAACTGATGCCACGCTGCTCCTCCGGTCGCAGGCCGGAGGAGCGCTCCATCACCCCAACCGACAGAAGGAAACGGCATGTTCAGGTTTCTGCTTGTCCGCATTGCCTCTGCCATCCCGGTGCTTTTGGTGCTGAGCGTTGCGACCTTCGCTATCATCCAGGCCCCGCCCGGAGACTATAGCGATTACATCCGCTCGCAGCTGATCAACCAGGGCGGCGCGTCCTACGAGGAAGCGGAAGCCCAGGCCCAGGCCTATCGCAAGGAGCATGGGCTCGATCAGCCGATGGCGGTGCAATACGTCAACTGGATGACCGGCATCCTGACGCGTGGCGATTTCGGCCACAGCCTCTATTACAACAAGCCGGTTGCCGACGTCGTCGGCGAGCGCCTGCCGCGCACGCTGGCGCTGGCGCTCGTCTGCCACATCTTGGCGTCGGTGATCGGCATTTCCTTCGGCATCATCGCGGCGACCCGGCAATATTCCTGGATCGACAGCCTGCTTTCGACGGTCGCCTTCCTCGGCATGACGGTGCCGCGCTTCCTGATGGCGCTGATCATCGTCTATATCCTCGTCTTCCACTTCAATGTCAGCGAAATCAACAGCTTCCACTCGGCCCGCTACGGCGGGGCGCCGTGGTCCTGGGATAAATTCGTCGACCTCGTCAAACATGTCTGGCCGGTCGTGGCGATCGCCACCTTCGGCGGCCTCGCCTACAATATGCGGGTGATGCGCGGCAATCTGCTCGACACGCTGAACGCGCAATATGTCGAAACCGCCCGGGCGAAGGGCCTCAGTGAAGGGGCCGTGGTCATGCGCCACGCGGTTCCGAACGCACTGCATCCGCTGATCATGTATCAGGGCGTGGTGCTGCCCTACATGCTGACGGGCGAGATCGAGACCGCGATCATCTTTGCGCTGCCGACCGTCGGTCCCGCCATCGTCGGCTCCATGTGGGTGGGCGACGTCTATGTCACCGCCACCTTCATGCTGGTGCTGTCGGCAACGCTCATCCTCGGCAACATCATCGCCGACATGCTGCTCGCAGCACTTGATCCGCGCGTGCGTCTCGGAGGAGCCCCGGCATGACCGCCGAGATTGAGACGACCCTTCCGCTCGTTGTCGAACCCAAGCACGAGCAGCACAATGAAAGCTACCAGGCGCTCGTCTGGCGGCGGCTGAAACGCTCCTGGACGGGCATGCTCGGGCTGGTCCTCGTCGGCCTGCTGATCTTCATGGCGCTCTTTGCCGACTTCCTGTCGCCGGTTGATCCGAAGGCAACGGGTGTCGCCTTCGCGCCGCCGCAGGCGATCAGCTTTGCCGACAAGGACGGCAACTTCGTCTTCCCGCCGCGCAGCTACCCGCTGAGCGAGGGCACGGAGCTTGACCCGATCACCTTTCAGCCGATCATCGGCCCCGATTACGACAATCCGCAGATCCTCGGCTTCTTCGTCAAGGGCGCGCCCTACCGGCTCTTCGGCCTGATCCCGGCCGAGCGTCATCTCTTTGGCGCGGTCGATGGCTCGCCGGTGCATCTGCTCGGAACCGACAAGTTCGGCCGCGACGTGCTGTCGCGCATTCTCGTCGGCTCGCGCATCTCGTTGATGATCGCCCTCATCGTCGTCTCGATCGTCACCATCGTCGGCACGACCGTCGGCATGGCGTCGGGCTACTTCGGCGGCCGCTTCGATGTCTGGACGCAGCGCTTCGTCGAACTGGTGCTCGCCTTCCCGCAATTGCCGCTCTATCTGGCGCTGACCTCGCTGATCCCGGTGACGGCACCCACCAATGTCTTCCTCGCCTTCGTCATCATCGTCATGTCGGCGCTCGGCTGGGCGCAGATGTCACGCGAGGTGCGCGGCAAGACGCTGGCGCTTGCCCGCATCGACTATGTGCGGGCGGCCATCGCCGTCGGCGCCAGCGACCGGCGTATCATCTTCCAGCATATCCTGCCGAACGTGATGAGCCATGTGATCGTCGCCGTCACGCTGTCGATCCCGCAGGTGGTGCTGCTCGAATCCTTCCTCGGGTTCCTTGGGTTTGCGGTCAAGCCGCCGCTCATTTCCTGGGGGCTGATGCTGCAGGATACCTCCACCTATTCCGTCATCGGGTCCTATCCCTGGATACTGTCGCCCGTCGCCTTCGTGCTTGTCACAGTCTTCGCCTTTAATGCTCTTGGCGATGGCCTGCGCGATGCCATCGATCCCTATTGAGGAGGACGCAACATGTCAGAGACAATCGACGCCCTCTCAGCTGCTCCGCCTGAGCGCAAGGACCTTGCCGAACGAAACGGCCGGCCGATCATCGACGCCCGCAATGTCGCTGTTCGTTTCAAGGTCGAACACGGCATGGTGGAGGCGGTGAAGGACGTGTCCTTCCAGCTCTACCGCGGCGAAACCATCGCCATCGTCGGCGAATCCGGCTCTGGCAAATCGGTGACGGCGCGCAGCGTCATGGGGCTTCTCTCCAAGCGCGCCACCATCGCTCCGCAGTCGCGCATCGACTATGACGGCAAGGACGTGCTGAAATTCTCGCCGCGCGAACGACGCGGCTTGCGCGGCAACCGGCTGGCGATGATCTTCCAGGAGCCGATGAGCTCGCTGAACCCTGTCTATACGGTCGGCACGCAGATCATCGAGGCGATCCGGGCGCACCGTAGGATCAGCCGCCGCGCCGCGACGGAGCGGGCGCTCGAACTGTTGCGCCACGTGCGGATCCCGGACCCGGAACTGCGGCTCAATCAGTATCCGCACCAGCTTTCTGGCGGCCAGCGCCAGCGGGTGATGATCGCGATGGCGCTTGCCAACGATCCTGATGTGCTGATCGCCGACGAGCCGACGACGGCGCTCGACGTCACCGTGCAGGCGCAGATCCTCAACCTGATCCGTGACCTGCAGCGCGAACTCGGCATGGCGGTGATCCTGATCACCCACGACCTGACGGTCGTGCGGCAGTTCTCCGACTACGTCTATGTCATGCAGTATGGCGAGGTGAAGGAGCACAACACCACGGCGGCGCTCTTTGCCAACCCATCCCATCGTTACACGAAGCGGCTGCTCTCTTCGGAACCTTCGGGTGCTGCCAAGCCGCTGCCGGACAACGCGCCGATCATTCTTGACGGGCGGGACGTGAAGGTCTCTTTCACGCTGAAGAAGGGCGGCCTGTTCCGCCCGCAGTTTTCCGAGCTCGTCGCCGTCGACAGGCTGAGCCTGAACCTGCGCAAGCATGAGACACTGGGGCTCGTCGGCGAATCCGGCTCGGGCAAGACGACCTTCGGCCAGGCGCTGATCCGTCTCATTAATGCCGATGGCGGCGAGGTCTTCTTTGACGGTATCCCGATCCACGACAAGGACCGGACCGCGATGCGGCCCTTGCGTTCGCGCATCCAGATCGTGTTTCAGGATCCCTTCGCCTCGCTCAATCCGCGCATGTCGATCGGTCAGATCATCGAGGAGGGCCTGGTCGTCAACGGCATCGGTCTGAACCGCAAGGACCGGCTCGACCGGGTGGTGGACGCGCTCACTGCCGCCGGCATGCCGGGCAACATCCTGTCGCGCTTCCCGCATGAGTTTTCCGGCGGCCAGCGCCAGCGCATCGCGATCGCCCGGGCAATCGCGCTCGAGCCGGAATTCATCCTGCTCGACGAGCCGACATCGGCGCTCGATCTCTCCGTCCAGGCCCAGATCATCGAGCTCCTGCGCAAGCTGCAGGACGAGCGGGGATTGAGCTATCTCTTCATCTCCCATGACCTCAAGGTCGTGCGCGCGCTCTGCCACCGGGTGGTGGTGATGCAGCATGGCAGAATAGTCGAGGAGGGGCCGGTGAGCGAAATCCTTTCCAATCCCAAGACCGCCTACACCGAAAGGCTCGTTAGAGCCGCCTTCGATGTGGCAGCATGACCACGAGAAAACAGAGGCAATCCATGACCAGACAACCCAAGATCACCTTCATCGGCGCCGGATCCACCGTCTTCATGAAGAACATCATCGGCGACGTGCTGCAGCGGCCGTCCCTGTCCGCCGCAACGATCGCGCTGATGGACGTCAACCCGCAGCGCCTTGGTGAAAGCGAGATCGTCGCCGGCAAGCTGGTGCGCACGCTCGGCGTCAAGGCCAAGATCGAAACCCATTCCAACCAGCGCAAGGCGCTCGAAGGCGCGGATTTCGTTGTCGTTGCCTTCCAGATCGGCGGCTATGAGCCCTGCACGGTTACCGACTTCGAGGTGCCGAAGAAATATGGCTTGCGCCAGACGATCGCCGACACGCTCGGTGTCGGCGGCATCATGCGGGGCTTGCGCACCGTGCCGCATCTCTGGAAAATCTGCGAGGACATGCTCGAGGTCTGCCCCAACGCGATCCTGCTGCAATACGTCAACCCGATGGCGATCAACACCTGGGCGATCTCTGAGAAGTATCCGACGATCCGCCAGGTTGGCCTTTGCCACTCCGTCCAGGGCACGGCCTTCGAACTGGCGCGCGATCTCGATATCCCGGTTTCGGAGATCCGCTACCGCGCCGCAGGCATCAACCACATGGCCTTCTATTTGACGTTCGAACACAAGCAGGCCGACGGCAGCTTCCGCAATCTCTACCCGGATCTGGTGCGTGGCTACCGCGAGGGACGGTTTCCGAAGCCCAGCCACTGGAACCCGCGCTGCCCTAACAAGGTTCGCTATGAGATGCTGACGCGGCTCGGTTACTTTGTCACCGAAAGCTCGGAGCACTTTGCCGAATACACGCCCTATTTCATCAAGGACGGCCGTCCGGATCTGATCGAGAAGTTCGGCATTCCACTCGACGAATATCCGAAGCGTTGCGTCGAACAGATCGAGCGCTGGAAGGGGCAGGCTGCCGCCTTCAAGGAGGCCGAGACGATCGAAGTGGCCGAAAGCCACGAGTACGCCTCCTCGATCATGAACTCGGTCTGGACCGGTGAACCCTCGGTGATCTACGGCAACCTCAGGAACAATGGCTGCATCACCTCGCTGCCGGCAAACTGCGCCGCGGAAGTTCCCTGCCTGGTCGACGCATCGGGCATCCAGCCGACCTTCATCGGTGATCTGCCGCCGCAGCTGACGGCGTTGATCCGCACCAACATCAATGTCCAGGAACTGACGGTTCAGGCACTCATGAGCGAAAACCGCGAGCATCTTTACCACGCCGCTATGATGGATCCGCACACGGCGGCCGAACTCGACCTCGACCAGATCTGGTCGCTCGTCGACGATTTACTGGTCGCCCATCGCGACTGGATCCCGGAATGGGCGCGCGTGTCGAAGAAGGTCCAGGCGGCTTAGCTCTTTCTCCCGGCTAAGCTGCGATCGAGCCCCGGAACCCTGGTTCCGGGGCTTGTCCTTTCGCTATACCTGGGCGGTTTGGGCTAGCGGCAGCACGATGCGCATGCAGGCGCCGCCGGAAGCCGAGCGCGCAACGTCGACGTAACCGCCGTGCAGGTGGACGATGCTCTGCACGAGGTTGAGGCCGAGGCCCGCACCCTTGCCGTTCCTCGTTGAGGCGCGTCTTGTCCGGTCCCGGTGGCAGCGAGGCGATGCGGGCGCCAAGGATGGCAACCGGCCGTACGCAGTTCGTGCGCGGCCTGCGCCAGGAAGCGCTTGTGCCTTGAACAGCCGTCGTCGAGCCCGGCCTGGCGCGATAGGTTCGTGAGGTGGCGTTGCGGTAACGGGAGGGCGAAGCGGAACTGCGGCGATCTCGATGTCGACGTCGTCCGGCTGGCCTTGACCGATATCGTCGACCCGCCGTTCGCACGGCGGATCATGACGCTCCACAACAGGCTGACATTGGATGCGAAGGATGTCGATTTCCTGTCGGGCCTCGGCCGGCTGCTGCTTATCTAACATCCCGGATACCAGCGATTCCTGGACCGCATCAGGCGTGGCACCACGGATGGGCGTATCAGCGCCTTGTCAAATTGGCGCTCACGCAATCTCAAATAACAGTAAATACTAATACAACCTCTCTGAATAAGGCTTTCGATGTGATAAACTCATCGCGGGAGCAACAGCCGGCTTAGGAGATGTCGGCCTCCGTTTCATCTCGCAGTTCAGTCGTTCGTGGATGTCGAGGCAGTGTCTCCACCATGCCGGACCAGGTCAGGCCGTCCGCAAAGTCGACCTTTGACCAGAAACTCGGATTGGGAGGTGTATGATGGTTCGCAAAGTGTTTCTCATCTTGGCTGCCGCGGCGTCCGCGCTTGCGATCAACGGAGCCGCTTGGGCCGATTTCACGGTCCTCGTGCCATCGAGCAGCGAGGGTGATGGCCTTAGGGCTGCTGCTGACGACTACTCGAAGATGAAGGGCACGAAGGTGGAGATCGTGCAGGCGCCCTATGCCAACGTCTTCGAACAGGGCGCCAATGCAGGGGCAACCAAATCCGGCGTATTCGACATCATCCTGATGGATGACCCGTGGATTCCGTTTTTCGCCGAGAACGGACATCTCGAGGATTTGACACCATACTTCAAGAAAGCGGGCCTGGAGGGGCCGGACACCGACTTCCTGTCGAAGTCGCTGGCGATCTGCCGCAACCCTTACAATACCGGCCCCTATGTTTGTCTGCCCTATGTGGGAAACGCCCAGATGTTTTTCTATGACGCCGCCAAGTACAAGGAAGCCGGCGTCGACGCTCCCAAGACCTGGGATGACGTCTTGAAGGCGAGCCAGGCGCTGACCAAGGACGGCGGCGGCCGCTATTTCGGTTATGTCTTCCGCGGCGGTCAGGGTAACCCGGTCGTGGCCGACTTCATGCCGATCTTCTGGTCCTACGGCGCCGATATGTTCAACGAGGATCGCACAAAGGTGACGATCGACACGCCGGAAGGCGCGGCCGCGATGAAGACCTTCATGGCGCTCCGCGACGTTTCGCCAAAGGGGATCGAGAGCTACAACGCCAACGAAGTGGGCACTGCGCTTGCCGCCGGCACCGCCGCCTCGTCTATCAACTGGCCGAACTGGGTTGCGACCTTCGAGGATCCAAGCCAATCGAAAATGGTCGGCAAGATCTCCTACAGCCCGATTCCGGCGGGCACGAAACCGGGCAGCTCGGAAATCGGCCATTGGACCATGGGCATCATGTCGGCGTCCAAGAACAAGCAGGAAGCCTTCGACTTCATGCTGTGGGCGACCTCGCCCGAGCAGATCAAGATCTCCGCCGAGCGCGGCAATCCTCCTGTGCGAACCTCGGTCTTCACCGACCCGGAACTGACCAAGCAGGAGAAATTCCGCCATTACCCGGTGCTGATGGAAGCGATCCAGGCCTCGACGCCACGGCCGCGCCATCCGAAGTGGCCGGAGATCGAAAATGCCTTCGGCATCGAGCTTTCCAAGGTGGTCGCGGGCACGATCACGCCCGAGGAAGCGCTGAAGAACTCACAGGCAGCGGTCGAAGAAATCACCGGCCTTAAATAATAGGCGGACGCATATATCGGCGGGGCCACAGACCCTACTCTCGCGGCCGCACCGGCATCGGTCCGGTGGGGTCGCACTTGAGGTCTGTATGGACAGCGCCTGCAGGAGAAATCGATGTTGAAGCCCGGCAAAGGCACACCGGCGGCGTCGCGCCGACTGGGTGGCGCGTTCGAACATTGGACCGAGCGGCACCTGCGCTACCTGATGCTGGCGCCGACTATGCTCATCCTTCTGGCGCTGACGATCTTCCCCAGCCTCTACATGTTCTATGCGGCGGTCTACAAGATTAGCCCCAATCCCGATCTGCCCTGGCAATTCGTCGGTCCAGGCAATTTCGCGCGGCTCTTGACCGATGCACAATTTCACGTCGCGCTGCGCAACACTGCGGTCTTTACCATCGTTTCCGTGGCAGTGGAGTTCGTGCTCGGTCTCGGCCTGGCGCTGCTTCTTGATCGGTTCATTCGACGGCTCACCTTCTTGAAGACCGTGCTGATGATCCCGATGATGCTGCCGCCAATCGCCGTCGCGATCACCTGGAAGATCATCTACGAGCCACAGTTTGGCGTGCTGAACGAAATCATGTTCCGTCTCGGCCTTCCACTGCAGGCCTGGGCGGGCGACGTGAACCTTGCGATGTTTTCGATCATCGTTGCCGATGTCTGGCAATGGACGCCTTTCATCTTCCTTCTGATGCTGGCGGGGATGGCAAGTCTCCCGGTCGAGCCCTACGAGGCGGCCGCGCTCGACGGCGCCTCGTCCTGGCGGCAGTTCTGGGATCTGACACTGCCGTTCCTCAAACCGGTGATCGCCATTGCGCTTTTGCTGCGCGTCATGGATGCGCTGCGCCTTTTCGATCTCGTCTTCATCCTGACGGGAGGAGGTCCCGCCGATCGCACCAAGGTCCTGAGCCTCTATATCTACCAGGTCGCCTACCGCTTCGCCGATCCCGGCTACGCGGCGGCGATATCGCTGTTCGTCCTGTTCGTGACGATCGTTCTCAGCACCTGGTTCATGAAACGCATGCGGCTGGCGGATTGACGATATGGCGACGACGACCCTCCCCACACGCAGCCGCACCAGAGAATGGCTCATCCGCCTGTCCGCCTATCTGGCGATCCTCGTCGCTTTGGTGTTCACGCTTTTTCCGATCTATTGGATCGCCGCGAACTCGTTCAAGTTCGACATCGATATCTTCGCCGTGCCGCCAGAATGGCTGCCGCGCAACCCGACATTGAAGCACTATGACGAAGCCTTCATTCAGCGACCGTTCCTGCGTTACGCGCTGAACAGCTTCCTCGTCGCGGCTGGCACGACCATCGTTTCCGTGGTTTTTGGTACGATGGCGGGTTATGCGCTGGCGCGCTTCAGCTATCCCTGGCAATGGCGCAAGCAGATTTCCTTCTGGATACTGTCGACGCGGATGATGCCGCCGATCGTCAGCATCATCCCGCTCTACCTGTTCTTCAACTACTTCGACATGCTGAACACGAAGTCGGCGCTGATCATCGCCTACACGGCCTTCAACCTGCCGTTCGCCACCTGGATGATGAAGAGCTATTTCCAGGACCTGCCGGTCGAACTGGAAGAGGCGGCGATCGTCGACGGCGACACGCGCTGGGGCGCATTTCTCCATGTCGCTTTGCCGCTCGCGCGTCCAGGGCTTGCGGCGACGGCCATCTTCTGCCTGATCATCTCCTGGAACGAGTTCCTGCTTTCCCTGATCATCACGCTCACCGAGCAGTCGCAGACGCTGCCGATCGGCATCGCCGGGCGGGTGACGCAGTACAAGACCTATTGGGGGGAAATCAGCGCCGCCGGCTTCATGGCCTGCGTGCCGATCGTCATCTTCGCTTTCATCGTTCAGAAGCATCTCGTCCGGGGGCTGTCTCTCGGGGCGGTCAAGGGGTGAGACGATGGCGTCCGTCACGTTCAACAACGTCTCCAAGAAGTTCGGCGAATTCCTCGCGGTGGCCGACTTCAATCTGGAGGTTCGGGACAAAGAGTTTCTCGTCCTCCTCGGCCCTTCCGGCTGCGGCAAGACCACGACGATGCGCATGGTTGCCGGTCTCGAGGAAGCGACATCGGGTGACATCTTCATCGATGCGGAGCGCATCAATGGCGTGCTGCCGAAGTATCGCGACGTGGCGATGGTCTTCCAGTCCTATGCGCTCTATCCGCACCTGACCGTCGAGGAGAACATCGGCTACCCGCTTAGGATCCGCAAAGTGCCTGAGGAGGAACGCAAGCAACGTATCTTCGAGGTTGCCCGGCGGGTGGAACTCGAGACCATGCTCTCCCGCCTTCCGAAGGAGCTCTCCGGCGGCCAGCGCCAGCGCGTCGCGCTCGCCCGTGCGATCGTGCGCACACCGCGCGTCTTTCTCATGGACGAGCCGCTCTCCAATCTCGACGCCAAGCTGCGCACCCAGATGCGCTCGGAGCTGAAACATCTTCAGCACGAGTTGCAGGTCACGACGATCTACGTCACGCATGACCAGATCGAGGCGATGACGCTGGCGCACCGGGTGGCGGTCATGAACAAGGGTGTGATCGAGCAACTGGGAACGCCGCGGGAAATCTACAGCAATCCGCGCACGCTGTTCGTCGCCGGCTTCATCGGCTCTCCGCCGATGAACCTCATCCCGGGGGAGGCGCGCGACGGAGTGTTCACAAGGGCCGGCTTCAGGGTCGGTGGGCTAGGCCGGGCGACCGTTTCCCGTGCCGTCCTCGGTGTTCGCCCGGAAGATGTCCAGGCAACGAGCCCCGCAGACCCCGATGTCAATCTGGTTGCGCCGATCTATTCGGTCGAGCTCACCGGCGAGAACACGCTGGTCAGCCTGCGGCTCGGCGCTCAATTGCTGACCTTGCGGGCAGACAAGAATTTCGCCGGCCAGATCGACCAGCCGATCGGCATCAAGGTCGTGGCCGACCGGGTATTTCTCTTCGATGGCGAGTCTCAGCGTCGTGTCGATTTCTGATTTCCGGGTGGCGGCCGCAGTCGTCGCCATCACGTTTGCGGCAGGGGCAGCCGTCGCTGATGACGGCCCGATCACCGGCAATCCGCTCGTCGATATTCCCGCCGGCCCCTTCGTCTTCGGCCGTGACGATGGCCCGGACAACGAACGTCCGGGCCAACTGGTGCTGGGCCACGTCTTTGCCATCAACCGCACCGAAATCACCAACCGTCAGTATCAGGATTTCGTGGCTGCAACGGGTCATCGTCCTGCGTTCTATGCCGACCACCCGCTTCTTGGTTTGGACGATCATCCTGTCGTCGGCGTAAGCTGGGCGGATGCCGATGTCTTTTGCCGTCACTACGGCCTCACCCTTCCGTCGGAGCAGCAATATGAGAGAGCGGCGCGCGGAACCGAGGGACGGGCGTTCCCTTGGGGCATGGCGCCGGCAGATTATCGGCGGGTCAATGCCGGCACGACAATCTGTTGCTCCGGCGATGCGAGCGACGGCTATCCGATGACCGCGCCGGCGATGTCGTTTGCCGCCGGCGCGAGCGGCGAGGGGGTACTCAATCTCATCGGCAATGTCTGGGAATGGACCAGTGATCTCTATGCGCCCTATGAACCCAAGGGAGCCATGGGTGGCAGATCGTATCGCGTACTGCGCGGCGGGTCCTGGAACAGCGATCCCGCGCATCTTACCACAACCTATCGTTTGGCTTATGATCCGGATTTCCGGTTCTCGGCCAATGGCGGCTTCCGATGCGTCCGTTCCGGCAGATGATGATCCTCGTCGCCTTTTTGCTTCTGGCAGCAGATGCCGCTGCCGAGCCGAAGGTCGCGTCAGGCTATCGGCTCGAAAGCTTTAGCAAAACCGGCGCCGCCTTTGCCGGCCTTTCTCGCGACGGCGAGGCTCTGCTCGTCACCGATCTCGCCAGTGGCCGGCTCTATCGCCGCATGCCGGGCGGCGATTTCGATGCGTTCGGTCCGGTCTTTCCCCATGGGCTCGATGTGATCGGCGATCCGACCGGTCCCTATCGCGTGTTTCGCGCCGGTGACAAACTGATCGTCGCCCAAGGCTGGACGCCCGCAAACGGCGCTGAGGGACCCTATGATCATGCGCTCATCGCGATCGACGGTACCGGCGGACGCCATGTTATCAGCGCCCATTTCTGGAACCCGTTCGACCTTGTCGCCGGCGAGGATGCCTATTACGTCGTCGACTCCGCGCGCAATAGTGTCGAGCGTCTTGGGGTCGATGGCCGCAAGCAGACGATCATGAGCTTCCACCGACTGCCGCAACAGGCGACCGCGTTGGAGACGCTCTCGCCGACGGAGTTCAAGGGTGAAGACAGCTACGAAGTCGACGCCGTGCCGACCGGTATCGCGCTTCGCGAGGGGCGCCTCTATGTCGCGCTGTTCGGCGGCTTTCCCTTCCTCGCCGGTGCCGGAAAGGTCGTTTCGATGGCCGAGAAAGGGGAGCGAACGGAGGTGCGGCTGGACGTTGAAGGCCTGAACGCACCGGTCGCCATCGCCTTCGACGACGAGGGGCAGATGCTCATCCTCGAACACGGCCTATACGACCAGCAGCAAGGGTTCCGGTCAGGAAGCGGCCGGCTGTTGCGGCTCGACAAGGCGACGGGCCGCCGGGAGACGGTTGTCAGTGGGTTGACGCGACCGGTTTCCATCCTCGTCTGGGATGTGAGGCAGATCGTCATCTCCGAACTTGGCGGCACGCTCCTCTTCCTGACACGCGAGGAGAGGCGCTGACGTCGCAGTTGCCGGGGCCGACTATCGTGACCTCATGCAGAAAATCAAAGTGCTACAGCGACCTTGCGCATCTGATATGACGCGCGGCGCTGCAGAGTGTGGCCGAGCCTCAACTCGCCCGCGCCTCCAGCCAGTTTTGCCACTCCGCCTCGCTGCCGTGGAAGACGTTGAGGTCGATCTTGCCGTCGACGCCGTGCGACAGGCCCGAGCCCGAATACTGCCAGAACAGCCACTTGCGGTTCGGGTAGACCTTGGACGGATGCTGGGCCACGGCCCTCAGCCAGAACGGATACTTCTGGAATGCGCCCTGCAGGTTGTCGGCATAAAAGTCCGGGGCGGTGTAAATGATCGGGCGCTGGCCGTAATGCGCCTCGAGCTTGTCCATGAAGACTTGCATCTTTTCGCGCACGCGTTCGGGCGACAGGCGGCGCTTGCAGCTTGATTCGCCGTTGTATTCGACGTCGATCACGGGCGGCAGCGCGCCGGGCTCGCGCGGAACGTTGCGAATGAACCAGTCGGCCTGCTCGCCGGCGGTGCGGCACCAGTAGAAGAAGTGATAGGCGCCGCGCCGCATGCCGGCCGCCTTGGCGGCGCGCCAGTTCTTCTTGAACATCGGGTCCAGATGGTCGCCGCCGTCGGTCGCCTTGATGAAGGCGAAGTTGGCCCCTTGAGTGCGCAGCTTTGGCCAGTCGATCTCGCCCTGCCAGCGGGAGACATCGACGCCGTGAACGGCCATCTTGCGCGGATTTTTGGCGCGGCCGAAATTGATCGGCTTGGCGTCACGGAAACGGTGACCATAGATCCGTGAGCGCCCCTGCGGCATTGCCTGCGTCACCGGATTGTCCGGTGCGACGAAGGCGACCGGGCGCGCGCCCGGAACGGGCATGGCCAGGGTCGTGGTTGTCGTCGTGGTATTGGCCGCGGGCGCGAAGGCTTCGGGTTCCGGAACCGGCCCGGCCCAGGCGAGCATTTCCTGCGGCGGTGCGGATTGGACGTTCTGCGGCGGCGTGACCTCGGCCACCCTTGCGCCGACATTGGCGACGGGTACCGGCGCGGCCGAAAGCACGACCGAACTGGTCGTTTCTCGCGACGGCCGCGGTGCGATCGTGTCCAGGCTCGAACTGGAAGAGCAGCCGGAGACAAGGCCGGCAAAGATGATTGCGGTCGCAGCTGAAAGACGCATGGGCACCCGTACGCAAAACAACGTCGACGGCAATCGCCGGCCGACAGGTGTGAAATAGCTAACGGAAGCTTACCCAAAAAGTTTGAATCCAATCTTACCAAGCCGACCCAACTTCACGCACTGGAGGTTGCAATCGGGGGGCAGATTGACGCAGGCGCCGGGACGCTCTCAACCAGGGCTATATTCGACGCCGAGGCTCGTTCGTTGCCGCTTGCCGGTCCGATATTCGAGATTGCGGGCAATGGTTTCGTCAAGCGCACCCGAGGCGTCGGTGATCATCGTTGGCGCGAAATGCGAGCGGAAGCCTTCGCCGACCCGAAAGGCCGGCGTGTAGAGCGGTCCAAGCGGCTGCGTCGTCGTGACATAGGTGAGATTGTCGTCGCTGCCCGAACGGGTCGGAAGACCATGGCGATGCATGATAGAGGGCAAGGCGAGGCGCAGGCTGTTGGCCAGCAGATGGATCATCTGCCGGCCCGAGAGCGAGCGACGGTAATTGCGGTAGAAGCCCAGGCAATGGCGCAGGATTTGGGTCCGGTTGCCGTCGAGGCGCGATAGCTTGCGGGCAAACAAGGCGACATCGTCAAGGTTGTCGAGGGGATGGGTCATCAGCGTGAACCCATCCATGTCGCGTAGTTTGGCAGAAGGAAGGAAGCGGCCCTCTGCGGCGCATTCGTCAAACAGGGGTGTGCCCAGCAGCGGGATCGTCAGGCTCAGGAAGGCCGGCAACGGCATTCTGCTCTCGCCGGTGATGAAGGCGAGTTCGTCCTGCATCGCCTGCATCGTCTGCGAAGACGGGTCGAACATCAGCCCGTACTGGAAGGCGACTCCGGCTTTGAGGCAGGTCTGAATGGCTTCCAGCTGCGGCACCACGAGGTTCTGTTTCTTTTGGTAGCGCTTCAACTGCGCTTCGTTCAGCGTCTCGACGCCGCTGAAGAGGCCGAGACAGCCGGCCGCGCGCACCGCTTCGAGATTGTCGGGGTCGCGAAAGAAATCCCCGGTGACAAGTGCAATCCAACCCTGAAACAGTCCCTCTTTCCAAAACGAGCGGATCAGGTCGAGCTTGGCATGGAAGGCGTCCTTGCTGTTGCCGTAGAAGTTGTTGTCGATGAACAGCACGTATTTCTTGGCCGCGACATTGCGCAATTGCGCTTCGATATAGCCGAGGTCGTAGCTGTGATAGCGCCGGCCTTCGGCGGTGAGCGCACAGAAGCTGCACTTGAAATTGCAGTAGCGGCTCGTCTCGACATAGCTGACCGGGCCGCCCCAGCCGGCGAGGTCGAAGCGCGGCAGGATCGTTTCGGAGACGGCCCATTCGCCGAAAACTTCCTTGATAACGGCCTGCATCTCCTCCACGTCACCTTCGCAGGCGTAGTCGAAGGTTTCGGCGCTCGAAACCGGCAGATTGCGGACGACCGGTCCACCGGCGACGATGACGCAGCCTGGCGATTTCGTGCGGGCATAGGCGGTCAGATGGCGCATCCGGTCGAAGGCGGCGGTGACGCCCGTCAGCACCAGCATGTCCAGTTCCGCGAAGGCCGCCTCGTCGACGAGCGGTCCGTCGTGAAATTCGCTGTAGGCGCGAAGGCTCACGCGATTGCGGGCAAAGGCCCCCGCCAGGAACAGGTGGCCGGTTCCCTGCGGGATGAAGTCGGGGCGACCTTCCGGATTTCTGGTCTCGTCGAAATGCGCAAGCACGATCAGGACGCGCGGCACTCGATACTGGTTCACGCATGGCCTCCCTCGAACGCAACAACCGGGACATGGGGCGGAAACTCGGGCTGATCGAGCTGGAGGACTTGGCCCCAGGTGTTTTGCCGAACGGCAAACATTGTCTCCAAGGCCTGCCGCGCCGCAGCATCCTTCGGCCCCGCCGGGTGGCGCAACGAGGCGAGCGCCACGGCCGGCATCTCCAATTGTATCGCCTCTGCGAAGGCGTATCGCGCCACCCGCTCGGCGCGTCGTTGCTGGCCGTGATGCAGGTAAAGGGTCGCCTCGCCGAGTGCTGCCGTTGGGCGGCCGATCGGATAGACGCGCGCGAACCGCTCGAGCTTTCGCAGGACAAGCTGCGCCGCTGCCGGGTCGCCGCCCTCCGTGTCGCTCGCGACGTCGAACAGCCGGGCAAGCGCCGGCAGGGTTCGCGTCTTCATTGCCGGGTTGAGCGTCTGGCACCAGGAGAATGCCCGTTCGAACCACGCCTTTGCTTCGCCCGCGTCACCCTGCCGCCGGGCGGCTTCCACCAGAAGCGATGCGCCCTCGATGCAGTGCACGAGTTCCAGTCCTTCGGGCTTTGCGGTGATGATCTGCCTGAGTTCATCGAGATCGGCGTCGATGGCGGACCACCGGCCAAGCGCCGCATGGCCCCTGAGGCGGCCGAGCAGGCCGCAGCCAAGCACCTGGGTGTCGCCGCGCCTGCGGCCCTCTTCGCAGATGCGCTGAACCAGGATTTCCCATGGTGCTATGCCTTCGAAAGCGGAGGTCAGCAGCCAGGGGCCGGAAATCGTCTCGAGGCCAACGGCCACTTCACACCAGCGTCTCAAATCGCCGACGGTCGAGGCGTTGTTGAGGCCGGCCTCGAACGCCCGCTTGCCTTCACGCCAATGGCCTATGCCGATTTGGTACATGCCCGACAAAAGGTCGACGCGCACACGCGTTCCCAGTTGATCCACGCGCTCCGAAAGGGCGGCGGCCAATCGGCTGTAGTGCTCCGCCTGTTTGTGAAGCGGGATCACGCCGCATATGGCGCCGAGGCTCGCGTAATTGGTAGCGGTCGTCGGCGAGACATATTTGTTTCTTTCGGCAAGGTTCGTCGCCCGAAGCGTCGCATGGATCAGCCGCAGCTTCTCGCTGGTGAAGTAGTAGATCCGTGTCAGGTCCTCATGCGCCTTTGCCGCGAGAAGGAACGGATCGGATGGCGACCGCGAGATCTCGCGTTCCAGGATCCAGTCCTTGTCTCCATGGGTCACACGACGCCACACCTGTTCGGCAAGATCGAGAACGAGATGCAGCGCGAGGCCGGCGGAGGTGCGCGGAAGCGGCAGGCCGGAAAGCCGTAGGCCCTCCTCATAGGCATGCCTTGCAGCTTCGGCGCGGCCGAGGTTGAGACTGGCCTCCCCGAGCAGGAAACAGGCGGCCGCCCGTCGGGCAGGCGTGATCGTGATGGAGAGCTCGCGCGCGGTCTTGAAAAAGCGCTCGATCAGGTCGACGACAGCGGCATTGTCGAACTGGCGCAGACGCAGCTCGGCGACACGATCCAGGTAGTTGAATGCCAGCGCTGCATCGCCGGCGCGCTCCCAATGGCTCAATATGCGCGGCAGATTTTCCGCATTGTCGGGCTGCCCGCTCTCTTCCATCGCCTGGGCGATGGCGCGATGTGCCTCACGGCGCTGTTCCGACAGCATGCTGTCGTAAATGGCCTGGCGGATGACGGCGTGGCTGAATGTGAAACGGCCCGGACGGTCGTCCATGGGTTTGATTAGATGGGCCGCCTGCAGCCGCTCGATGCTTGCCTCGATGTCCAAGGCGGACTTCCTGATCGGTGAAAGCGCCTGGAGTTCGGCGATGGAAAAGGTCGCGCCCATGGCGCTTGCGATCTTCAGGAGAGCCTGGAGCTCAGCCGGGAGCTGGTCGGTTCGGGCGATCACGGTGACCTTGGCCGTATTGAGCAAGGTCGCTTCGTTCGAACGGGCTTCGGCGAGCGACAGGGGGACCTGGGTTTCCGCAGCCTTCGGCAATCGCCGTTCGCCGATCATCCGGCAGATTTCGCGTATGAGCAGCGGGTTTCCCGCCGACTGTGCATAGACCGCTTCGCAAAAGCCATCTGCCGGGGAGTTGCTGCCGATCGACGCGCGCACCAGTGAAATCGTGCCCTCGAAATCGAGGGGCAAGAGATCAAGTGTCTGCGCACCATTGTAATGTTGTCCGGTCCACCGCGTCAGGTCCTGTTGCGTCCTGGCCGTGCGGGTTGACACAACGACCGGGATCGGCGCCGTTCCGGAAACCAATCGGCCGAGCAGCTGACCGGATGCCTCGTCCAGCCAGTGGACGTCCTCAAGCACCACAAGGCCGCGCCCCCAGGAAAGGCTGTCGGTCATCAGATCGCGCAGCAATTCACGCAGCCGGTGCGACCGCCCGTCGCCTGACATCGCCCGGGTCTCGACCGTGTCGGTCAAGGTGAGGTTGATGGCATCGTTCAGCAACGGCGCCAGATGTGCGAGTTCCGGTCGGTGGGCGAAGAACTGCATCACCTGATCCGAGGCTTCGGCGCCGCGCAGGTCGCCGATACCAAGCAGGTCGCGGATCACTCCGCGCCAGGCAAAATAGGGCACGTCGCTTTCGATATCGTCGGCATTGCCGACCAGAACCTGGCTTCCACGGTCACGGCAGGTTTCGACGAAGGAACGAAGCAGCGCCGATTTGCCGACGCCGGAATCACCCTTAACGATCATCACGCCGGTGGCCTGTCCTCTGCCTGCGCGCTCCACATACGCGTTGAGTGCTGCAAGTTCGGCCGCCCGGTTGAAAAGAACGGGGGACTTGGTGTCGATGGTCGCGACGGTCTCGGCAATTGGCGCGAAGGCGACCACGCCGCCGCGCATGCCGGGCACGGCAAGTGTCCAGGGACCGGAAAAAGCAATCTGGCCGGCAGTCTCCTTCGCCGTTGCCTGGTCGACGAGAATGCGGCCTGCGGCAACGCTCGCCAGCCGGGAGGCCATGTTCACGGCGGCTCCAACGACAGTGTAGTCGGCACGATGGATCGTCCCGAGCGCGCCGCAGAAACTCTCGCCGGTCGAGATGCCGGCCGACAGGCCGAGATCCGGCTCGTCGAGTTCGTTCGACAGGCGAAGGGCGGCGATGATCGCCCGGCGCGCATTGTCGGCATGTTTTTTGCCGGGCAGGCCGAAAACGGCGAAGACTTCGAGCCCGCCGGAATGGAGCGCTGTGTGCAGGATCTCTCCACCGGTGCGGCCGACGACGGCAATCGATCGTGCTACGAGCTTGTTCAACCGATCGAGATCCGTATCGAGATCGCGCCCGACGATATGCACGAAAAGCGCGGTCACGATCCTGAGGTCTGCGAGCCATTGTGAAAGCGGTGAGAGCAGGCGGCTGCGCAGCGAAAGCGGTAGATAGGCTTCAAGCCGGTCGGTTGCGGAGCCCGGCTGAGTGCGGGGCGCTTCCTTCGTGGCCGAGCAGGGCTCGATGCTTTCGAGGCGTGTGGTCCCTTCCCGGTTCAGCCCGCCCTTGGCGCGCCTGCCGATCAGCTGCCACGCGGCATCGGAGACAAGAATTTCTCCGGCGTCGCTCAGTTGGCCGCCATGATCGGCCTGGGCCAGGCAGTCGCCTCCGACGATCAGCCAACGCTGGTCCGCGCGCGGCAGCAGATGCAGCAGCGTAATGGCGCCGGCACCGACGGCGATGCGCAGTTGAAGCGCGTCTTCGGGATTGCCCGGCCCGCCGATTTGCTCGCGGATACGTTCTGCACAATAACAGCTGCGCCAGGCCGTCTGTTCGAGCTCATCCGGGGATGGTGCCCGCCAGCCGGCAATCAGGCTGTCGCCGGCGAAACTCAAGACCGTGCCGCCATGCTCCTCGATATGGTTGATGAGCTCGCCCATGAAGGCGTTCAGAAGCAGGCTGACGCGTTCGGCGCCGGCAGCGCGGTCGCTTTCGGACCATTTGGCGGTCAAACGCGTAAAGCCGGAAATGTCGGCGAAAAGCAGCGAGCCGAGAAAGTCTTCCCGAGCGGGGGCAGCCGATTCCGTTGCTGCCGGGGAGGACCATTGGACCAGGGCTCCGGACAGGTAACGTTGGAACTCATATTTGCCGGCGCCACCAACCACGCAAAATTCTCCCCAAGATTTTAGAGTAACACGCCTCCCGTCTGACTGAAAGTCGACTCACGCTGATCTACGGGACCCCAGTAACGGCAAGTAAATATCTGTTTCGCGCGGCTTTCGGACGGAGTAATGTTTGCCCGATTGTTCGAGGGGGTCTCGCAACAGGAGGGGACAATGGAGGTCGACTGGGCTGGTCCGGTTGCCGCCGTGACGCGCCGCGATGTCTTGCGGCTGGTTTCGGCGGGCGTGCTTGCAAATGTGCTTTCCGGATGCCGGCATCTGCCTTTGCCCGGCGCCTGCAGTCTCAGTCACCCGATCATCGACGTCCATTGCCATTTCTTCAACGCGGCGGATGTGCCGGTGGATGGCCTGGTTCGCTACGTGGCGCTGCGGGAGAAGATGCCGGAGAAAAGGCTCTCCGCGAACGCTGAGGAGGCGAAGGGGCTGGAAAATGCCCTGGTGGTCTTTCTCGTGACAGCGCTTGGCGATGTCGCGCCCAAAGCCAAACATGAACTTGCTGTTCTGAAAAAAGGCGCTCGGCGCCTTTCCGACGCCGAGCTCGCGCGGCGCAAGGACGAGCAATTGCGCGTCGCGGTAAGGGATCTGATCGCGCGCGCAGGCGAGCAACGATCGACGTTTTCGAGGCGCAGTCTTGGCGAATCCCCTGACTATGACGGTTTGCTGCGCCAGCTCGGCGGAACTCCCGATCTGCCCCAGACATTCCAGCGGCGTTCGGGCGGCGGCGTGAGTGAAGCGGATGTCGATACCGTCGCCACCGCCGCAAAGGCGCACGACCAGATCGGAACCTATCTTTCCTTCGTCCGGCTGATGCAGGACTACCGGGAAAACCTGGCGGAAGCCTATGTCAAGATCTTCGCTTCCAAATGTCGGCTCTCTCTGATCACGCCGAGCATCCTGGACTTCGATAAATCGCTTCACGGGACATCATCGCCACAGCGCGACCAGGTCGACGTCATGGACGAGGTCCAGCAGATCGTCACCAGGAAGCACGGCATCCGCATGCACAGCTTCGTCGGCTTCGATCCGCATCGGGAAGCGCAAAGGCCGGGTTCATCGCTGGCAAACGTCCAGTACGCGATCACGGAAAAGGGCTTCATCGGTGTCAAAATCTACCCGCCGATGGGCTTCAAGGCATGGGGCAATGCGGATCCGGCGATCGATGGCGCGCTGAAGCGGCTCTACGCCTGGTGTCGCGACAACGATGTGCCGATCATGGCCCATGCGGAAAACAGCATCGGGGCCGGCTGCGGCTACGGCAATCTTGCAAGCCCCGCCTATTGGAAGAAGCTGCTCGACACGAACCAGTACGATAAGCTGCGGATCAATCTCGCGCATTTCGGCGCCTTCGACGAAATCCTGCGCCCGGGGGCGCCGACAGGCGTGATGGTCTCCTGTGCCCAGGACAAGTTTTCAGGGCCGCCGACCTGGGAAGAGATCATCGGCAGGACGATCGATCACGAGCGTCGCCCGAACCTGTTTGCGGATCTGAGCTATCTCAGCGAACTGGTCAGCAGCGACGACAAGAATCTTCACACGAAGATCCGGCAGCTGTTGGACGAATGGCTTGATGATTACGACCCGGACGCCCGCCATCTCATGTTCGGCACCGACTGGTCGATGATGGCGCTGGAGAAGGACTACAACGCCTATGTTTCGAGAATAGTCGAGCAACTGACGCTCGCCAGCGTCAGCGACGAGCACCAGCAGAATATCCTCTGGAGGAACGCTTCCCGCTTTCTCGGTCTCGACCGGCCCGGCAAAACCCGCGACCGGCTTACCGCCTATTGCGACAAGCACGGCCTGGGTTCGGCCTGGCTTTCAGAACTGGCGATTGCCTGAGGCAGAGCCACGGCGTCAGGTGATCCCGCTGTTTCCCTCGATCAGCGCCACGGCGCCGTGCGTGCAATCCACTCCCGCGTCCGCCCCTCTGGATCGGCATTCAGCGTGATATCGGTGACGACCGCGGCGCTGTCGGCGCCATGCTCGAAGACGCCGGCAATCCGGTCGATATTGAGGCCGCCGATCGCAACGAGCGGCAGCGGCGTGACGCGCTCCCGCCAGGCGGAGAGGCGCGGCAACCCCTGCGGATCCCATTTCATCTGCTTGAGGATCGTCGGATAGATCGGTCCGAGCGCGACATAGTCGGGTTTGGCGGCAAGCGCCGTCTCCAGCTCCCTCTCGTCGTGGGTGCTGAGGCCGAGCTTCACGCCGGAAGAGCGGATTGCGGCAAGATCCGCATCCGCGAGATCCTCCTGGCCGAGATGGACGAAATCGCAGCCCTCGTCGATTGCGAGGCGCCAGTAATCGTTGACGACGAGCTGGCACCCATGACGGTCACAGATCGCCTTGGCCGCGCGGATCTCATCGCGAAGCTCTGCTTCCGGACGGTCCTTGACGCGAAGCTGCACCAGTTTCACGCCGAGCGGCACCAGCCGCCCGATCCATTGGGCACTATCGACGATGAGGTAGAAGGGGTCGAGTTTCACGCGAACACCGCCTTTCCGATGACGGGCGTGGAGGGAACGGCAAAATCGCGCGGTTCGAGCATGCCGGCCTCGAAGGCGTCGCGTCCGGCTTCGATAGCCCGGGCGAAGGCGGAGGCCATGAGGGCCGGTTTCGTTGCCCCGGCGACGGCGGTGTTGAGCAGAACCGCGTCGAAGCCGAGTTCCATCACTGTCGTTGCGTGTGAGGGCCGGCCGATGCCGGCATCGACGATCAGCGGCATATCCGGAAATTGGGCCCGCATGGCGCGCAGCGCCGGGATGTTCTGTGGCCCCATGGCGCTGCCGATCGGCGCGCACCAGGGCATCAGCACCTTGCATCCGGCCTCGACGAGGTGCTCGCCGACCACGAGGTCGTCGGTGGTGTAGGGGAAGACCTCGAAGCCTTCGGCGCAAAGGATGCGTGCTGCTTCGACCAGCCCGAAGACATCGGGCTGAAGCGTATCCTGATGGCCGATGACTTCGAGCTTGATCCAGTTGGTGCCGAAGACCTCGCGCGCCATCTTGGCGGTCAGCACCGCCTCCGACACCGAGTGGCAGCCGGCGGTGTTGGGCAGCACGTGCACGCCGAGCGACCGGATCAGTTCGAAGAAAGCGCCGCCCTGACGGCCGCCGGCGGTTTCGCGGCGCAGCGAAACCGTGACAATCTCGGTCGCCGACGAACGAACCGCGTCTTCGAGCGCGGCAGGCGAGGGGTAGCGGGCGGTGCCCAGAAGCAGGCGGGAACGCAGTTCCTGTCCATAAAGCGTCAGCATGTCTCAGCCTCCTTTCATCGGCGAGAGAATTTCGATCCGGTCGCGATCGCTGAGGGAATGGGCCGAGCGGTCGGCTCGGTGCACCAGCTCGCCGTTGACGGCGGTGGCAAGCCAATCCCCTTCGAAGTCGAGTGCGGCCAGGAGTTCGGCAAGGGTCGTGACTGTGAGGTCGTGATCCTCGCCGTTGACGGTCAATTTCATGCGGCGTCTCCCTTCAGGTTCTGGGCAAGGGCAAGGTTCGCCGCTTCCTCGGCCAAGGCCGGTGAAAGCAGGAAGCCGTGGCGATAGAGCCCGTTGAGCGTGATGGTGTTTCCGGCGCGCATGACGCGCGGCAGATTGTCGGCAAAGGCCGGCCGGACGCCGGTGCCGGTTTCGAGAAGGCGCGCCTCGCCGAAGGCGGGGTGAAGCGCATAGGCAGCGTTCAGCAATTCCATCAGCGAACGGGCGGCAATCGGACCGCCGTCGTCGGTTTCGATCATGGTCGCGCCGCACATGAACAGACCATTGCCGCGCGGTACGATGTAGAGCGGGATGCGCGGGTGGATGAGACGGACTGGCCGCGACAATTCCACTTCGCCGGTCTGCAGATAGAGCATCTCGCCGCGCACGCCGCGCAGGCCGGCGATGGCGCCGATCCGCGAAGCGCCGCTACAGTCGGCGATCAGATCGCTGTCGCTGCTATTATCCGCCTCGCCGATGAAGGCGACGCCGTTCTCGACGAGCTTTTGCCGCAGCAAGACAAGCGCCCGGCGCGGGTCGAGATGCGCCTCGCCGGGGAAGAACAACGCCTCTCGGAAGCGACCGGCAAGCGCCGGCTCCAGTCTCGCGATCGCTTCTCCGTCGAGCCATTCGAAGCCGGACGTGCGCGAAGCGAAGCGTTTGAGTTCGCCGACGTCTCGCGGCGGAGCGACGACGAGGGTGCCGTTGCGTGACACTTCGCCCGGAAGCGCACGGTCCCACCAGTCGATGGCGCCGATGCCGCGCGTCAGCACCGTTTCCTCGGCGCTCTCGCGTTCGCACCAGGGCGCCAGCATGCCGCCGGCAAACCACGACGCCGCCCCGCCGAAGTCCGGCTGCCGCTCGGCAACGGCCACCTCGACGCCACGGCCGATCAGCTCATGTGCCAAGGTCAGCCCGACGACGCCGGCGCCTTTGATCAGGACGCGCATGGTCAATGCGCCCAGCTACGGCGAGCCGAACGTCGGTCTGAAGGAAGCAGAATCGCGATGAAGATACGCATTGCCGAGGCTCCATTGTTGGAGACCCAGTTCGGACCGGAAGAGAGGGAAGGACGCCTTGCCGAGATCTGCTCGCGCGAACGCGAATGCGGCAGCGATGTCTGCACCGTCCCTACGCCAGTATGAACTGGATCAGGTTCAACGGGTCACTGCGCCGCGGAAGTCGCCTAGCAGAATCTCAGCCCCTTGTCGGGACACCCCTGGTGAATGCTTCAAACTGAGCGGCTGGAGCGGATTTTGTCAAGGGCTGCCGGCGTGTACCTCGCGTGCGGTTCTTCGGTTGAAAATTATCTATAAAAATTGAAGAGGCATGTGTTCTTGCGGCTCGGCGGTGTCGGTAGCGGGCATCGGTCGGGAGATCTGCGGATGGTGCGAGGCGCAAGGTCCGCAAATCTGGGCATTTGGCGGCTGCTCTCATTGCCATCAGCTGATGCCGCCAAGGCGGAGAGTTGCGGCATTTGCCCTTCTCGCCGCATCCGTTGAATCATATAAAAGCACGCTATGATTGAAGTAGTAGAGTGCGCTCTCCTTTTGGGTGGTTGCTTGATGCGGTGCCCGTGAAAATTATAGATAATAATGGATTCTATCTATTTTGCTTTGCCGCAAACAGGGAAGTGAACGAACATGCTGGATACAAACACATCGACCGAGCCGACCTCGGGAGCCACCAAATCCGCCAAAACCGGTTGGAATCTGGCCGACGCGCAAAAAATCTATAATTTGCCGTTCAACGACCTTCTGTATCGTGCGCAGTCCGTTCACCGCGCCCAGTTCGACCCCAATGCCATCCAGATGAGCCGCCTGCTCTCGATCAAGACCGGCGGCTGTGCCGAAGACTGCGGCTATTGCAGCCAGTCGGCGCACTACCCGACGGGGCTGAAAGCGTCGAAACTGATGGAAGTCGAACGGGTTCTTGCAGAGGCACGGAAAGCGAGGGATGGCGGCGCGACGCGCTATTGCATGGGCGCCGCCTGGCGCAGCCCGAAGGAGCGCGACATGGAGGCGATCGTCGCCATGGTCCGCGGCGTCCGGTCGCTCGGCATAGAGACCTGCATGACGCTTGGCATGCTGACGCCGGAACAATCCGGGCGGCTCGCAGATGCCGGGCTCGATTACTACAACCACAATGTCGATACGTCGGAGCGCTTCTACGGCGAGATCATCACCACCCGCAGCTTTGCCGACCGGCTGGAAACGTTGGCAAACGTCCGCGAGGCCGGCATCAAGGTCTGCGCCGGCGGCATTCTCGGCATGGGCGAGACGGCTGACGATCGGATCTCGATGTTGGTGACGCTCGCCAATCTGCCGGTGCCCCCCGAAAGCGTGCCGATCAACATGCTGATTCCGATCCCAGGCTCGAAGCTTGCCGATGCGGCGCCCGTCGATCCGATCGATTTCGTCCGCACCATCGCACTCGCCCGCATACTCATGCCCGCGTCTCACGTCCGCCTTTCAGCCGGCCGCACCGACATGAGCGACGAGATGCAGGCACTCTGTTTCTTCGCCGGCGCCAATTCGATCTTCGTCGGCGAAACGCTGCTGACCGCCGACAACCCGGGCGAGGATCACGATGCGGCACTCTTCCGCCGCCTCGGGCTGAAGCCGATGGCGCCTACGGCAGAACCGGAAGCGGCCGAATGACCGCGGGCTTGCTCCACCGCTACGAGAAGACGCTTCACGGCCTTGAACGCAAAGGGCGTCGGCGCGAGCTTGTCGCGGTTGGTGGCGTTGACTTCACCTCCAACGACTATCTGGCGCTCGCCGGATCGCCGCGGCTGAAGGCCGCAATTGCCTCAGCGATCGACCGCGGCCTGCCGGTCGGGTCCGGCGGTTCGCGGCTGTTGCGCGGCAACCATGCGGAACATGAGGCGCTGGAGGCGGAGGCGGCAGCGTTCTTTGGCGTGGAGCGAACGCTACTCTTCGGCAGCGGTTATGCGGCCAATGCCGCCTTGTTTTCGACGCTGCCGCAGCGCGACGACATCATCGTCCACGATAGCCTGATCCATGCGAGTGCCCATGAGGGTATCGCCGCAAGCAGGGCCGGCGCGGTCGCGGTCAAGCACAACGACGTCGACGCCTTCGCCGATGCGATCGGCACTTGGCGAAAGCGCGGCGGCATGGGACATCCGTGGATTGCCGTTGAAAGCCTCTATTCCATGGATGGCGACCGGGCGCCGCTTGCGGATCTCGCTGCACTGGCCGCGCGGCATGATGGTTTTCTGGTGGTCGACGAAGCGCATGCGACCGGCGTTTTCGGACCCGACGGCCGTGGTCTGGCCGAGGAATTGGAAGGCCGACGGAATCTCGTTGTGCTCCATACCTGCGGCAAGGCGCTCGGCGTTTCCGGCGCCCTCGTTGGCGCAAACGCCGTGCTTTGCGACTATCTTGTCAACCGTGCCCGCAATTTCATCTATTCCACGGCGCCATCGCCGCTGATCGCTGCCGCCGTGCGCGAGGCGCTTGTGACACTGGCGGATGAGCCGCAGCGCCGGGCAGCGTTCGATGATCTCCGGACCTTCGCCAATCGGGCGCTTGCCGAAACCCTCGGCGTCGAAGGCAGCGGCTCGCAGATCCAGCCCGTCCTGATCGGCGACAACGGTCGCGCCGTGCGGATTGCGGCGCGGATGCGCGCCGAGGGTTTTGATATCAGGGCGATCCGTCCACCGACTGTTCCCGAAGGGACGGCGCGGCTTCGGATCGCGATCACGTTGAATGTCGACCGGCCGGTCATCGCGCGCATGTTGGAGCGCTTGAAAGTGGCGATGGCGGAGGAGCGGTCATGATGCCCCGTTTCGTCGTTACCGGCACGGATACCGGCATCGGCAAGACGATATTCTCCGCGGCGCTGACCGACGCGCTTTGCGGTTGCTACTGGAAGCCGGTGCAGTCGGGACTCGATGAAGACACCGACAGCGAGGCTGTAGCGCGGCTCGGTCGGATCCTGCCCGAGCGCATCCTGCCTGAGACCTATCGGCTGAGGACACCGGCTTCTCCACATCTGTCGGCGCGGATCGATGGCGTGTCGATCCGACCTGAACATCTCTTGCCGCCCAAGGTCGACCGCCCGCTCGTCATCGAGGGGGCAGGCGGGCTTCTGGTGCCTCTCACCGAGCGGAGCGTATTTGCCGATGTGTTCGCGCGCTGGCAAATCCCGGTCATTCTCTGTGCCCGCACCGGGCTCGGCACGATCAATCACACGCTGCTGTCGCTCGAGGCGCTCCGAAGCCGTGCGATCCCGGTCCTGGGTGTCGCCTTCATCGGCGACGAGCAGGCGGATAGCGAGGCGATCATCGCGGAACTGGGGGAGGTTCGACGGCTTGGGCGGCTGCCGCGGCTCGACCCGTTGACGCCGGAACGGCTGCGGCAGGCGTTTCGCGAGAATTTCAACGTCGACGATTTGCTGGAGGTGCCGGCATGAGAAATTCCACCGTCTGGTATCCCTTCACCCAGCATGCATTGGAGCCGGCGATGCGACGCGTCGTCCGGACCGAGGGCGCCTATCTCATCGACGAACACGGGGCGGCGATCCTCGATGCGATTTCGTCCTGGTGGGTCATCACCCACGGCCACCGGCATCCCGCCATCATGGAAGCGATCCGCATGGCCACGGAGACCCATGATCAGATCATCTTCGCTGAATACACCCACGCGCCGGCGGAAGACCTGGCGAGAGGGCTGATCGAGATCGCGCCACCCGGGCTCGCCCATGTGTTCTACTCCGACAGCGGCTCGACCGCGGTCGAAGTCGCGCTGAAGATGGCACTTGGTTTCTTCCACAATCTCGGCCGGCCGCGAAACCGTATCTGCGTGCTCGAACATGGCTATCATGGCGATACGATCGGCACGATGTCGGCGGGGGAAAGGGGCGTCTTCAATGCGCCTTACGCGCCGTTGCTCTTCGCCGTCGATCGGCTACCGTTTCCGGAGCTGGATCAAGAGCAGACGACGCTCGATGCCTTCGAGGCGGCCTGTGCCACCGGCGAGGTCGCGGCCCTGTTAATCGAACCACTGCTCCTCGGTGCGGGCGGTATGAAAACCTACGAGCCTTCCGTGCTTGCCGAGTTGAAACGGATCGCCGAACGGCACGGCAGCCTGTTGATCGCCGACGAGGTGATGACCGGGTGGGGAAGGACGGGCAGGCTGTTTGCCTGCGAGCAGGCTGGCATCACGCCCGATATTCTTTGCACCTCGAAGGGACTGACCGGTGGCGCGCTGCCCTTGGCGGCGACACTCTGCACGGCCGAGATCTTCGAGGCGCATCTCTCGACAGATCGACGCAAGACGTTCTTCCATTCGAGTTCCTATACGGCCAATCCTATCGCCTGCGCGGCAGCGCTCGCCAATCTCGCCGTCTGGAAAGAAGAGCCTGTGCGAGAACGGATCGACGCGTTGACGGAGCAGCAGCGTCGGCATGTCGCTCGCTTCGCCGACGATCCCCGGTTCAGCGATACCCGCCAGCTCGGAACGATTGCCGCGCTGGATCTCAAGGTTCCAGCAGGTGGCTATCTCTCCGAGATCGGCCCGCGGCTCAGGGCCTTCTTCCGCGAGCGGCGATTGCTGATACGCCCGCTCGGCAATGTCATCTATCTGATGCCACCCTATTGCGTGACCGCCGATGAGCTCGACCGGGCCTTTGGAGCGATCGACGAGGCGGCATCGCTTTTCGCGGCAGGGCGGCTGTGAGCGCCGCACGGTCATCTCGCGTTGTCGGTTTCGGCCATGCCGTGCCGGCACGGCGCGTTGCCAATGCCGAGATCGAAACGAAGCTCGGTCTCGATCCCGGCTGGATCGAGCGTCGTACCGGCATTCGCGAGCGGCGTTGGGTCGAGGATGGCGAGACATTGACGGGACTTGCGTCGAGCGCCGGCGCGGCGGCGCTCGAGGATGCCGGCATGCCGCGGGGCGATGTCGCACTGACCCTGTTGGCGACCTCCACGCCCGATCATCTCCTGCCGCCTTCCGCACCTTTGCTCGCCCACCGGCTCGGGCTCACCCGTTCCGGCGCGATCGATCTGGCCGGTGCGTGCTCGGGGTTCCTCTATGCTTTGACGTTTGCCGACGGCTTTGTCCGTTCGCAGGGAAAACCGGTATTGGTGGTGGCGGCCAACATCCTCAGCCGACGCATCAATCCGGCGGAAAGAGCAAGCGCCGTTCTCTTTGCTGATGCAGCCGGGGCTGTTGTCGTCGCGCCTTCCGATGATCCGCAGACCGGTTTGCTTGGCGTTGACCTTGCCGCCGACGGCAGCCGCTACGACCTGATCTCAATCGCAGCCGGCGGCAGCAGCCAACCGTTCTCACCGGGCCTGCAGCCCGAGGATTTCCTGATGACGATGCGCGACGGGCGGGAGATGTTCGCCCAGGCGGTGGAGATGATGACAGCCTGTGCCGTCCGCGCAATGGATGCCGCCGGCTGCAATCCCCAAGAGATCAGCCGCTTCGTGCCGCATCAGGCCAATGCCCGGATCTTTGACGCCGTCTGCGATCGCCTTGCCATCGAGCCTGCAAGAACCGTACGGATCATCGCGGACTACGGCAACTCGTCCGCCGCGACGATCCCGCTGTCACTATCGCTGACGCATAAAAATCGGCCGTTCGCTCGCGGGGAGAAGCTGCTGTTGACGGCAGCGGGCGCCGGGCTCACCGGAGGCGCGGTGGTGCTTGGCTGTTAGCCGGTGCGAGACGGGTGCGGAAATCGCGCGAAATTTTCGCGCCTCACTTGGCAGGCTCGCAGTCAGGGCGTCCCAGGCGCTGCGCAGGATCCGCGGCGTATGAGGACTGGCTGCAGCTTGTATTCCTCCTGCAGCGCGTGGCTGCCGAGCACGCCGTCCAGCGCCAGCCGAGCGATCTCGTCGATCGGCTGGCGGATCGTCGTCAGGCGCGGCAGCACCAGCGAGGCAAGCGGGATGTCGTCGAAGCCGACGATCGAAAGATCGGTCGGCACGCGCACGCCCATGTCGCCGGCGGCGCGCAGAAGACCGATCGCCTGCTGATCGCTCGCAGTGGCGATCGCCGTCGGGCGCGTTGCTGCCGCTTGTGTCAGCATCTGCTTACCGAGCTCTTCGCCCGAGCGGTAGTCGAAGTGACCTTCGACGACCTGCGGTGCGACGTATTCGCCTGGATGGGTCGTGCGGAATTCCTCGAGTCGCTGCTTAAAGCCATCGCGGCGCTCACCCGACACCTCGGTCGAACTCGGTCCGCTGATGTAGCCGAGCCGGCGATGCCCGAGTGCGAGCAGATGATCGGCGGCGAGGTAGCCGCCCTGCCTGTTGTCGACGGCAACGAGTGCATGCCCGCTCAAGGGCCGGTCGACGGTTACCGTCCGCGTGCCGGCGACAAGTCCGTCGACGAGACTGTTGCTGACGGGAACGAGGATCAAACCGGCGGGCAGGCGCCCGAGCAGTGTCTCGATCTGCTGCCTTTCGGCCTCCGGATCGTCATGGGTGTTGGCAAGCAGGACCGAATATCCCTCGGCCGAAGCAAGCATCTCGACATGCTTGGCAAGCTCAGCGAAGAAGGGATTGGTGATATCGGGCACGACGAGCCCGATGATGTCGGTTTTGGCGAGCCTGAGACTGCGGCCGAGGATGTTCGGGCGATAGCCGATTGCCTCAATCGTTGCTTCCACTTTCTTCCGGATGTCTTCGCTGACGGTCTTGTTCTTGGCAAGGACGCGCGAAACGGTGCCCACGGAGACACCGGCACGCTGGGCAACATCCTTAATCGTCGGGTTCAAACGGTCGGCTCCAGTCCCATTTTCCGCATCGGCTGCGGTTAGAAATCATGCAGCAGATCAAAGCGTTATCGCAAGCCCCCGGGGTATCGGGTGGCGGCTGGCTTCTTCCTTTTAAATCAGAGAATGCCGGCAACAGATAGCGACTTCCAGCACAAATTTCACCGCGATGAAACGTTTCATATTGACAGCAGAGAGATGTTTCGCTCTTCTTGGCGGCAGAAGCGGTTCATTCGCATTCACTTGATGAAACGTTTCATCGATGGTTGGAGGACCGTCGTTTCACCGGAGGAGAACCCATGAAGCTTTCAAGATTCGCATCTATCGTCGCGCTCACTGTTGCCACTGCGCTCCCGACGATCGCGATGGCCGCCGACAAACCCGTCGTTGGCCTCGTCATGAAGTCGCTTGCCAACGACTTCTTCAAGAACATGCTCGAAGGCGCAGAGGCGCATGCAAAGAAGCGGGGCGACTACGAGCTCAAAGCCATCGGCATGCAGAACGAGACGGATTTCGAGAGCCAATTGAACGGCGTCGAAAACTTCATCACCCAAGGCGTCGACGCGATCGTCATCGCACCAGCCGACTCCCGCGCCATGGTCGCGCCGCTGAAGAAGGCGATGGACGCCGGCATCGTCGTCGTCAACTTCGACGTCTCGCTCGACGAGCAGGCGAAGAAGGATGCGGGTGTCGACCTCGCCTTCGTCGGTCCTGACAACCGCGGCGGCGCCAAGATGGTCGGCGATGCGCTCGCCAAGGACCTTGGCGCCGGCGGCAAGGTCGTGATCCTCGAAGGCAACCCGGGCGCCGACAATGCGGCGCAGCGCAAGCTCGGTTTTGAAGACGCGGTCGCCGCCGGCAAGCTCGATCTTCTCGATTCCCGCACGGCTCATTGGGAAACGGAAGAGGCGAATGCCGTCTTTTCCACCATGCTGACGGCGCATCCCGATATCCAGGGTGTGCTCGCGGCCAACGATTCGATGGCGATCGGGGTGGTCAAGGCGCTCGATGCGGTCGGCCGCAATGACATCAAGGTCGTCGGCTTCGACAACGTGCCAGCGGTCGCGCCCATGCTGAAGGACGGCAAGCTGCTCGCGACCGTCGACCAGTTCGGCTCGGAGATGGCGGCCAATGCGATCGACAAGGCGCTCGCCGTCGTCGCCGGCGGTCCCAAGCTTGAAGGCTGGGTCAAGACCGACATCAAACTCGTGACCAAGGACGACGTGAAATAGCCCAGAGATTGCTTCTACCGCACCGGGTGTCGCCCGGTGCGGCTTAGGCAGGAACAGCGGACGCGGGATGCGATTGGCTCCCGTTCGGAACTGCTGCGTTTCAAAGGGCTAGATTATGATGAACACGGAATCAGTGCGCGCGGATGCGGCTGACATTTCGACGCGGCCCGTTCTGGAGCTGCACGATGTCAGGAAGGCCTTCGGCGGCACCAAGGCGCTGAACGGCGTCAGCCTTTCTATTGAGCCAGGCGAAGTGCATGGCCTGATCGGCGAGAACGGTGCCGGCAAATCGACACTGATCAAGGTTCTCTGCGGCATCGTCCGTCCGGACGAGGGCGCGATCAACCTTGCCGGACGGCTCTATGCGCCGACGACGCCGCGCGAGGCCAAGGCCAACGGCCTCCAGGTCGTGCACCAGGAATTCAACCTGCTGCCCTATCTCTCAGTGGCGGAAAACATCTTCATCGAACATCTGCCGCGCAATGCACTTGGCGTTGTCAGGCTGCAGGAGATGCATGCCGGCGCGCGTGCCGCGCTCGACGCCATCGGACTCAGCGACATCGACGTGCGCTGGCCGGTCGAGCGGCTCGGCATCGCCCATCGCCAGCTCGTCGAAGTTGCCAGAGCGCTGATGACGGAAAGCCGCATCCTCATACTGGACGAACCGACGGCAACGCTGACGTCGCGCGAGACCGAGCGGCTGTTCAAGATCATCAACGAGCTTCGCAGTCGCGGCGTGTCGATCATCTTCGTTTCCCATCACCTCGACGAGGTCTTCCGCATTTGCGACCGAGTGACGGTGCTGCGCAATGGCGAGACGGTGTTCTCGCGGCCGATTGCCGAAACCAACCAGGACGAACTGGTGCGCGCCATGGTCGGCCGCAAGCTGCAACAGCAGATGGCGAGCGAAATGGTGTCGTTGGCGCGCCCCGAAGAAGCGCTGTCGCTCGTCAACTTCCGCCATCCGCAATCGCCCCATGCCCAAGGCATCTCGCTTCAGTTGCACAAAGGCGAAATCCTCGGGATTGCCGGTCTCGTGGGTTCGGGGCGCACCGAGCTCTTGCGCGCGATCGCCGCTGCCGAGCCACCGCTCTCCGGCGCGCTTCGTCTTGAGGGTGCGCCCGTTTCCTTCCGCTCGCCGCGCGAGGCGATCAATGCCGGCATCGGTTTCGTCACCGAGGACAGGAAGGAAGAGGGGTTGATCCTCAACATGCCGATCGCCGCCAATGTCACGCTCGCGTCTCTCTCGGACGTGTCGCGCGCCGGCATCCTCGACAGGAAGGCCGAGATCGCGGTGACGGAGCGGCTCGGTGCCGAGCTCAAGCTGAAATATGGCGGGCCGGGCAGGAATGCCGCGACCCTTTCCGGCGGCAACCAGCAGAAGGTGGTGCTCGCCAAGTGGCTGGCGCGCAATCCGAAAGTGCTTTTGCTCGACGAACCGACGCGCGGCGTCGACGTCGGCGCGAAGGCTGAAATCTATGCGCTGATCCGCCAGTTCGCCGAGCGTGGCCTGGCGCTGCTGGTCGTCTCCTCCGAACTGCCGGAGCTGATGACGCTGTCGGACCGCATCCTGGTGATGTCGCAGCACCGCGTCGTCGGCGAACTGTCGCGGCCGGAATTCTCCGAAGAACGTATCCTGCAATATGCCTACCAGGGCGAGCAGCAACAGGCGAGGCACTGAGATGCAAGCACTCGAAAAGACACAAGCAAGCGACACCGCCGATACGCGCCGGCTGACGGGCTGGTCGCCGAAGGTGCTCCTGCGCGATGCCGGTATCGGCCTGGCGCTGCTGCTTTTGATCGTGTTCTTCTCGGTCAGCACCGAGCATTTCCTGACGCCCAACAACATCTCCAATATCCTGACGCAGATCACCATCAACCTGATCCTCGCCGTCGGCATGACCTTCGTCATCCTGATCGGCGGCATCGATCTTTCCGTCGGCTCGATGCTCGCCTTCTGCGCCGTCGTCGGCGGCACGGTGCTGACGATCCCCGATCTCTCTGTGTTTCAGGCAGTAGCCCTTGCGACCCTTGCGGCCGTCGGCACCGGCGTGGTCTGCGGCTTCCTCAATGGCTGGATCAGCGCCTTCTGGGGGCTGCCCTCCTTCATCGTCACGCTCGGCATGCTGAATATCGCGCGCGGCGCAGCACTTCAGGTGACGGATGCGCGGACGATCTATTCCTTCCCGCCGAGCTTCAACGCCTTCGGTTCGCAGATGATCCTCGGCATACCCGTGGTCTTCCTGATCGCACTGGTGCTCGTCGCGATCGCCTGGTTCGTGCTGTCGAAGACGGTGTTCGGCCGGCTGCTCTATGGCATCGGCAACAACGAGGAGGCCGTGCGCCTCGCCGGCCACTCGCTGATGTTCTACAAGGTGGCGGCGTTCACCATCGCCGGCGCGCTCGTCGGCATTGCCGCCATGGTCTACATGGCCCGCCTCAACATCGCGAGCCCGATCATAGGCATCGGCTTCGAGCTCAATGCGATCGCGGCAGTCATCATTGGCGGCACCAGTCTCAACGGCGGCCGGGGCACGGTCATCGGCACATTGCTCGGCGCCTGCATCACCGGGGTTCTGGCCAACGGCCTCATCCTGTTCGGGCTCAGCGACTTCATGCGCCAGATGATAACAGGCGTTGTCATCATCCTCGCCGTGATCATCGACAAATATCGCGAGCGGCTGACGGGCATTTGATCGGGGCGGCTTGCCGCCCGCTCCCAACCAAAGAGAAACGTTCATGCGCGCTGCTGGGGCGATAGGGCCCGCATGCATCGCAGTTTCGTGCCCGGATTTCCGTGGGCAGAGACAAGCTGAGGAAAGGATAGGCTGATGCTTATGAATGTTGACCCGGCACTGAATGCGGACGTGTTGCACGCGCTTCGCTCCATGGGCCACGGAGACCGGATCGCACTCGTCGACGCGAACTTTCCGGCCGACACGATTGCCCGCAACACCCGGCTTGGCCTGCCGCTGCACATTGCCAATGTTTCCGCTGCGCGCGCAGCCAGAGCCATCCTCTCCGTCATGCCGCTCGATACGCCGCTGCAGCCTTCCGCCGCTCGAATGGCACCAGAAGCCAAGGCGGGGGAGTTGCCGGATGTCCAGCGGGAGGTGCAGGCCGAAATCGCACGCGCGGATGGTGACGCGCCGAAGATGTACGCGATCGAACGCTTCGCCTTCTACGAGGAAGCAAGACGCGCCTATTGCATCATTGTGACCGGCGAGGCGCGCCTTTATGGCTGCTTCCTGTTCACCAAGGGCGTGGTGCCGCCCGCCAGCCATTGGGACGAGGCGATGTGACGGAAGTCGGCATCGTTGCTTCCTCGCCGCCCGGCACAATCGTGCCCGGCCCGTGACTCAGGCAGCCGGAAGCGCCAAGGACGCTGGTACCTTGACCCAGGCCGCTCCCGTCTGGCCGTGGTGGAAGCCATTGGAAAACGGGACTCCCGGATAGACAGACTCGAGGCGTGCCAGGCTTTCGTCGATGGCGCGCCGGCCGGCGATCGCGTCGCCATAGATCTCGGCGACGGCGACCATGTCGCAGTCCTGTGGGGACAGCCGGATCCGGGAGACGCCGGCGGCGGCAAGTTCAGGCAGTTCCTGCATCAGCGCCTGGCAGGTGTGCGACATGGTCTGCACGCCGTTCAGTGCGAGGAAAGGTTGACGGTCGAGCGTCTCGACGGTCAGGCCGTCCGTGTCCTCGCCGCAGATGAACTGGCAATTGTCCTTGATCAGGCTCTTGGAGCGCGCATGGGCGCAGCGTGCCGAGATCGCCAGTGGCACGCGGCCGAAGGCGAAGATCTCGAAAGCGAGGCCCGGATTTTCCTTGATGATGCCGCGCACCGACGCCATCGGCAGTTCGGGCGGCAGACAGATGCTCGTTGCGCCCCTCGAGGACAATAGCCGGGCCGTGGCGCCATTGTAGACGTTGACCAGTGGTCCGATCGAATGCGGCCTGCCGGCAAGCAGGTGCAGCGCGGATAGGTCGTTGGCCTCGATCGGGTAGGTGCTGTCACGCACCAGCCCGCGCACCAGCTGGCTTTCGCGTTCCAGCGTCACCAGCGCCAGCGAGGCTAGGCTTACCTCTTTGCCGGCACTCTCCAGCCGCTCGATGACGTCTCCGATATGCGGTTCGATGAAATGCAGCCGTTTCGAGCAGACGGCCTCGCCGATCGTCACATGGGCGATCGGCGCCTCGTCGGCGATGCGGAAATAGAAGTCGCGCCACTTGGGGCCGTCCCAGAGATAATAGACTGGGCCGAGGCTCAAGGCGGGTTTGGATGGGCTCGTAGATGTGGTCATGGGCCGATTACCTCCAGCGCTTTTCATAGGCGCCTGTTGTCGTCTTCTGGCCTTCGCTCAGCGCTTTCAGCCGCGATACCAAAGCGGGCCGCTCGGCGGCGCCGGCGGTCAGTGCCCGCCGTATGACCGAGACGACCTCGGCAACATAGGCCTTGCCGCGCTGCCGCCCTTCGATTTTCAGCGCGCTGACGCCCGCGCTGCGCAGCGCATCGATATGGTCCATCACGTCGAGCGAAACCGGATCCTCGAAGGCATAACCGCGTTCGTCGGCGATATCGAAGCGCCCCTTGCAGAGCGTCGGGTAGCCGGCGGCCTCTCCGGCCGGGAAGCGGTTGATCGTGTAGTCGCCGAGCTCGGAGACGAGTTCGCGCCCGTCCTGGCGGTAGCGCACATGGCTTGCGGGCGAGCAGACGCCGTTCATGTTGGGCGACTTGCCCGTGGCGTAGGAAGAGAGCGAGCAACGCCCCTCGGCCATGACGCAGAGGCCGCCAAAGGCGAAGACCTCGATCTCGCAATCGATCTGTTTGGCTAGCCGGGCGATGTCGGCGATCGTCAGCGTGCGTGGCAGCACGACGCGTTTTGCCGCGAAAGCCTCGACAAGGAACCGAACGGCATCGGCATTGGAGGCGGAGGCTTGCACGGAGACATGCAGCCGCTGTTGCGGATGGCGCTCGACCGTGTAGGCCATCAGGCCGAAGTCGGCGAGGATGACGGCATCGGCGCCGAGTGCCACGGCGTCGTCCACCGCCTGGTGCCAGAGCGTCTCCTGGCCGGCGCGCATGAAGGTGTTGATCGCGACGAAGGTCATCACCTTGCGCTGCTTGGCATAGGCAATTGCCGTCCGGAGTTCCTCTCGGGAGAAGTTCAGCCCGGGAAAATTGCGGGCGTTGGTTTCGTCGCGAAAACCGCAATAGACCGCGTCGGCGCCGGCATCGACGGCTTCGCGGAAGGCGGCCGGCGTGCCGGCGGGGCAGATCAGTTCCATTGGGGAGCCTCCTCCTTTAGAACGCGGCCAAGTGCGCGCTCGCGGATTTCCTCCGTGGCGCGGCGCACGAGCGGTGCGAACGGCCCACTCATGTCAGCAAGATCGCGTGGGAGATCGATTTCGCAATCGTCGAGTGCGTTGCGCAGCGCCAGCATCGCCTCCATGTCGCCGCTGACGGTGAGATCGCGCGAGAAGAAGACGGCGTCGCCATCGATACGGCCTTCAAGCAACGCCAGCAGCAGCACCAATTCGCCTTCCATGCAGGCATCGGAAGCCGGCGCGCGCTCCTTGCGATGGACGGAAATGCGCGGCACGGCCGGTTCGACGAGAAAGCCGATCGGCAGATCGGAGGGCAGGAAGGCGTAGCGTTTGTTGGCATGGTCAGCCAAGCGATCGAAGAGGCCGGGATGGGTCTCGATCACGCGGGTGAAGACACGTTGCACCACGCTTTCGATGGCGATGATGGGAACGAAGCTGAGAGGTGCGGTGATCGCGAGCGGAAGTGACATTGTTACCTTTTGGGGCTACCTGCGAAGCGACGGAATCGGACGATGCGGCGCATGCTAGTCGCCCGCCGTCTGCGGTTGTTTGCGCCACGTCAAAGACAAGGGCCATTCGCCGCCACAAACAGGCTCCATGAACAGGACCTTCCGCCCGTCCCAGGGCTTTGCAACGCTTCAGGATTTTGTCGATACGCTCGAGCGCGAGGGCGACCTGAAGCGCATCTCACGGCCGGTTTCGCTGGTGCACGAGGTGACCGAGATCCACCGCCGCGTGCTTGCGGACGACGGGCCGGCGCTTCTTTTCGAGCAGCCGATCGATGCCTCTGGCGCCGTGCAGCCGATCCCGCTTCTCACCAATCTCTTCGGGTCGGAACGCCGGATCGAACGCGGTTTCGGCCTGATGCCGGGAGGGCTCGATGCGCTTGCCGCCGAACTGGCGGAACTGCGCGACCCCAGAGCGCCGCAGTCGCTGCGCGACGCCTGGGATCGGCTGCCTCTATTGAGATCGGCGATGTATATGCGGCCGCGAAAGGTAACGCGCGCACTCTGCCAGGAGGTCGTCTGGCGTGATCACGAAATCGACCTCGGGCGCCTTCCGGTCCAATGGTGCTGGCCGGGCGAGCCGGCGCCGCTCATCACCTGGCCGCTGGTGATCACGCGCGCCCCGGATGATCCGCTGGATGTCAATGTCGGCATCTATCGCATGCAGGTGCTCGGCCCCGATCGTGCCATCGTGCGCTGGCTCGCGCACCGCGGCGGCGCCCGCCACCACCGTCTGTGGCAACGGCTGGGTCAGGATATGCCGATAGCGGTCGTTATTGGCGCCGACCCGGCAACGATCCTAGCTGCCGTCATGCCGCTGCCCGACGGGTTGAGCGAGCTGAATTTCTCAGGACTGCTGAGGCGCGGCAGGACACAGCTTGTGAAGGCGAAGACCGTGCCGCTTTCGGTGCCGGCCAATGCGGAGATCGTGCTGGAGGGTACCGTCTCTGCCGTCGAAACGGTAGAGGAGGGTCCCTATGGCGACCACACCGGCTACTATAATTCGGTCGAGCCGTTCCCGGTCATGCGTCTGTCGGCGATCACCATGCGCCGGAACCCGCTTTATCTCTCGACCTATACCGGCCGGCCGCCGGATGAGCCCTCGCGGCTCGGTGAAGCGATGAACAGGCTGTTCGTGCCGCTGGTTCGCAAGCAGTTTCCGGAGATATCCGATCTCTGGCTGCCTCCGGAAGCCTGTTCCTACAGGGCCATGGTCGTCTCGATCGACAAACGTTACCCGGGACAGGCCAAGCGTGTGATGATGGGGCTTTGGTCGATGCTGCCGCAGTTCAGCTACACCAAGCTGATTATCGCCGTCGATCCCGATATCGACGTGCGCAACTGGTCCGATGTGATATGGGCCTTGGCGACTCGTTTCGATGCCAGCCGCGACGTGACGGTGATCGAGGGCACGCCGATCGACTATCTCGACTTCGCCTCGCCGCGCTCTGGCCTCGGCGGCAAGCTCGGGCTCGACGCCACCAACAAGATAGGCACCGAAACCGATCGCGACTGGGGGCGGGTCCTCGAAATGTCGCCAGAGGTCATCGGTCAGGTCGATGCGATCTGGGCCGGTCTCGGGCTTGGAGGACTGACACGATGACCCGAATGAAGATCGTGCTCGGCGTCACCGGCGCTTCCGGTGCAGCGATTGCGGTGCGCATCGCCGAGCGGCTCAGCGATATCGAAAGCGTCGAGCTGCATCTCGTCCTGTCGCCGGCGGCGCACCGCACACTCGCGCACGAAGTTGGCGCGGAGGCGCTTCCGTCGCTGTTACGTAGGGCTACCCGAACCTATGACCACGCCGACATCGGTGCGGCGATTGCGAGCGGATCGTTTTCGACGGCGGGCATGATCATTGCTCCGTGCTCCATGCGCACGCTTGCTGCGATCTCTGCCGGCATGGCCGACAACCTTGTGGTTCGCGCCGCCGACGTGCATCTGAAGGAGCGCCGCAGGCTGATACTGATGGCGCGAGAGACGCCGCTGCATCTCGGTCACCTGCGCAACATGTGCGCCGTCACGGAAATGGGGGCGATCATCATGCCGCCCGTGCCGGCCTTCTACCATCGACCTGAAACCGTGGACGCCATCGTCGACCATCTGGCGGCGCGGGCTATCGACCTCCTGGCGCTGCCGATCGCCCCGCTGGCAAGGGCCTGGCAAGGTGAAGGCTAGTCGAAGGCAGCAGCCTGGAGCAGCGGGTCGGCGCCGAAGAGGACCTCGTGACCGCCAAGCAGCAGCCAGACGGCAATCGCGACGGTGGCAAAGGCGGCGATGATCATCACCGGATCGGCACGCAAACGGGTTTCGCCCCGAAGAATCGCTGCGAAGGGCCAGACCGATGTGCCCTTCGAGGCCGCTTGCCAGCCGTCACCGAGACGACGGCGTGCGCGCTTTTCGAGCATGAAAAAACCGCCGACGGAAAACAGCGCGAAGCCGCCGAAAAGCACGAGCGAGCGCAGGTCGCCATTGGGCACGATGTGACCGGCGGCCCAGAGGAGGAAGCCCCAGAGCACCGGATGACGGGTGATCGTCACGATGGCGCCGGGCCGCTCGTTGCCCTGGTAGATCGAGATCGACAGCGCGTTCTCGCTGAAGAGGCCGGCCAGCACGAGAAAGATCCCTAGCGGCGCCAGCATGAAGGTCATCCACGCCTGCCAGGCGGCCGGTTCCCAGAGCGGGATGAAATCGAGCTGCAGCGCTGCGTGAAAAACGAACCCGAGAGCGAGCAGCGACAGCAGCGAGTAGACCGCGAAATAGGTCGAGCGGCCGAGCCGGTCGATCAGGCCCTGGCGCAGCGCCGGCCAGGCCGGCACCAGATGGAGCAGGAGGAAGACGGCGAAGGCGAGGAGGAAATAGGTCATGTCGATCTCCTCACGCATGGCGCCAGAGAAGCAGGCGTTCCGTTGCCACGTGGCGGCGAACGGTTTCGAAGAAGCCCCGCAACATGTAGCCGATCGCATCCCAGCTGAGCGAAGCCCTGTTGTCGAGAACGGCCTTCAGCACGTGCACCAGTTCGGCGGCTGCCCGATCGTCCTGGTCGTGTTCGGCGCGCAGTCGGGCGATCAAGGCGTCGCGATCATCAGTCGCTCGCCGGCCTTCGACTGCAGGAAACAGGATCATTTCCTCCAGCGCGTGGACGCGCCGGAGCTTTTCCGGAAGTTCCGTCATGATCACGCGGCAGCTTGTCAGGTCGATGCGGCGCGGAATGGAATCGGCGAGCGTCTCGAGGCGATCGCACAGCGAAAGAAGCTCGCGGTAAGCCTGTCCCAGCTCGTGGTGTTCCGAAAATTGCTGCTGCATCGATCTGCTCCGTTGAGTGTCGTGCTTGAACTACACCCAACGGCAACGGTCCTCTTTGACATTTCTCAAAGTCTGCGGCGTGACCGTTCATGGCTCGGACGCTTGTCTCGCGCGATACGAACGCGTTGGCGACGGGCGTCCTTGTCACAGCAATCAGATTGTGACTTGGAGTTTGCAAGCCCGGAACACGGCCGCGGCCTTTGGCCGGGCTTGGCTCCGTCGCCGTCATTCACGGACGCGGTGTCAATCGATCAAGCCATGCAGTCAGTCTTGATCTTTCGCGGACCAAACCATTCTGATTGAAGTGGTGAACACAAAAATGCGCCCATGAATCCTCGTAGGCCATCTCCATACCTCCGGTGACCGCAGTCGTGCCTAGCCCGATCTCTGCGTAGGTAAACTCGAAACTGCCACTCGGACGTGCCATCGCAATGTGGAACGGTTGACCAGTAAACTCGTTGATCATCGGCCGACCGCTGCTGCGCATGACGCCGGGTATCTCTACTCTGGCGGTTCTGAGTTCCAGGTCCGCTTCAAGATAAATCGGCAGGAACAATGTCTCGCAAAACTCCGAGCATGTGGATGCGAACACGGAGAACAGATTGCTGAGTGGTGCGCCTGCTTCGCCCGAGATGATCGCTTCAAGCGCGCTCCGTTGCGCTTGATCCGCACGCTCGTCGATAACGATCAGGCGCTGGCCGTTTCCATCCTTGATTTCACCTGGCCACTTGTACATCGCCGCCCAGTTCAGGCCCGCTATCGGCGTATCGCCAAAGTAGCCTTCCACAATGTTGCCGACGAATGCCGACTGACAATAGCCGTGGGTGCTCGGCAGGTTGAACTGGCAGCCGCAGTTCATGGCGCAATTGCAGTTATCGTAAGTCTCGCTCTTGAATAGCCATTGGTCGATCATACCCTGATCCTCCCCTAGTCCGTGAGAGAGGGCAGCTCGTCAGGCTGAACTCTTCTGCATCGCTCCGCGCCCGCGACACACGCCCAGTTTGGATGCGGAAGAAACCGAACCTGAGCAGTGCTGACAATGTGTCAACCGCGAGGCTCGAACTCCCATTATAGCATGACTCGGAAGGGCCGCTCACCGCTCCAAAAGAGGACTCTGACAAGCCGTCCGCGAGCGTGGTTATGAGTCCACTTCCTTGCGTCCAGGCAGCTGGCGCCGCGGAAGACTTCGTGCCTCAGCGATCGAGGAAGAGAACGATCGCGATGGCAACAGAGGAAAGGATCGCCGACAACGTCGCGCCGCGCTGAAGCACGCCCATGCGGTAGAGCACGAGGGCGAAGACGATGATGATGGGGGTGGCGACGGAAAGGCCGATCTGTGCGTCTGTCATCGGAAGGCTCCTTTGTTGCCCGCCAATAGCCCCGCCCCCTGCCGCCTTCTTTGCTCAATCGCAAAGACAGGGTGGGCGCCCGTGCCTAGCTCAAGCCTCAAGTTTTTGAAGCGGGATGAGGAAAAGTGTGTGCGGTTTTCCGCCCGCATCCCGCTCTAGCCCACGGAGGCGCTGACATGGATGCGCGCAGTCATCCGATTGCCGCGACGGCGGAAGAGGACACGACGGACACACTGCTGCTCTGGGTGCTCGTCTGGAGCGAACTTGCCGCCTTCGGCATTCTGCTTGCCGGTTTTCTGCTTGTCGGTCTCGTCCAGCCGGACGCTTTCGTTGCCGCCCGTTTGCATCTCGATCCGCTGCTTGCCGGTATCAACACGCTTGTTCTTCTGACCAGCGGCTGGCAGGCGGCCCTGGCGACAAGGCCGAGGGCGTCGCTCGGGCAGCGCCGGCGGGCGCTGGTGAATGCCGCGCTTATCGGCTTTGCCTTCGTGGCGATCAAGCTCTTCGAATACAGCACGGAGGCGGGCGTCGCCGGCGATCCTGCATTCGGCTCCTTCTTCGAACTCTATTTCCTCGTCACCGGTTTCCATCTGCTGCACGTCGTCTTCGGTGCCTTTGTGCTGCTCATCGTTGCGTGGCGCCCGGCATCCGGCAACGTCACCCTGATCACCACGCTGTGGCATGTGATCGATCTGGTCTGGATCGTGATGTTTCCGCTCGTCTATCTCGTGTGAGTGCCATGACCGACCGAAATCCCCGACAATTGTTCAACACCTGGCTCGTGCTCGCCGTGGTCGTGATCGCGGGCATGGCGTTGATGGCGATCGCCGGGCCGACAGCTCCCGTCATCGCGGTCTTGCTCGGGCTCGCCGTCGTCAAATGCCGGTTCGTCGCGCTCGATTTCATGGGGCTCAGGCAGGCGCCGTCCGCCCTTCGCTTAGGCCTTTTGATTTGGCCCGTAACGCTCGTCCTGCTCGCCGCAGCGAAGCTGGTGTTGAGCACTGTTCTCTTCATCTGAGCTCACCCGCCGACTTGTTTGCCGAAACGCAAAGAAGCCGCCGCCGATTTCCCTAGACATGGGTTCGCCCCGATTGTTGCCGGCGTTGGAAGTACCGACGCCACACGGGGAGGGGATCAGATCAGCCGGCCGCGCTCTTCGCGGCCAACTGAAATCGAAAGGACCACGTGATGGCAGAACGCCTCACCAAAACCGGGGCCCGTAACGTCTTTTACGGCGGGTCCTTCTTTTTCTTCGCAATCTTCGTCGGGCTGACAGCTCACAGCCACTACTACATGCGGACGACCTCGACGGATGAAACGACGCTGACCGATGCGGTCGCACGCGGCAAACACGTCTGGGAAAAGAACTCTTGTATCAACTGCCACACGCTCCTGGGCGAGGGCGCCTATTTCGCGCCCGAGCTCGGCAATGTCTGGAAGCGCTTCGGCGGCGAGGCCGATCGAGACGGCGCCCGCGAAACGCTCAAAGCCTGGATGGCCGCCCAGCCGACCGGCATCGAGGGGCGGCGACAGATGCCGCAGTTCAACCTCTCCGAACAGGAACTCAACGACCTCGCCGATTTCCTCGAATGGACGAGCCGCATCAAGACCCAGAACTGGCCGCCGAACGAGGCGGGTTGAGCAGAGCAATTGGAGTGTGACACCATGAAATACCAAACCCAGAAGGTCGCGATGCTCTACTTCTACGGAGCGCTCGGCCTGTTCCTCGCCCAGGTGCTGTTCGGCGTGCTTGCCGGCACCATCTATGTCCTACCCAATACGCTCTCCGAGCTCCTTCCCTTCAATATCGTGCGCATGGTCCACACCAACGCGCTGATCGTCTGGCTGCTCATGGGCTTCATGGGCGCGACCTATTACCTGCTGCCGGAAGAGGCGGAAACCGAACTCTACAGCACGAAGATCGCCATTGCGCAGTTCTGGATCTTCCTGATCGCCGCGGCCGTCGCCGTCGTCGGCTACCTCCTGCACATTCATGAGGGGCGCGAATTCCTCGAACAGCCCTTCGCAATCAAGGTGGGAATCGTCATCGTCGCGCTGATGTTCCTCTACAACATCACGCTGACGGTGCTGAAAGGCCGCAAGACCACCGTCACCAACATCCTGATCTTCGGGCTCTGGGGTGTGGCGATCTTCTTCCTTTTCGCCTTCTACAACCCGATCAACCTGGCGCTCGACAAGATGTACTGGTGGTACGTCGTTCACCTCTGGGTCGAAGGCGTCTGGGAGCTGATCATGGCATCGGTGCTCGCCTTCCTGATGATCAAGCTCAACGGCATCGACCGCGAAGTCGTCGAGAAGTGGCTCTATGTCATCGTCGGCCTGGCGCTCTTCTCCGGTATTCTCGGCACAGGCCACCACTATTACTGGATCGGTGCGCCGGGCTACTGGCAGTGGATCGGTTCGCTGTTCTCGACGCTCGAAGTGGCCCCCTTCTTCACCATGGTGATCTTCACCTTCGTGATGACCTGGAAGGCCGGCCGCAAGCATCCGAATCGCGCAGCCCTCCTCTGGTCGATCGGTTGCTCGGTCATGGCCTTCTTCGGTGCCGGCGTCTGGGGCTTCCTGCACACGCTGTCTTCGGTGAACTACTACACCCACGGCACGCAGGTGACCGCGGCCCACGGACACCTCGCCTTCTTCGGCGCCTATGTGATGCTGAACCTGGCGGTCATGGCCTATGCCATCCCGGAGATCCGCGGCCGCGCGCCCTATAACCAGTGGCTGTCGATGGTGAGCTTCTGGACCATGTGCACCGCCATGTCGGTCATGACCTTCGCGCTCACCTTCGCCGGCGTCCTCCAGGCGCATCTGCAGCGGGTGCTCGGCGAAAGCTACATGGACGTCCAGGACCAGCTCGCGCTGTTCTACTGGATCCGCCTCGGCTCTGGTGCCGTCGTGCTGATCTCGGCGCTGATGTTCATCTGGGCGGTTCTCGTCCCCGGCCGCGAGCGCAGCGAGAAGCTCGCCGGCATCGTCCAGCCTGCCGAATGACGAGCCAACCGGCGCGGCTTGCCGCGCCGGCACCCCAAGAATTCCCACCATGGAGACTTGCAATGAGCCCTGTCCAAACCGCCGTCAGCCGCGCGGCGCTCGATATTCCCGCTTATAGTCCCTCCGGCAATGAATGCGCGCTTTTCGAAAGCGCCTGGGTGCGGCAACTGCCGCTGCTCCTCAAGGGACCGACCGGTTGCGGCAAGACCCGTTTCGTCAGCCACATGGCAGCGAAGCTCGGCCTGCCACTTTCGACCGTTTCGTGCCACGACGACCTTGCCGCCGCCGACCTTACCGGCCGCTATCTGCTGAAAGGCGGCGACACCGTCTGGGTCGACGGCCCCCTGACCCGCGCCGTGCGCAACGGCGGCGTCTGCTATCTCGACGAGATCGTCGAGGCCCGCAAGGATGTCGCCGTGGTCCTGCACCCGCTGACAGACGATCGCCGCATGCTGCCGCTCGAACGCACCGGCGAACTGCTCGAAGCCCCGTCGAGCTTCATGCTGATCGTTTCCTACAATCCCGGCTACCAGAACCTTCTGAAGAGCCTGAAGCCCAGCACAAGGCAACGCTTCGTGGCGATCGAGTTCGACTTTCTGCCGCGGAACGAAGAGATATCAGTCGTTTCCCAGGAAAGTGGATTGCTGGAAAGCCAGGTGGCGCCGCTCGTCAATCTCGCGCAGCGGCTGCGCGCGCTTAAGGGGCATGACCTGGAAGAAGGCGTGTCGACCCGGCTGCTCGTCTATTGCGCCTCCCTCATTGATGCCGGCACGCCGGTCAGGGACGCGGTGCGGGCAGCGATGATCGAGCCGCTCACGGATGAACCGGATGTGCGTGCGGCACTTCTCGAAGTGGCCGGTTCGCTGATTGCCTGAGGTGGACCATGCTTGATTTCCTCGAGCTCGAAGAGACCGTCGGACGAGCCTGGCACCGCTTCGTCGGCAATACCAGAACCTGGCGACGTTACCCGGAAGAGGCGGTGAAGCTCGCCGACATGATGCCGGTGCTCGCCGTATGCTTTCGCGGTCACGGCGGTGAGGCGGCGGTGCAGATCGTGCCGGCCCGCGGTCGCACGTCGGGCCATCGCTTGCGGTGGCGGCAGCGCATGGGGCTCGGCGAAGAGAAGCTCGTCCAGCCGGCGCGCGACCACGCGTCGCTGATGCTGCCGGGCGAGATCGACATCTTTCCGACGAAAGACCTGAACCGGGATCTCTATCACTGGCTCGTCGCCTATATGGCGACGATGCCCGTTGATCCCATCGACGAAACCGATCCGCTCCGTCGCGACCTGGCGCTGGTATCGCGCGCCCAGGAAACGGTCGAGGAAGTATTCCAGCGGTTCCCCGGTCTCCGGCGGCGCTATCGGCGCCTGGCCGAGGCGACGCTTGCCGAGCGGCAGCGTGGCGCGCTGCCATCGATCGAGCAGCATCTCGAAAATCGTATCCTGCGCCTGTTGCGCAAGGTCGTAGGTGAGGCGGATGCGACGCTGCCGGTGATCTTCCCGCATCGCGCGCCGCCCGGTTACCTGCCGATGCTGCCGATGCCGCTTTGGCCAGACACGTTGCTGCGCACAGAAACGACGACCACGCGCGACGAGGATGTCGCCGCGACACCGGGCACTCAGAGTGCGGTTGCCGAAGTCGAACGCCACGTCGCCGTGCGCGAAAATCCGGAAAACCGCAAGGGGGAGCGCAGCCCCTTCATTCTCAACCGCTTCGAAAAGATCCTCGCCATGGCCGAAATGGTCAATGTCGACCGTCCCGGCGACGACAGCGACGACCACGACAGCAAGGCGGCCGAGGAACTCGACGACATGACGCTTGGCGAGCGCAAGGGACGCCCCTCGGCACGCTTCCGCTTCGATCTCGACCTGCCGCCGGAAGCCGTCGATGCGACGCCGTTGACGGCCGAGCTCAACTATCCCGAATGGAACTACCGAACCGGACAATACCTCAAGGACCATTGCCGGGTGCTGGCGACGCCTGCCTCGGCCCAGGAAGAGCGGACCGAGCTCACGGAGGAAAGCAAGAGCCTGATCCGCCGGGTGCGGCGCCAGTTCGAAGTGCTGCGCCCGCGGCACGAGATGCTGCGCGCGCAACTCGACGGCGCCGATCTCGATCTCGATGCGGTCGTGCGCGCCCGCACCGATCTCGCCGCCGGCGGCCAGGGCAGCGACCGCATCCATCTGATGAGCCGGCCGCAGGTGCACGACCTGGCGGTGACGATCCTCGTCGACGTTTCGCTGTCGACCGATTCCTGGTCCGACAATCGGCGGGTGCTCGACGTCGAGAAGGAGGCGCTGCTGATCCTTGCGCACGGGCTGTCGGCCTGTGGCGACAACCACTCGATCCTGACCTTCACCTCGCGACGGCGCGACTGGGTGCGGGTCGAAACGGTGAAAGCCTTCAACGAGGCGATGGGACCTCTGGTCGAAGCGCGCATCGCGGCGCTGAAGCCCGGCTATTACACCCGCATCGGCGCTGCGATCCGCCATGCCTCGGCCGAGCTTCGCCGACAACCGAACCGCAAGAAGCTCTTGTTGGTTCTCACCGACGGCAAGCCCAACGACATCGACCATTACGAGGGGCGCTTCGCACTCGAAGATAGCCGTCGCGCGGTCACGGAAGCACGGCGCAGCGGCATCAATACCTTCGCCGTCACGGTCGACCGCGAGGCGAAGTCCTATGTGCCTGCCATGTTCGGCCAGAACGGCTACGCCGTGGTCGGCAACATCTCGCGCCTGCCCGCGGCACTGCCGGCGATCTACCGCAATCTGGTGGGATAGTGGAGGTGGTAATCAGCCGAGAAGACAAGAAGGCCCGGCAATCGCCGGGCCTTTCGCGTTCAAGACGGGATAAGATCGCTCAAGCCGCCTTGCTGTGTACTCTCTGGGACTCGTCGATATAGGCATCGAAGGCGGCCGCCACCGCGCGGATGACGAAGCGGTGTTCGGGGCGGACCGCGATGACGCCAGCCGCAATGTCGATCACGCCATCCTGCCGCAGCTCGGCCAATTTGCCGTTGCCTTCGACGAGCGACTGCCCGTCCCGGCCGTGCGCCGCGGCGATCGCGGGAATATCGACACTGAAATCGCACATCAGCCGTTCGATGATCGCGGCGCGCAGCCGGTCCTCGTCGGTCAGCCGGTAGCCCTTGGTGGTTGCGAGGCGGCCCGAGGCGATCCGGCTCGCATAGACACCGGGCGGCACCTCGTTCTGCACATAGCCGTCGCGCGAGCGGCCGATCGCCGAGGCGCCGAAACCGATCAGCGTCTCGCAGTTGTCGGTGGTATAGCCCTGGAAGTTGCGGCGAAGCCGGCCGGTCGCCTGGGCGGTGACGAGATCGTCGTCAGGCAAGGCGAAATGGTCGAGGCCGATCTGCCGGTAGCCGGCCTTGATCAGCGCCTCGCCGATGGCCAGCGCCTGTTCGGCGCGGGCGCTACTGTCCGGCAGTGCCGTCTCGTCGATCATGCGCTGATGCTTCTTGAAGCTTGGCACATGGGCGTAGCCGAAAACGGCGAACCGCTCCGGACGCATCGTGACGGCCGCTTCGACAGTCTCGATGCAGGAGCGCACCGTTTGATGCGGCAGGCCGTAGATCAGGTCGAAATTGATCCCGCCAATGCCGGCGCCGCGCAAATGGGCGACCGCTTCGGCCGTCTGCTTCTCACTCTGAATGCGATTGATCGCCTTCTGCACAACGGGATCGAAGCTTTGCACGCCAAGGCTGGCGCGCTTGACGCCGCCTTCGCCGAGCGCCTCGGCCATGGCGAGTGTCAGCCGGCGCGGATCGATCTCGACGGCGACGTTGGCCGACGGCGACAGTGCGAAGCGCTCACGCATCAGCGTCATCAGCGCGAGGAATTCGCGCGGCTCGATGATCGTGGGCGTGCCGCCCCCGAAGTGCACTTCCGCGACAGGCAGCGGCCTGCCGACGGTGTCGGCGACCATGCGGATCTCGTCTCTCAGCACGTCGAGATAATCGAGGATCGGATCGTCCTTCTTGGTGATCGTCGTGTGGCAGCCGCAGTACCAGCACATCGAGCGACAGAAAGGGATGTGCAGATAGAGCGACACGTCCTCACCTGCGGGGATCGCGTTCAGCCAGTCGCCGTAGGTGTGGTCGTCGACCGTTGCGGCAAAGCGTGGGGCGGTCGGGTAACTCGTGTAGCGCGGCAGGCGCATTTCACCGTATTTCAGGAGCGCGGAAGCTAACATTTCGTCCTCATCTGGGTGCCGATGGATGCACCTTTCTAGGCCTCGCGGCCCGGCAACTCTTTGCGAAAAGTCAAGGACGGGGGTGGTCTCGGCCAAACCGGGATTTGTTTGCGCTTCGACAAAATGTCGCGGGGCCATCGTCGCTAGGTTGCGGAAATCCGGGGCGTGTGCGCCGGCGTTTCCCGGACCATCATCAAACAACGGCGCCTAGAGCGGATGACCATGACCATTGCAGAGACCGACAAGCCCTTCATCGATGTGCGGACCATTCCGCCGGTGGAGCGCCATCCGAAAATCTTCGGCATGCTGAATGCCCTTGCCGAGGGCGGCGCCTTCATCATCATCAACGACCACGATCCGCGCCCGCTGCACTACCAGCTGGAGACGCGCTATCCGGGCGAGTTCACCTGGGAGTATCTCGAGCAGGGACCGGCTGTCTGGCGTGTCGAAATCGGCCGGCAGCAGTCCTCCGGCTGCGATTGCTGCTGCGGCGGACACTGAGCCCCAGTGCGCCTCAAGAGCGGGATCGGGAAAAGTGGATGCGGATTTCCGCTCACATCCCGCTCTAACTTACGAGAATCGATTACGTTTCTGGTTTTTGGTCGGCGCGACCAAAGCCATCGTGATCTAGGGGATGAACCGCCATGTTCGCAGCAACGCTATCCCGCTGGACGATGTCCTACTTCGCGGCGGCGCTGATCTTTCTCGTCCTTGGCGAGATCATGATGGTTCTCGGCTACGGCTACCCGGTCTCAGCCCTCGAGGCGCCCGAAACGCTGGCGCTCGTCCATGTCGTCGTCCTAGGCTGGTTGAGCCTGTTGATGACCGGCGCGCTGCTGCAGTTCGTGCCCGTCCTCGTCGGCCGGCCGCTTTCCTTCCCGAGCGTCGCGCTGCCGGCGCTCCTCTTCCTCATCGCCGGCATCGCCGGCCTGACACTTGGTTTCGTCAGCCTGTCCGGCGCGATAGATCTTCCGGTGATGCTGCTTCCTGTGGGAGCCGCTTTCTCAATTGTCGGGTTTTCGGTGCTTGGCTTTGCTTTCGCAGCCACGCTCTGGCATGCCCGCCCCCTGCCGCTCCCGGCCCGCTTCGTCGCCGTCGGTCTTGCTGCGCTCTTCGGCACGATGCTGCTCGGCGGCGTCTATGCCGGGGTACTGTCGGGGTTGATCGATGCGGAAGCTGCGATCGACCTGACGATCGATGGGCTTTCACTGCATGCTTCCCTGGGCCTGTGCGGCTGGTTGAGCTTCACCACCATGGGCGTCAGTTATCGGCTTTTGACCATGTTCATGCTGTCGCCGGACAAGGAGCGGACGAGCAGTCGCGTGGTCTTCGCGCTTGGTGCCCTTTGCCTCGGCCTTCTTGCAGCGGCGGTGCCGGTCATTCTCGCGGGTACTTTTGGTCGCTCCTCGCTCCTACTCCTCGCCGTTGGCTCCGGCGCTGCCGTGGTGGCGATCTATATCGCCGATATCCTGCGGATCTATCGGGAGCGTCGCCGCAAGGCGATCGAGCTCAACAGCCGCGCCAGCATCGGCGCCTTCGCGTCGTTGATCGCTGCGACTGCGCTGTTCGTCGCGCTGCTCGCGACCGGCCGTCTCGACGCGGGTTCCGGTGCCGTTATCTATCTCGTCGCCTTCGGCTGGCTGACGGGCATGGGCCTTGCCCAGCTCTACAAGATCGTGCCGTTCATGACCTGGCTCGAATGCTACGGGCCGGCGCTTGGGCGTATGCCAACGCCAAGGGTTCAGGACCTCGTCGTCGAGGTCTCGGCCCTTCGCTGGTTTTGGCTCTATTATCTGACGGTAGCGCTCGGTACTCTGGCCCTGCTGATCGGTAGTGTTGTCCTCTTTCGCTTTGCGAGCCTCGGCCAATTGATTGCCGTCAATGCGCTCATCCTGGAGTTCGTGCGAACACGGCGTCTGATCAACGTTCCGGCTGAACTTCGATTGCCTGATGGACTTGTTCGGCCAGGCCTGTTTTTGCCATCCATTCCTCACGGAGGTTCCCATGAGCCAAGATCCCTATGAACTCGATGTCCGACCGCTGTTGCGCGGTGGCAGCGACCCGTTCCAGGCCATCATGAATGCCGTTGACAGTCTGGCGCCGGGCCAGGCGCTGAAGCTGATTGCAACCTTCCGGCCCGTTCCGCTCTACAGCGTCATGGCCGGGCGTGGCTTCACCCATCAGGACCGCCCGCTCGACAATGGCGACTGGGAGGTTCTGTTCACGCCCGAAGGAGACGTCGACGAGATTAGGCTTTCGGTCGGCGAAACGGATCTCGACACCTGGCCGGACCCGAGCCGCCAGCTCGACCTGACGGAACTCGATCCGCCCGAGCCGATGGTGCGCATTCTGGCGACGGCCGAGAAAATGGCGGAGGGTGAAGTGCTGTTCGCGCTGCTCGCACGCGAGCCGCTGTTCCTCTATCCGGAGCTCGCCAAGCGCGGGCACAAATGGGCCGGCAATTTCGATGCGACCGGCGAGACCTACCGCATCCTTGTTCGCATTGGCGGGAGGCAATCTCATGTCGGCGCCTGAAACACTGGACCTCGAAGCGAAGATCCGCGATGCGCTGCGCATCATCATCGATCCTGAAATGGGCAAGAATGTCGTTGATCTCGGGCTGATCTATGACATCGACGTCCAGGAAGGCGGCATCGCCCGCGTCACCATGACGACAACGATCAAAGGGTGCCCTGCGACGGCCTTCCTCAAGGAGGCCGTGCAAAACTGCGTCTGGTATGTGCCAGGTGTCGAATATGCCGAGGTCCGCCTGACCTACGAGCCGCCCTGGACGCCTGAGATGATGGCTGGCGGTGCGATCGAATTCGCGCACGGCGGCATCTTCTAAGAGTTGTCTTGTAACAAACAAAAGGCGCCGCTGATGCGGCGCCTTTTGTTTTGGGTTCGAACGTGCAGTCAGGATGACGCGCGGGGCGATCGGCGATCGCAGACCAGCATCGGCCCGTATTCGAGCGCGAACAGCGCGAAGGCGGCAATCCACAACACGCCCGAAAGTGCAATCAGATGATGATAGTGTGCGGGCAGCACCTCTGCCAGCGGCCGGATCAGTGCTGCGGCCATGATGGCGACATAGGAGGCGGTGGTGAGTGCTGATCCCACCAGGGGCCGTCCCGTGTGGCCGCGACTGGCGCGGGTCATGACGGCGAGCATCATCGAGGCAATCACGCCGACGGTCAGCACGTGCATGACCGGGTATTCGCTCAGGAGTTCGACCGCTCCGGCGGCGACGGCCAGGAAGCCGAGCGGCACGAAGGCATAGGCTGCGTGCAGCACGAAGAGTAGCGTCTCCGGCCGGGTCGCCCATCCGCGCCAGCGGAACAGCCGCACCATGTGGAAGGCGCAGGCGACAAGCGCGATCGTCCCCGTGACGATGTGATCAGGTGCGAAGGTCCAGGCAGCGAGCGCCGCGACACCGATCAGGATCGCCGCGGTGTCGAAGCGGTTATAGGGCACCGGGAAATTTGTGCGCCCGACCTTGTTCAGCCAGTTGCGCGTGAAGCTCGGCACAATGCGTCCACCAACGATCATGATCAGCATGGTGTAGGCGCCGATCGCCAGTCGCGCCGCGGCATCGACGTCGAGGTCGCTGAGAACCGAAAGGTGAAAGCAGATATTGGCGGCGGACAGGAGCACCAGCCCGCCGATGACTTTCAGATCCTTCCATTTGCGACCGACGATCACCTCGCGCGCGCAGATCAGCAGGAGCACCGGCAGGAACAACGCTTCTATACCGGCCGCGACAGGCAGGCCGATCAAACCGCTCGATAGCAGAGCAATCCGGCCGACCACCCAGAGCCCGAAGAGGGCGGCGAGCGGACCGCCGGAGACCGGCAGCCTTCCCGTCCAGTTCGGGATCGCCGTCAAAAGGAAGCCGCCGAGGACGGCGGAGGAGAAGCCGAACAGCATCTCATGCGCGTGCCAGTGGGCGGCCCCGTAGTTGCCGGCAAGATCGAGCCCGAGAATCAGTGCCGAGATCCACAGCACCATGGCACCGATCGCCCAGAGCGCGGCACCGAGAAAGAACGGCCGGAAGCCATAGGAGAAAAGCACCGGCCCGGTGGTGGAGAGTCCGCGCGGGATACCGCCGCTCGGTTTCGGTCTTATGAGTCTGTCCAACATGATCGTCGTCCTCGTCGTGGGTGCTTGCGGACTTGCGGATGAGGCTTGATCTATCAATGGCTTCAGAGGGGCTCTTTGCGAAAACGCAAGTATCGCGGCCCCGCTTCGCCAGGTGTGTTCATGGGGGACAAAGAAAAACGATCGCCTCGAAACGATTTGTTCCAAGACAAAGACGCGATTCGTCTGTGGTTCTATTCCTCTTGTGACTGCTGGGGGACCGGTGGTCGAGACCGGAGGTGAGGCCGCCCAAGTCGGCGCCGCCCACCCTAACTCGTTGAATACAGGCGCGTTTCGCAGAAGGCCAATTCCGGCCGCTGGAGCGCGTCGAAGGAGAGCAAGATGACTGAACAACTTCAGATGACCCGCCGGACGATGCTTGCCGGCGCTGCCCTGGCGGGCGCGGTTGCGCCGCTTCTCCATACCGCTTCGGCACAGGCGGCCGGCGCCGTCACGGCAGCGGGCGCTGCCCCCGTCGATATCTCGACCCTGCCGCGCGTGAAGGTCGACCTCGTCAAGCCGCCTTTCGTCCACGCCCATGAACAGGTCGCCAAGACCGGACCGCGGGTCGTCGAGTTCACCATGACGATCGAGGAAAAGAAGCTGGTGATCGACCGCGAGGGCACCGAGATCCACGCAATGACCTTCAACGGCTCGGTGCCTGGCCCGCTGATGGTGGTGCATGAGAACGACTATGTCGAGCTCCGCCTGATCAACCCGGCGACCAACACGCTGCTGCACAACATCGACTTCCACGCCGCAACCGGCGCGCTGGGCGGTGGTGCGCTGACGCAGGTCAACCCGGGCGAGGAAACCACGCTTCGCTTCAAGGCCACCAAGCCCGGTGTCTTCGTCTACCATTGCGCGCCCGAAGGCATGGTGCCCTGGCACGTCACCTCGGGCATGAACGGCGCCATCATGGTGCTGCCGCGCGAGGGCCTGAAGGACGAGAAGGGTCAGCCGCTGACCTATGACAAGATCTACTATGTCGGCGAGCAGGATTTCTACGTGCCGAAGGACGAGGCCGGGAACTACAAGAAGTACGAAACCCCCGGTGATGCCTACGAAGATGCGGTGAAGGCGATGCGCACGCTGACCCCGACCCACATCGTCTTCAACGGCGCGGTCGGCGCGCTGACCGGCGACAACGCTCTGACAGCGGCTGTGGGCGAGCGCGTGCTCGTCGTCCATTCGCAGGCCAACCGCGATACGCGGCCGCACCTGATCGGTGGGCATGGTGATTACGTCTGGGCGACCGGCAAGTTCCGCAACCCGCCGGATCTCGACCAGGAAACCTGGCTCATTCCGGGCGGAACCGCGGGCGCTGCCTTCTACACATTCCGCCAGCCGGGTGTGTACGCCTACGTCAACCACAACCTGATCGAGGCCTTCGAACTAGGTGCTGCCGGCCACTTCAAGGTCACCGGCGATTGGAACGACGACCTCATGACTTCGGTCGTCAAGCCGGCGTCGATGTAGACGGCTGAAGCAAGGTGATTGCGGGGCCGCGATCTGCGCGATCCCGCACGCGAACAAAGGCACGCGCTCGTCAGCGCGTGCCCTTTCCCCGGAGACCTCCCATGGCCAGCAACAAGAAATCTGCGGTTTCGCTCCTCTCGCTCGCGGCCCCGGCCGTCCTTTTGGCCGCAATCGGTGGCGTGCTTTCGGCGAAGGTGGGGCTGTTCGATGATCTCAAGGACGGCGTCGACCTGTCGATCAGGCCGCCGGTGACCGTGACGATCGCACCGCGTCAAATGAGCTATCGGGCGGAGGGACACTTCCTGAAGAACGGCTTTGCTGTCGATGCGCCCATCGTCGTTGCGGCGCTCGAGCAGCCGCTCGAGATCATGAAGTACCAGGTGACGCGTCAGGATTTTGAACGCTGCATCGCCGACGGCGCCTGCCAGCAGCCGGAGGGCGGCCATGGTGCCGGCCTGTCGGGCGTGCCGATGACCGGGGTCAACTATACCGACGCGAACGACTATGCAGCATGGCTGACCAGGAAGACCGGCGAAATCTGGCGTCTGCCGACCGACCAGCAATGGGCCTTTGCCGCCGGCTCCAAGTTTCCTGACGATGCGCTCGGGATCGACGGCAGCAAGGACAATCCGGCGCTGCGTTGGTTGGCGGACTACGAGCGCGAGGCGAGCCGGCAGCGGGCGAAGGACCCGCTGCCGCAGCCTTCGGGCGCTTTCGGCGAGAACGAATACGGCGTTGCGGATCTGGACAGCAATGTCTGGGAATGGACAGAGACTTGCCACCGCCGCGTGACGATCGGCGACGATGGCGAGGTGCTGAAGGAGCAGCCCGCCTGCGGCATCTTCGTCGTCAACGGCAAGCACCGGGCGTCGATGAGCTTCTTCATCCGCGATCCGAAAAGCGGCGGCTGCGCCGTCGGCGTGCCGCCGGACAATCTCGGCTTCCGGCTCGTGCGCGATGGCCGCTGGTATTCGGGCTTCCTCTACGCCTTCGAACGCCGGCTCCAGGGCGCCGGGTGACATGGCGTGGTCGGGGAAACCGCTGGGGCCTGTCCGTCTCAGCCGACATAGGGTCCGATACATGCTTTTGCCCCTGGATCGTCATCGATCCAGGGGCAAAAGCATGTGGCGATCGTGGTGCGATAGCGTCCTTTGCGCATCTGACAGGACGTGCGGCGCCGTGGTCCTTTTGCAGGGTTCCGGGCTGTGCTAGAGCAGAGCAACTCAAACGGCAGGATGTAGGGCCAAAGTGGCTGCACTCGATCGCACACTCGTCAAATCGCTCCCTCTTTTCCAGAAAATGAGCGATCAGGAACTGGATTCGCTGCTGACGCGCGCCACGGTGCGGCGTGTTCCGCAGAACGAAGCCGTGTTCGAGCAGGGTGCGCAGGCCGACTTCTTCTTCCTGCTGCTGCACGGCCGGCTGAAGGTGACCCAGGTCACCAAGGACGGGCAGCAGATCATCGTCCGGGTCGTCAATCCCGGCGACCTCTTCGGCTTTGCCCGTGCGCTGCAGCGCAGGGACTATCCGGGAACGGCGACAGCCGCGACCGAGAGCCTGGTTCTCGCCTGGCCGACGGAGCTCTGGAACGTCTTCGTCGAGAAGAACCCTCACCTCGCCGTCAACGCCATGCATACGATCGGGCAGCGTCTCGACGAGGCGCATACCCGCATCCGCGAAATGTCGACGGAAGAGGTCGAACGCCGCGTCGCGCACACGGTGCTGCGGCTCGCCGAACAGGCCGGTAAACCCGACGGCGGCGGCATCCGCATCGACTTCCCGATCTCGCGCCAGGATATCGCCGAAATGACCGGGACGACGCTGCACACGGTCTCGCGCATCCTCAGCGCCTGGGAAGGGCAGGGTCTCGTCCAGGGCGGGCGGCAGAAGCTGACGCTCAAGGACATTCCAGGCCTGCGGCGCCTGGCGGAGCGGATTGGCGGCTAGAATGGTCGGCCGTACACCAGAGCGCGATCCTGCGACGTTCTTCCACATCGCATGACGGCCATTCACCTGCGAGTGACGAGCTATTGAGAACCCACCCCGCCAATGGCAAGATTGCACAATGTCGACGGGAAGGGATCTCAGATCACGGTTTACGGTGGTTCAGGGTCTACTTTGGAGCGACGATCCCGGGATAGAAGTCACCGTCGCCGCCTTCGTAGTTGCCGCTGTAATCGCCACCGCCGGTTTGGGAGCATGCGGCGAGGCCCAGAACTATTGCCAACAAGATTGTAGCGCGCATTTTTCTACCTTTTTCAGTTCATCGTTCACGACAGGGCTGTCGAAATTCCGACCTATCATGTGGGGGATCAACCGATATCGGGCAATCCCAATGGCAGGATTTTGCTAGGGTTTTTCCGCCCGAACAGCGTAGCGATGCTGGGACTGCCGTGCCAGACCCTTGAAGACATTCCAGTTCCTGGCCTGGGTGCGATGGATTTCACGGAGGTCCCTGTCGACGGTGATGTCGACGAAGCCGGCCTTCTGCAACAGTTCGACGACGGCCTCGGCGCGGGCGCCCTCTGAGAAATGCACGCGGGAGAGAATGCTGCGATGCGTCGCCATCATCTGCGGTGAACCGGTCGACGTTTCCGCCCTGAAGAGGCCGAGGCGTTGTCCCCAGGCGCTGAGCTTCGAGAACAGCCGCTCGAGTGCTGTGGTGTTCACAAAGTCGCCATCGACAATCAGCAGCGTGCCGCCCGGTTTCATGACACGCAGCCATTCGGCAAAGGCTGCGGCCGGATCGACGAGTGTCCACACCAAGTGCCGGTTGACGATCACATCGTAATGGCCGTCGGGCTCCATGGTATTTTCGGCGTCGCCAAGGGCGAAGCGGATGGAGCGGCCACGCTTGCGGGCCTTTTCGCGGGCGCGTTCGAGCATGGGTTCGGCCCAATCCAGGCCCTGCACCTTGAAGCCGAGTTCGTCGAGCAGGTGAGAGATGACGCCCGTCCCGCTGGCAAGGTCCAACGCGGCGCGCCCGGCGCCAGGCCCGAGGTGGCGTAGAAACAACGCGTGCCAGGCCGCGCGCTCCTCCTCCGAGAAGATCTCGTGTCCCGGTGACAGATCGAAGGTCGCGGCGCGCTCCGACCAGTAGGCCTTAATCTCATCCCGCAGGTTGTAGTTCTGCCGATCCGTTACATCGCTCATGTCGATACCGCCGTCTCTGTTTGGAGGCGTTCTAAAAGATAAATGTTGACTAATAAAGTCATGAAACATTAGATCGCGTCGATTTTTCCAGCGGAGCAGAAAACAATGCGGTTTTTCAACAGGGTGGCTGCGGCCGCCACGGGCTTTTGCGTGCTTTTTTCGACGGCAGCCTTCGCTGATGTCGTGACGCTGAAAGACGTGACCGGCCGCGATGTCGAGGTCAATGTACCGGTCGAGCACGTGATCCTCGGCGAAGGGCGCCAGATCTATTTCCTCGGTGCGCTCGACCGTGACGAGCCGTTCAAACGCGTCGTCGGCTGGCGTGACGATCTCTCCAAGGCTGACCCGGAAAGCTACGCCGCCTATCTCGCGAAATACCCTGATATCGCCAAGCTGCCGACCTTCGGCGGCATGAAGGACGGCACTTTCGACATCGAGCAGGCGGTGGCGCTAAAGCCCGATGTTGTCTTGATGAATGTCGATGCCAAGACTGCGACGGAGGAGGCCGGCTACATCGAGAAGCTCGCCAAGGTCGGCATTCCGCTCGTCTATGTCGACTTCCGCGAAAAGCCGATGGAAAACACCGAGCCGAGCATGCGTGTAATGGGCAAGCTGCTCGGCGAGGAAGAGAAGGCCGAGGAGTTCATCAAGTTCCGCGCCGACAGCATCGCCAAGGTGACCGACGTTTTGGCGAAGGCCAACCCGAAGAAGCCGCTGGTCTTCGTCGAGCGCGCCGGCGGTTACTCCGACGATTGCTGCATGTCTTTCGGCAACGAGAATTTCGGCAAGATGGTCGAATTCGCCGGCGGCGTGAACATGGCCAAGGACATCATTCCCGGCACCTTCGGCACGGTCAATCCGGAGCAGATCATCGCTGCGAACCCGGACCAGATCATCGTCACCGGCGGCAACTGGCAGGGTTACGTGCCGGGCGGCGCCTGGGTTGGGGTCGGTTATGGCGCGGATGTAAAGGAAGCGGCCCGCAAGCTCGAAAACCTGACCAAGCGCCCGGCCTTTACCGGCGTCCAGGCGGTCAAGGACGGCCAGGTCCATGCCATTTGGCACCAGTTCTACAACAATCCCTACCAGTTCGTCGCGATCCAGCAGATCGCCAAGTGGCTGCATCCGGATCTCTTCGCCGACCTCGACCCGGAAGCGACGTTCAAGGAGCTGCATGAGCGCTTCCTGCCGCTTCCCTATGAGAGCGGCTACTTCGTTTCGCTGACGGCCAGCAAGTAAGCAGATCGACAGCCGGAGGAGGGGAGGTCTCTACGGCGCCGCGCGTCTTATTAGACGCGCAAAGGTCGCCGTAGCACTTTGAATTGCTGCATGTTTTCGCCCTTAAATCGCATGCGATTTAAAAAAACAGCAGCAGCGTCGCGATCGAAAGGAATGAGAATGCCGATCTTCAGGAAAATCGCGTCGGCGATGATCGCCGCCATAGTGCTGGCGGCTCTGCCGGCTAGTGCCGCGGAAATCATCGACGTGACCGGCCGCAAGGTCGAAATCGCGCTTCCGGCCAAGCGCATTTTGCTCGGCGAGGCGCGGCAGATCCATGTCGCGGCGGCGCTGAAAGGCGAGCATGTCTTCGACACGATCGTCGGCTGGCGCGACGACCTCGTGAAAAAGGACCCGGATTCCTACGCCGCCTATGTCGAGCGCTTCCCCGAGATCGAGAAGCTGCCGCGTTTCGGCTATATCCCTTCAGGCGATTTCAGCCTCGAAGCGGCGATCGCGCTGAAGCCCGATGTACTGACTCTGAACCTCGAGGCTGAGAAGGCTGTCGAGGAATCCGGCTTCATCGAGAAGGCGGCGGCCGCCGGCATCGCCGTCGTCTATCTCGATTTCCGCGTCGATCCGGCTGCCAACAGCGAGAAATCGGTCGCAATCCTCGGCCAGCTCTTCGGCGCCGAGGCAAAGGCGCGTGAATTCATCGAATACCGCAATGCCCAGATCGCGTTGGTGACGGACCGTCTGAAGAAGGCGGGGGCAATCGCACGCCCCAAAGTCTTTATCGAGCGCTCTCCCGGTATCACCGGCGACGTCGTCTGCTGCCGAACCTTCGGTCCGGCCAATTTCGGCAAGATGGTGGAAGAGGCCGGCGGCCACAATATCGGTTCGGACGTGATCAAGGGCACCTTCGGCGACCTCAATCCCGAGCAGCTCATCGTCAGCGATCCCGACCATGTCATCATCACCGGCAGCAACTGGTCGGCGGAATCCGATCTCAACCAGTTCGTCAGCGTCGGCCGTGGCGCCGATACGGCGGCGGCTGAAGAGCGTCTGCGCGGCCTGATGCAGCGCCCGGGCTTTCCCGGATTGAAGGCGGTGAAGGAGGGCAACGTTCACGCCGTCTGGCATCAGTTCTATGGCGCGCCTTACGAGTTCATTCCGATCCAGCAGTTTGCCAAGTGGTTCCATCCGGAGCTCTTTGCCGACCTCGACCCGGATCGGACTTTCCGAGAGTTTCACGAGAAGTTCCTGCCGGTGACCTATCGCCCGGGCTATTTCGTTTCGCTTCCGAAGGATGGTGAGTGATGGTTGCCATGACCGACCAGGTTTCCGGCATGGAAGGACGAGGGCGCTACCGCGCCCTCGTCCTGCGCCGTTTGGTGTTGATCTTCTGTCTCATCGGCGCGCTGTTTGCGTCCGTCGCTGTCGACATGGCGCTCGGCCCCGCGAACTATCCGCTTGCCGATGTGCTGACGGCGCTGTTCCGGTCGGAAACCGTGAGCGACCAGCTCCGGGTGGTGATCTGGGACATCCGCATGCCGATCGCGCTGATGGCCGTGACGGTCGGCGCCTCGCTGTCGGTCGCCGGCGCGCAGATGCAGACGATCCTCGCCAACCCGCTGGCAAGTCCGTTCACGCTCGGCATCTCCGCCGCTGCCGGTTTCGGCGCGGCCCTCGGCCTCGTTGCCGGCGTCGCGGTCTTTCCGGTTGCGGTCCAGTACATGGTGCCGATCAACGCCTTCCTGATGGCGATGCTGGCGGCGCTCTTCATCCACTTCGCCTCCACCATGCGCGGCGTCACAGTGGAAACGATCGTGCTGCTCGGCATCGCGCTCGTCTTCACCTTCAATGCTGCGCTGTCGCTGCTCGAATACCTCGCCTCCGAGCAAGCGCTGGCCGCGGTCGTGTTCTGGACGATGGGCAGCCTCACCAAGGCAACCTGGCCGAAGGTCTGGATCACCGGCGCCGTGCTCCTGTTCGCCTTGCCGCTTTTTGCACGGCACGCCTGGGCGCTGACGGCGCTTCGGCTCGGCGACGACAAGGCGGCGAGCTTCGGCATCAATGTTCGCCGGCTAAGGCTCGAGGCGATGATGACCGTCAGCCTGCTTGCGGCGATCCCGGTCTCCTTCGTCGGCACGATCGGTTTCGTCGGTCTCGTCGGGCCGCATATCGCCCGCATGCTGGTCGGCGAGGATCAGCGCTTCTTCCTGCCGGCCTCGGTGCTCTGCGGCGCGCTGCTGCTTTCGGTCACCTCGGTCGTCAGCAAGATGCTGATTCCGGGCGCGGTGCTTCCGATCGGCGTCATCACCGCGCTCGTCGGCGTGCCCTTCTTCTTCGTGCTGATTTTCACCAACAGGAGGCGTGCATGGTAAGCCTGACGCTGGAAAAGGTTGGTGCGAACTATGGCCGGCGCGTGGTGCTGTCGGACGTCAATACAGGTGTCCTTAGGGGCGGTGGCCTGACGGCGGTGATCGGTCCCAATGCCGCCGGCAAGTCGACGCTGTTCAAGCGCATCGCAAGCCTGACGTCCGGGCCCGGCACCGTCCACCTTTCGGACACGTCCAAGGGGCCCGAGGGCATCTGCTACATGCCGCAGGATACCGGCGCCAATGCCGTGCTCACCGTCTACGAGTCGGTGCTTCTGTCGGCCAAGCAGGGTTCCGGCTGGAAGGTGAAGGACGCCGAACTCGCCGAGATCGACCGGGTGCTCGCCGAGCTCCGGATCGCCGACCTCGCCTTTCGCGGCCTCGGCGAGCTTTCCGGTGGCCAGCGCCAGCTTGTCTCCATAGCCCAGGCCCTGGTGCGCAAGCCCGAAGTGCTGTTGATGGACGAGCCGACCTCGGCGCTTGATCTCTTCCGCCAGATCGAGGTACTCGGCTTCATGAAGCGCCTGTCGGCGCAGTCGGGCATGGCGGTGCTGATCGCGCTGCACGACCTGAACCATGCGCTGCGCTACTGCGACGACACGATCGTCATCAGCGGCGGTTCGGTGCTGGCGAGCGGCCCGACCCATGAGGTCATCACCGCGGACATGCTGCGCTCGGTCTACCGCGTCGAGGCGCGTGTGGAGGCTTGCTCCATGGGGCGCCCGGTCGTCATCGTCGATGAGTCGCTTTAGGCGCCAGAACAATTCCATGAAAATTTGAAGCGGTTTCCGTCTGGAACTGCACCAATTCAAGAGGCTGGAAAGCACTTCGCCGCCGAGGCGGCGAAGTGCGGCTTCTGAGATCAGGTCGGCTTGTGCCCCTTCAGGCCGTAGAAGGCGATGTAGGCATAGCAGGCGACGGGCATCAGGAAGGCAAGGTGGATGCCGATGTTGTCGGCAAGGCCGCCCTGAACGAGCGGCAACAGCGCGCCGCCGACGATTGCCAGGCACAGGATGCCGGAGCCCTGGCTCGTATATTTCCCGAGGCCGTAGAGCGCCAGGCTGAAGATCGTCGGGAACATGATCGAGTTGAAAAGCCCGATCGCCAGAACCGACCACATGGCAACGCTGCCGCCGGCAAAGACGGTTAGCAGCAACAGCACGATCGCTGCGACTGCGTTGAAGGCCAACGCCTTGCCGTCGTCGACGAAGCGCATCGCAACCGCGCCGATGAACCGGCCGACCATCGCTCCGCCCCAGAAATACATCACATAATGGGCGGCTTCGGCTTCGGAGAGGCCGGCAATATCGGGCTGGTTTAAGAAGTTGACGAGGAAGCTGCCGATGCTGACCTCCGCGCCGACATAGACGAAGATGCCGATGGCGCCGAGGACCAGGTGGCGGTAGTGCCAAGCCGACTTGCCGTCGGTGATCGGCTCGATCTCGTCATGCACTTCGACGGTCGGCAGCTTCAGGGCGGCGAAGAGCGCCGCAAGCAGCAGGAAGGCGGCGGCAAGAAGCAGGTAGGGCATCTTGACCGCGCTTGCTTCGGCGAGCCTCAGCGCGTCGAGCTGCTCCGGCGTCGCGCCGGCAGTGGCGACGACAGCAGCCGACAGGATCAACGTTGCACCGAACATCGGGGCCAGCGTCGTGCCGAGCGAGTTGAAGGCCTGGGTCAGGGTCAGGCGGCTCGCGGCCGTATCCGGCGGACCAAGCACGGTCACATAGGGGTTGGCCGAAACCTGCAGCAGCGTGATGCCGCTTGCCAGCACGAAGAGAGCACCGAGGAACAGCGCATAGATGCGATAGCTTGCCGCCGGGACGAACAGCGCGCAGCCGATGGCGGCGATGACGAGGCCGAGCACGATCCCCCATTTGTAGCTGATGCGCTTGACGAGCGCGCCGGCGGGCAGCGAGACGATGAAATAGGCGCCGAAGAAGCAGAATTGGATCAGCATCGACTGCGTGTAGTTGAGCGAGAAGACGTTCTTCAGATGCGGGATCAGAATGTCGTTCAGGCACGTGATGAAGCCCCACATGAAGAACAGTGAGGTGAGCGCGAAGAGGGCAAATCGATAGCCCGTCGCGTCCGGTGACGCGGATGAGGCCGCGCGCGTGGGCTCAGCGCCCTTGGTGATGATACCTGCCAATGGTTTAACCTCATGATGTCGTTGACGCCGGAGCTTGGGGCCTTGGGAGGGCGTCGCATTGGACGCGCCGGCGGCAGCCGTTGATCTTCACTTGGGAGAGCACGAAGATATCCGGTTGCGCGGCGCTTATACCGCGCGCACAGGGCTTTGACAGTGTGAAAGGTAGGATTTCCCCGGTCGCAGGCCGGCTATCGGTCAGAGCGTGGCCAGTTCGCGATTGGTAAGTGTGCCGACATGGGCCCGTTTGATGTCGAGCTTCCGTTCGAGCGCCGCCATGATGTCCTCGCTGAACTCGATCGATGTCAGTTCGGCGATTTCAGGCAGTGCTCCCGGGGTAAAGACGTTGACCTCAACGAGCTTGTCGCCGACCACGTCGAGACCGACGAGGAACATGCCGTCGCGCACCAGCTTCGGCCGCATCTGCTCGGCCACCGCGAGCATTTCCGGCGTGACGACGGCGGCGACGGGCCTGCCGTTGACATGCATGTTGGAACGTAGCTCACCTTCCGCCGGGACGCGCCGAACCGCAGCGTAGGTATCGCCGCGTTTGAGCGGCCGGCCGTTCATCAGGAACAGCCTGACGTCGCCTTCCGTTGCTGCCGGCAGATATTCCTGCGCGATCACATAGCCCATCTCGCTGACCGCCTCGAAGATCTGGTTGAGGTTCGTCTCGTGGCTGGAGCTAACCTTGAAGACGTTCTTGCCGCCGGAGCCCTGCAGCGGCTTCAGAATGACACCTTCCGGGTGCTCGTCGACAAAGGCCCTGATCTCCTCAATATGCTTCGAGATCAGCGTGGTCGGCCGAACCATCTCGGGAAAGTCCTGGAGATAGAGCTTGTTCTGCGCCCGCGTGAGCCCGTCGGGATCGTTGACGACGATTGCCCCGCGCTCGGCCGCAAGCCGCCCGAAAATCACGCCCGCCTGGGTGGCCCAGGGGCGCGGACCGGCGTCTTCCGACGGGTCGCTTCTCAAAAACAGAACGTCGACGTCGGCGATGTCCAGCGTCTCACGCCGCGTGGCGCCGCTCCGCAACGCGGCGATGAAGGTTTCGGCCTTGCGCGGCTTCGCCGCGCCGAGGTTGAGGGCGTGGATCATCAGGCGGCCATCGGGCCTCAGGATGAAATCACCAGGGGTGACGTAGACGATCTCGTGGCCACGGGCGAGTGCCGCAAGCGCAAGCGATGTCGTCGCATAGACCGTCTCTTCGCCCTCGATGGAGTTGACGAAAAAGGCGATGCGCATTCAGTTTCCTACTCTGCGACCATGTCGAGCGGGGTAATTCCCCTCTGGGCTCGCTGAAGTCGGTCGCGCGCTTTGACGTCATCGAGGAAAATAGGGCGAATGGCCGCGGCACCAAGGAGGCCGCGCAAATTGAGTTCCTGGATCGCACCGAAATGCGACGCGGCGATCTTGCCCATCCAGAAGGGCTCGAGACTGCCGCCGTCGGCGAGATGCTCGAGAAGCTGCAACAGGCCGCGCAGGTAGATCGCGTCCTTGACCAGCCCGCCGCCGCGATAGATGCGCAGCGTAATGTTGAAGGCCTCTGCCGTGCTAAAGCCGTGGCCGTCGACGAGCAGCCGGTAGGTCTCCGGAAACAGGGCACCGTCGAGCAGGGCGGCGCAGCCGACGACTCTCGCCGCAAGCACCCGCAGCCGGTCCGCGGTCATGCCGGCACTTAAGTATTCGGCGAAAACGGCAAGCCCTTCCTGCATGCCCTCGTAACCCGCAAGCCCGGAGCGGAGGATTCGGAGGCCCTGGGCCGAGCCGTTGAAATAGGTCAGCAGGTGCACGCCGACCTCGTGGTTGAGCAGCGCCTCGACGCGATCGGGGTCGAGTGCCGAGCTTCGCGCGATCAGCAATTGGCCGCGCGAGACGAGCAGGCCGGCTGGCAGGTCGTCGCGAATTTCGACGGAGGCGGTGAAATCGGCCGACTGGCGCCGATAGGCTGATATCATCGCCTGGGCACGCTCCCTTATGTAGTCGCAGTCGCGCTTGTTGCCGGATGCCGGCGACGTGTCGCCATCGGCTGCTGTGCGTGCAAGGATGTCGGACGCGGCGTTGAGAAGTTCGCTTTCCACCGGGCCGTAGAGTGCGCGGCCGAGCTCGACGAATTTGCGGGTCTCGCGCGCGGATATCATCGAGAGCTGCAGATCGACCTCCTGCTGCTTTTCCCGATAGAGGGCATAAAGCAGCGGATCTTCGAGGTGTTCGAAGTTGAGGGTGAAGAGTTTGCGCTTGGCCGTTTCGATCTGCAGCGCCAGCGGCCGATAGTAGAGGCGGGGGCTTCTGGAAAAGCCGCTCGACGCGAATTCCGCCCAGGCGGTTTCGGCGTTGATCGGCGTCACCGCGAGCAGGAAATCGAAGCTCGAGGCGATCTCGTCGATGCCGCGGTCGGCACGCACGACCGCGTCGACGAAGGCTTTCCGGCCAAGGGCGCGATGCGTCGGTAGCCGGAAGTCATCGGACCGCGCGCGGGCGAAGGCCGCAACGGCGCGGAGCCCAGCATCGAAGACGCTCGCAACCAGCCGCTCGCGCAATTGCGGATAGATGCGGCGGGTGCCCGGCTCGCAGTAGATGGGGGCAAAACGCACGGTGAGATGGGGATAGTCGAGCGCCAGGGTCTTTCGCCCTGCCCGTGCCTCCGGTTGCCGCTCGACAAGCGTCACATGCGGGGTCCGGAACTTTCCCTCGATCGTCGCAGCGGTCTCGATCAGTGCTTTCGCGGCAACCTGCTCGGCGCCGCTTAGCCCGGCGACGACCTCGATCAGGAAGGGCGGCAGGAACGGCGCGTCCTTGGCCGGCGGGTCATCGCTTTCGAGCTCGGCAAACTCGAGAACGATGAACATGCCCTGCCGCTCTTCGATCACGCGGCCGACCCGCTCGATGACGACGGCGGCGATATCGACGCTAGGCGCCAGCAGATAGGCGGCATTCGCCTGGGCGATATCGCGCGCGACCGGCTGCTGGTGCTCGGCTGCGATATGGACGCAGAGGAAGGGAAGCAGGCGGTCGATGTGCAGCCGTCCACCCTCGCCGAAGTCCCGTCGCACGGCGCGACCATCCTTCAGTCGGGCAATGGCTTCATCGAGCCACTCCGGGTCAGGGCTCGCGCGCATGGGTCTCCCGTCCGTCATCGCTGCCTCGCGAGCGCCTCGGTCAGGATCGGAACGAGTGATCCGACCAGTGTGCGCAGCGACCTCAGCGCTTCGAGGTCTGGCTTGCCGGTCCACTCGTCCATGAAGGTCTTCTTGAACTCGATCGCGATCGCGCAGCCCGTATCGGGAAAGTGCTCGTGGATGAAGCGCGTCTGTTCTCCGCGTCCCTGGAAGGCAATGTTTTCACGCACATCCACAGGCCGACCCGCGAGCGTGGTGGCGCTGATGGCAGCGACCAGCGTATCGATCACGTCGGCCCATTTGGCCCGATCCATGGAGGAGGTTCCGATGTTGATCTCGGGTGCCTCGGCGATATCGGCCGGTTCGGCCTCCGGCCCCTGCCGCCGATGGTTGTAGCTGTGTATGTCGAGCACGATGAAGCGCTGATGGCGCCGTTCGATCGCCGTCAGCATCGACCGCAGCATGGCGTAGTATTCGTCATGCACGGCAAGGGATGTTTCGATCAACTCTGCAGGCGGCTGCTCCCGCCAGACGGAAAGGCCCCAAGCCTGTGCGGGCTGGAGATAGATGGCGCCTGCACGGGCACGATTGATATCGACCTCGAAGCGCGAGCGATGGACGACGATGCGGTTGGCAAGGTCCCGGATGATGAATTCGGTGAACGGGTCCTCCTCGCGCAGCCTTTCTTCCTCCGTCAACGCCACCAGCGCCCGGGCATCGCTGCGCATGGCATGCCCATTGTGGATCGCGGTGCCGACGATCGGTCCATCGCCGCGATTTACGGTCCACCAGGCGTTCTGCGTGGCTGAACGGAACTGTTCCGTCGGCTCGCGTTGCATGTTCGCTCCCGCATGCCCTCACTATGGGCGCTTCGGGAATGCAACTCCCGGGCACGCCCGAGAGTTCCGCAATGATTCAAAATTCCATGGCAGATCAGTCCGGTTCGGGGTGCCGTTCTCGGTTCCCGCTTCAGCGCGATGACACCCCGATTTCGCCGAGGATCCATTGGCGGAAGGCGCTGATCTTCGGTGAATTGCGCCGCGTCTCCGGGTAGACCAGCCAGTAGGCATGGTCGTCGTTGCAGAGAAGATCGAAGGGCTGGACGAGGCGCCCATCGGCCAGCTCGGCGGCGAAGAACGCCGGCGTCAGGATCGCCACGCCCTGGCCGGCCGTGGCGGCGTTGCCCTCATAGGCCTGCGCGCCCATGCTGGCGCCGGGACGACTGGAAAGCCCCTCTGCTGGCACATTCGCGGCCGCAAACCATTTCGCCCACCAGGGATCGCCGGGATCGAGCAGCGGCAGACGCAACAGATCGGCCGGCTCCTTCACCCCGCCGATACTGGCCGCGAGGCTCGGGCTGAGCATAGGGGTGAAGTCGGCGTTGATCAGCCGGTGCGCCGTAAGCCCCGGCCAGTCGCCGCGGCCTGAGCGAATGCCGATATCGACCTCCTCGCGGCTGAAGTCCACCAGGTGAGGCTCCGTTTGAAGGCGGACGGCAAGGGAAGGGTGGGCGATCTGAAAGGAGCCAAGACGCCGCGCCAGCCAATTGGAGGCGAACGTGGCGATCGTGCTGATGACAAGCGTTCCCTGGGCGCCGCCGCGCGCCGTGACATAGGCTTCGCTGAGCTGCTCGAAAGCCTGCGTGACCGCCGGAGCGAGCCGCTGTCCGACTTCTGTCAAGGCGATCTGGCGCGGTCGGCGCAAAAACAAGGGCGCGCCGAGCCGATCCTCGAGAACCTTGATCTGATAGCTCACCGCGGCCTGGGTCATGCCGAGCTCGGTTGCGGCCTTGGTGAAGCTTCCATGCCGGGCGACCGCCTCGAAGACGCGGATCGCCGTCAATGGTGGAAGCGGAAGGGTCTTATGCATTAAATGGCCTTATGCATGGTAAGCGATATTCGATTGGAAGGTGATGCTGTTCATAACCATTTTCAAGGTCCGTCCATTAGACGGATTGATGAAGAGGATGACGGCTATGACAACCATTCAAGTACGTAGTTTTTCGTCGACAAACGATTTTTCCGCGCGCTCCTGGCTGGCGCTTCTGTTCGCGCGGAAGCGTCGCGCGCTCGATGTCGTCGACGTCAGAGACCTGTCGGATCACCTGAAACGGGACATGGGCTTCCTCGATGGCAACCGCCCCGACGCGAAGGACCTCCCGACCGCTTGACCGCTTCCGACCTGGGCGAGCCTCCCATCGCCCAGGTCCGTCAATTCCGCTGAGCGCATCACCATCACCGCGGCCTCCTTCCTCCATTGCACTGCCCCTTCACTCGCGGCTTTGACGTGCGCCAAAAGCGGAGCACTTTTTCATCTCTCGCCTGCTCTTTGGGTCAGAATTCCTTTAATCTACTATTTGAGTGGATAATCTCGGAAGGCTCGGTCAGGAATCGAGCTGGGCAGAAACGCCCTCCGGTCGGCGCAGGTTTGCGTTGATCGGCTGAAAATGAGGTCCGAGATGAGTATGCTGCGGCAATTTGAGCGTTTGAGCGCAATTCGCGAGGTCCTGCAGGGCCGTTTGGAACTGCACGAGGCGCGGGACTGTTTCGGCTTCGACGATGTCGAGGACGGCACGGCCAATGAGCTCAGGGACCGCATCGCCGAACTCTCCGATGAAATCTCGACCTTAAGAAGTCGTTGCGACCGATACGAAAGCTTCGGCCGTCAATGACCAACCCGAAAGGCGGCAGCACGTCGCCGATGAATGGACCATCCCCATGACCTTGCATGTGAATTCACGCGTCGCGGATCACGCGATCAATCCGCTTTTTCTCGAACGCTGGTCGCCGCGGGCCTACTCGGGCGAAGAGATTTCCGAGGCCGAACTGTTCGAAATCCTGGAGGCCGCCCGCTGGGCGCCATCAGCCTACAATGCCCAGCCCTGGCATTTCGTCTATGCCCGCCGCGGCGGACAGGACTGGGAGAAGCTGCTCGGTCTTCTGAACGAGTTCAACCGCAGTTGGGCAAAGGAGGCTTCGGCCCTCATCTTCGTGCTGTCGAAAACCTCCCTGCTGCCGCCAGGCGCCAGCAAGGAGGTGCCTTCCTACACCCATTCCTTCGATACGGGCGCCGCCTGGGGCGCACTCGCCCTTCAGGCGGCCCATTCCGGCTGGCAGGCGCACGGCATGGCCGGCATCGACTACGACCGCGCGCGGGCCGAACTCGAAGTTCCCGAAAACTACCGGATCGAGGCTGCCGTCGCGATCGGACGCCTCGGCGATAAGGCTCTGCTTCCGGAGGCTCTGCAACAGCGCGAGCAACCAAGCCCGCGCAAAGCCCTCTCCGAAATCGTGTCTGAAGGGCGCTTCGTGGCCGGCTAAGCTTCGGCAGACTTGGACGGGGAGCGGGGGTACATTGCCGGCCCGCTCTCCTCAGCGATCGTCCGTTTCATCCTTGCTCGTCGCGTTCAGCGCCTGAACGCTGATGGCCGCGACGAGGCCGGTCAGGACGATGCCGGAAAAGCCGATCACCAGAGCCAGCAGCCGTGCGCTCAGGTGTTTGGGCGTGATGTCGCCGTAGCCGATCGTCAGCCCGGTGACGAAGGTGAAATAGAGGGATTCATCGAGCCGCCATTCCTCGATGCGGCCAATGATGACACCGCATCCGGTCATCACGATCAGGATTGCGGAGAAGATCGGCCAGAGCACCTGAAGTTGCTGGTAGAGATTGGAGAAGAACAGGCGCCGCATTCTTTTTGAATGGCTCCTGCGATGAGATTTCGCCACGCAACCCTCCCTCTCGCCAGGTAGGAAGCCCGCCGTGCTAACGATTCCGTACGCCTGCGACGGTCCGCCTTGGCTTCGCTCCCTGCCGCCGAAATCCCCTCTCGGCCCGGCACCCGCAGTCCTCAAGATATCCGCAAGTCGAGCAGCCTGCCAGCGTCTGCTTTGGTAGGCGACAAGTGATGCCCGAAGTGTGGCTGAGGCGTTCCTTGCAACGGATTTTACCCAGTGCTATCGCTTTAGAATAACTTCATGAAAGCTCCTGCCAGAGGATAGTCCGGATGGCATCGAACGAGCATTCGCCTGTCGGCGACGGTCGCGGTGCCACTGCGGGTTTCCGGCTCGACGTGACTGCAGGTCTCACGGCCGCTGCCGTGGTTCTGCCAAAGGCGATGGCCTATGCCACGGTCGCCGGTCTGCCTGTCAGTGTCGGTCTCTACACCGCCTTCGTGCCGATGATCATCTACGCGCTTCTCGGCACGTCCCGGGTGCTGAGCGTCTCGTCGACCACGACCCTTGCCATTCTCGCCGGAACACAGCTCGGCCTTGCCGTCCCGGATGGCGATCCCGGCAAGTTGATAACGGCAACCGCGACGCTGACGGCGATGACCGGTGGGCTTCTCATCCTGGCTTCGCTTCTCCGCTTCGGCTTCGTCGCCAACTTCATCTCCTCGCCGGTCCTGATCGGCTTCAAGGCCGGCATCGGCCTCGTCATCGTGCTCGACCAGGTGCCGAAGTTGCTCGGCCTTCACTTCACCAAGGAAGGCTTCTTCCGGGATATCCTGAGCATCGCCGGCCATCTGTCCGAGACCTCGCTACTGACGCTTGCAATTGCGGCTGCGGCGCTGGTGGCGCTTCTTGCGATGGAGCGGCTCTGGCCGCATTCGCCGGCGCCGCTTCTGGCGGTGGCTGCAGGCATTGCGCTTTCCTGGTTCGCCGGCCTCGAGGCGCTCGGTGTCTCCACCGTCGGCTTCATCCCGCAGTCTCTGCCTTCGATCACGCTTCCGAGCCTCGGTCTTGCGCAGGAGCTTCTGCCCGGCGCGCTCGGCATCGCTTTAATGAGTTTCACCGAGACCATCGCCGCCGGGCGTGCATTTGCCGCCCCCTCCGACCCGCCGATCAGGGCGAACCGTGAATTACTGGCAACCGGCGCTGCAAATCTCGGCGGCGCGCTTTTCGGCGCCATGAGCGCCGGCGGCGGAACATCACAGACGGCCGTCGTGCGTGCCGTCGGTGGACATTCGCAGGTGGCGTCGCTGGTCACCGCGGCGGCAGCGGCTGCCACGATGCTGGTGCTGGCGCCCATGCTGGGTCTGCTGCCGCAGGCGGTGCTGGCGGCAATCGTCATCGTCTATTCGATAGGGCTTATCAAACCGGCGGATTTCTGGTCGGTCCGCAAGGTCCGGCGAATGGAGTTTCAGTGGGCGCTGGCGGCTTTCCTCGGCGTGCTGCTCTTCGGGACGCTGCAGGGCATCATCGTTGCGATCGTGCTTTCCTTCATCGGACTGGCCCGCCAGGCAGCATCGGCGAAGGTCTATGTCGTCGGCCGCAAGCGCGGCACCGATCGGCTCCGGCCGCTGTCGCCGGATCATCCTGACGACGAGACCTTCGAAGGGCTGCTGATCCTTCGGCCGGAGGGGCGCCTGTTCTTTGCCAATGCACAGCAAGTGGCAGACCAGGCGCAGATGCTGGTCGCCAAGCACAAGCCCAAGGTTCTCGTGCTCGACATGAGCCGGGTCTTCGATATCGAATATTCCGCGCTGCAAATGATGACGGAGGGCGAGCGTCGCATCAGCGAGCACGGGGTCACCGTCTGGCTGGCCGAGCTGAACCCGGATGTGCTCGCCTATGTGCGGGCCTCCGGTTTTGCCGATCAGCTCGGCCCCGATCGCCTGTTCGTCAACACGCGCACAGCCCTTCAGCACTATCTGGCGAGCATCGCTCCGGCAGCGGCCTGATTCACTCCGCGATCAATTCTCCGGTGCCGCCAAATGCCGGCGGGAAGTCGCGATACTTGGGCAAGCCGTCCTTCATCGGCAGCACCGTCTCCTGATAGTTGACGTGGAGCGCGGGTTTGAACGGCAGTGCCGGGATGACCGCAGCAAAGACGTCCGTCACGCCCCAGAGCGGATGCTCGGTCATGAGGTGACCGCCGCAGGCCTTGCACCATTTGCGCACGCTCGTCGCGGTCTTCTGGTAGCCGACAAGATTGTCCGCGCCCTTGACGATGCGGACCTTCTCCGGCGGCCAAAGCGTGAAGGCATTCACGGGTCCCGCCGACCACGTCCGGCACGAATTGCAATGGCAGAAGCCCATGGCGGCCGGATCGCCGCTCACTTCGATCTCGACTGCGCCGCAGAAGCACTTTCCGTTGTAGCTGCCGTTCGCTGCCATGACTGTCTCCTTTCGGTTCGCGTCATCCGGAGAATGGGCTCTCGCGGATGGCCGATATGAACCCAAGCCTGAGCGTGTCACGCCTGATCCTGAGGTCAACGCCTCCTTTCGAGCTAGGTCCTATAGCCGGTTACCGGATGAGGCTTTGCTGCAGCACGATGCGAGCCGACAAACCGCCGCCCTGCCGGTTGCGGAGCTCGAGCTCCGCGCCGGTACGATCCAGCGCCCGTTCGACGATGCTGAGGCCCAGGCCGCTGCCGACCGATGTCTTGAAGCGGCCGCGGAAGAAGCGCTCGGTCACGTGCGGCATCTCCTCGTCGGGAATGCCAGGGCCTGTGTCGTTGATCACAATGACGAGGCGGCCGGCCGCCATCTCGCAGGTGCAGGAGACTGTTGCGCCAGGCGGCGAATGGTTGATCGCATTTTCCAGGAGGTTGCGCGCCGCCAGGCGAAACAGGTCCGGATCCATCTCGATCTTCACACCGAAGAGGTGCGGGTCGATGGCGACGTCGACCCGGTGAGCCTGGCCGGCGAGTTCGGTCCGAAGACCTGTCAATATTTCACCGGCATTGAAGGCTCCTGCTGGCTTGGCACTCTCGGAGGCCTCGACGGAGGCGATGTCGAGCAGTTGCCGCACCAGCTTGCCGGTCCGGTCGACCCCGGCGACAATCTGGCCGAGCGCCTTTTCACGGATCTCGCCGTCGTCGCTGGCAAGCGCGACCTGGGCTTGCGTCTTGAGGCCGGCCAGAGGCGTGCGCAGTTCGTGGGCGGCAAAGGCGATGAAGTTCTGTTCGCGCTCGCGGGCACCGGCGACGCGGGCGAAGAGGCCGTTCAGCGATTTCAACACCGGGCTGATTTCGCGCGTCGTGCCCACGTCTTCGATCGCGTGCAGATCCGAAGCCTCGCGCGCGGCGAGATCGCCCGCAAGTTTCCGGAGCGGTGCCAGCCCGCGCCCGACGCTGAGCCAGATCAAGACGGCCAGAAGGGGGATGATCAGCAGCGCCGGTAGCAGCAACCCCTTGACCAGATCGTTGACCAGCCGGTCGCGGATGCGAAGGTTGTCGCCGACGAGGACGCGTACGCCGAGGCTGGCATTCTCGACCGCGAAAACCCGCCAGGTCTCACCGTTGATGACGGTTTCCGAGAAGCCCATCGCATGCGGCGCGAGCGTCGTGTCGGGAGCGCTGTCCGACTTGCCGATCAGCGTGCCGTCCAGCGACCAGATCTGGCAGGAGAGCTGCCGGTCGTAGTGCGGGTGCTCCAGAATCGGAATCTTGATCGCGCTCTGCGCCGGACGGTTGGCGTCACCGTCGCCTTCCTCCTTCATCATGTCTGGGCTGACGATCAGCGAATTCACCATGCGCGCGGCCTCCATCAGCCGCGCGTCGAGCACACGCTCCACCTCGGCGCGCGTGCTGAGGAAGATCCACACCGTCGCTGACAGCCACAGCAGTCCTGTCGTGATCAACAGTATGGCGAAGAGGCGGGTGCGCAGCGACCGCATCAGCCGGCCCCACCCAGCCGATAGCCGATGCCCCTGACGGTTTCGATCAGGCCGGGGCCGAGTTTGTTGCGCAAATGATGGATGTGGACCTCGACGGCGTTGCTTTCGATTTCCTCCTGCCAGCCGTAGAGCCTGTCTTCGAGTTTGGTTTTCGAAAAAATGACGCCGGGATGTGCCATCAGCGTGTGCAGGATCGAATACTCACGCCGCGAGAGCTGCACCGGTTTGCCGGCCTGTTCCACCGATTGCCGGGCGGGATCGAGCCGCAGGCCTGCCCATTCGAGCGCCGCCGTCGCACGGCCGGTAGACCGCCGAGACAGCGCCCGCAACCGTGCGGCCACTTCGTCGAGGTCGAAGGGTTTCCCGAGGTAGTCGTCGGCGCCGGTGTCGAGGCCGGCCACGCGATCGCGAACTGTGTCGCGGGCCGTCAGCAGGAGCACGGGAGTGTCATTCTGGCTGGAGCGCAAGTCCTTGAGGATATCCATGCCGGAACCATCCGGCAGCATCAGATCGAGTACGATCGCGTCGAAGCTGTTGGCGGCGAGTGCCGTCGCCGCCGCGTCGCAGGTGCCGACCGCATCGGTGGTAAATCCGGCCAGCGCCAGGCCGACCTTCAGGCCGTCTCTGAGGATATCGTCGTCTTCGACGATCAGGACTCGCATTGCTATTCCTCACATTTTTGAGAGCGGAACTCTTAAATCGCTCCCTTAAGGCAGCCTTAAGGTAGGACTTCCCTCTGAAGCGGCATTGCAACAATCGAATCGTTGAATGCCCGATATGACCGAACCAAACGAGCCCTCTTCATCCACGGCCGATCACAAGACCGGCATCACGCTCACCCGCCGCAGCCTTGTCGTCGGAGCAGCCTCGCTGTTCGTCACCGGTTGCGCGACCGCGCGTCCGACGCCGGCGGTCGTGCCGGCGGCAACACCCGTCCGCGCCGCGGCCGGGCCGGTCGTGCCGCCGATGTACCACGCGATGCCGGATGAAGAGTTTCCGATCCCCGAGGTGAGGGTCGCCGAGATCGATCCGAAGTTCTGGCGACAGGAGGTGGATTATCCGAGCGGCGAGCGGCCCGGCACGCTCATCGTCGATACGCCGGCGAAGTATCTCTATCATGTGCTGCCCGGCGGGCGGGCGATGCGCTACGGCATCGGCGTCGGCCGCGAGGGTTTCGCGTGGTCCGGGCGGGCGATTGTCGCCTACAAGCGCAAATGGCCGCGGTGGACTCCGCCCGATGAGATGGTCGCGCGCCAGCCGAAGCTCGCGCCCTACAGCATCGCCAATGGCGGCATGCCGCCGGGCATCAAGAACCCGCTCGGCGCCCGTGCGCTCTACATCCACAAGGACGGCAAGGACACGCTCTATCGGATTCACGGTAGTCCCGAGGCGCATTCGATCGGCAAGGCGGTCTCGTCGGGCTGCATTCGCCTGCTCAATCAGGATGTCGTCTATCTCTACGATCAGGTGCGGGACGGTAGCACCATCGTCGTCATTCCGGATCCCACGAAGGGCGATCTGGCCATCGGCTAAGGCAGCCAACAGAGGTGGCGCGGGAATTCTGCAACACTCCGGAAACGAGTGCTCGCAGCGGGCGGCGATCCACGCCAAAGAATGATTATCACCACATTTCGGTCACGGTTCGGCCCAACAGCCTCGGGCCTCTCCTCAGAACATTTCCTACCGAAATCCCCAACCTGGAATAGAATAACGTGTCGATGAATTTGTCCCGCCGCTCGCTGCTCGCGGTGATCGCCAGCTCTGTCTTGAGCGCTTGCACGCAGATCCCGAAACCAGAACCGAAGCCGAAGCTGATCGAGCCGATCGCCGGGGACGGTGGCTCGCCGGAGAAGGCAGCCGATGCCTCGGGCGTGGCGACGAAGACCTTCGACTACGCCAAGGCCTATGCGCCGGTGAAGGACGAGGGCTACGACGTTCCAGGCATCCAGTACGGTGAGATCAAGCCGCAGTTCCTGCGCCAGGAAGTGGCCTATGCCACCAACGAGCCGCCCTATTCGATCGTCGTCGATACCCAGACGATGTTCCTCTACTACGTACTGCCGGGCGGTCGCGCCATCCGCTACGGCGTCGGTCTCGGTGCTGCGGGCCGCGCCTGGAAGGGGCGCGCGGTCGTGCACTGGAAGCGCAAGTGGCCGCGCTGGACGGTGCCGGACGACATGGTAGCGCGCCAGCCGCACCTCAAGAAATACGGCATCGACGCCGGCGGCATGGATCCGGGCCTCGACAATCCGCTCGGCGCGCGCGCCATGTACATTTTCCAGAACGGTCAGGACACGCTCTACCGCATCCACGGCTCGCCGCAGTGGCGCTCGATCGGCAAGAACGCATCCGCCGGCTGCGTGCGCATGCTGCAGCAGGACGCGATCGATCTCTACGATCGCGTCAGAGGTAAGACGCTGCTGCTCGTCTTGTGACGCGCTACGCTTTGGCGTGACCTTCCAGCTATCACCGGACGGCTTGCCTCAGAGCGGTTGAGGCGGCGGAAGTCCGTCCGGTCCCATCTGCATGTAGTCCTGCGGCTGCGGCAGTGGCTGCGAATCCGGAAGTGGCTGGGAGTCCGGAAGTGGCTGTATTTCCGGCATCGGCTGCGATTGCACCATGCCCCCGCCCGTGAGATCGGTGACGACGATCGGCGTGCCGTTTGGCACGCGATTGTAAAGGTCGACCACGTCCTGGTTGATCATGCGCACGCAACCCGAGGATACCGATTTGCCAATGGTCCACCATTCCGGTGAGCCATGGATGCGGTAGAGCGTGTCCTCGCCGTTCTGGAAGATATACATGGCGCGCGCGCCGAGCGGGTTTTTGAGGCCGGGGTCCATGCCGCCGGCCTCGATGCTGAATTGTTGCAGCTCGGGCTGGCGCGCCACCATTTCGTTCGGCGGTTTCCAGCGCGGCCATTCGCGTTTGTACTGGATGACGCCGCGCCCGGCCCAGGCGAAGCCGGCGCGCCCGAGACCGACGCCGTAGCGCATCGCCTGGCCGTTCTCGTAGACCCGATAGAGAAAGTGGTTGCCGACGTCGACGACCAGCGTTCCCGGCCTCTCGCCGGTGGGGTCGGCGACCATCTGGCGATAGAAGCGGGGATCGATCTTCTCGTAGGGAATGGCCGGCAGCGGATAGGGTTCGTTCGGCTTCTCGCCGTACATATCGGCAAGGAAGGCGTTCATCTCGGGGATAGGTTCCGGCGCATAGGAGCGCGTCACCGTCGGCCGCGTCGAGGCACAGCCTGCCAATCCGGCGGCCGCGAGCCCCGCGGAGAGTTGCAGGAAGGTGCGGCGGCGGATCTCTCTTTCAGGCATAGAACCCTCGATTGTCCTGTGTTCGCTTCTGGCGATGCAACCGATCTTTCAGGCCAATTGTGCGTCGCCAGCCGACGAACGATCACAGGCCAGCGTAGGGATCCGCCAGCGCCGCTTCGGGTCGGCTAATAGGATACTTAGTTCCCGAGATCTTCGCTGCCAGCTTTTCGGCGCCGTTTTTCTCAAGGAGCGCCCGGAAGCTCGGATGCATGCCGCCGTCGACATAGGCGTTGAGCGGCGCCGACGTCTGGTTTGCCATCAGGCCCGCGAGCTTCGCGTCCTCCGATTGCAGCTTTGCCACGAGCCCGGCGTCTGGCGCCGTCGCAGCGGCGGGGCAGGCCGCGAGCGGATCGGACGGCTCGCCATCGGCGAATTCGGTGTTGAAGACATAACGGCGACCGCAGGCCGAAACCTTCGGCTGGCGCCTCGTCGTCTGGAAGATGTCGTAGCCCTGCTTAATGTTCTTCCAGAACTCGAAATTCGGATCACCGCGGTGCTTGGCCATGTTTTCGGCGGTCATGCGGAAAGGATAGGCCTGAACCTGGAAGGTGCCCTGGCCGCCGGCAAGCGCGCGCTGGACGACGGAGTAGATCTCGCCGACGCCCTGGTCTGTCAGTGCGTAACAGCCCGACGACGAGCAGGCTCCATGCACCATCAGCGCTTCGCCGGTGTAGCCGAGCGCCGATTCCAGCCGGTTCGGATAGCCCAGATTGAAGGACAGGAAATACTGCGACTTCGGATTCAGCATGCCGGCCGAGACATGGTAGAAACCCTCCGGCGCCTGGCGGTCGCCCACCTTCGTCTTCGGGCCGAGCTTCCCCGACCAGCGGCACATGGGGTAGGTCTTCAGCAGGGCGTATTGGCCCTGCTTGTTCTGTTTCCAGACCTCCAGTTCGCTTTCCTGCTTGAAGATGCGCACCAGAACCGGGCTTTCAGGCTTGCTGCCGTTCTTCGCCATGGCGGCGATCAGCTTGGCCGGGATCGGCGGCGGTTCGCGCACGTCGTCGGCATCGAGCGCCATGCAGCTGGAAAGCGCAAGTGCCAGCGCGCCGATCGCCAGAGCATGCCGCATCCGACGCACCTGCGTGAAAAACTTGCCAGTGGAGGGCGTTTGGGAAGAGGGGCTCTGTATCGTCTCGCGCCGCATGCGGGCTCCTGGCTATGCTGCCGCCGCCCAGCGTCTTGCGTTCGGCGCGGTTACCGACGGCATGCGTTCGACGCACAGCGGGTCGGCTTTAGTTCAGCGATTAAGCGGTGGCAGCCCTGGCTGCAAGCCTTTGTCCTGGGCACTGGCGATCAACAATACTTGAACACGCGCCGCCATAGCTGCCCGCCGATGGGGTCGATGTTGAGACAAGATGGTGAATTTTTTCTCAACGCGGGCGCCGGATTGCCCCAGGCGCGTCAGTCCCGTGGCTCGCTGCCGGGCGCGTAGACGGTCTTCTGCCTGAACGCAAAAACGTTGCCGCAGCGGCAGCGGACCATGTGCTTGGCGGGGTCGGGAGAGGTGCGCTCGGTCGAAAAGCCCTTGGGCATGACGTCGATGAGAAAGCCGCGATTGCCGCCCTTCGCCTTGTCATTTTCAGAGGCTTCGGCGAAACCGGACGCTCCGCATTTCGCGCATTCCAGCTTTCTCGAATAACGATCCCGCGACGCCATCTTCCATCACACCTGATTGCGCTGCCGCGCCGTTCCGTCGAACCCGGACCTACAGGAGCCCGCCTTTCGGTTCAAGCTCGGCCGTTGTCATGACCGTCATTTCTCGCGCTCTATTGGGCGGGATGCATCGAGAAGCCGCAGCGGCATGCGACATCAGGCTTACCGATATCCAGTGACATCGGCCGGCTTGTTTGCCTCCATCACCTCGCGCATATAGCGCCAGCAATCGGGCCGCGAGCCGTCGAGATCGGTGAAACCGTAAACCTGAGCCAGTCCACCGCTCGACAGCGACTGGCCGTTCCAGCGCGCCCTGTCCGGATCGGCCGCCAGCGCCGCGACGGCGCGGCCGACGAAGCGCGGGCTTTCGGAAATGACGAAGTGCGGCTGGACCTTTGCCCCCTCCAGCCAGGTTTCCTCGGTCGCCTGAAAATGCTCCAGCATCATTTCGGAGCGCATCCAGCCGGGCGTGATCGAAACCGAGGTCGCACCGTGCGGCGCCAGATCCTTGGCATGGGCCCAGGCCATGCGGTTGGCCCCCACCTTGGCGAGGTCGTAGAAGGGGGAAATGCGGTAGTGAGTGGCATTGTACTCGGCGGTGCCGTCGGTGACCTCGACGAGCAGCCCGCCCGGCTTCTCTATCATCAGGGGCAGGGCGTAGTGCGCGGTGATCAGGTGGGTGTCGATGCCGAGGCGCAGAAGCCTCAGGCCGTTCTCCAGATTGTGCTCCCAGACGGACTTCTCCCACTCGAACAGGTTTTCTCCGCCCCAGACGTCGTTGACGAGGATATCGAGCCGCCCCTGTTCACGGCGGATGCGCGTGATCAGCGCTGCGACTTCGGCCGGGTGGAGATGATCGACCTGAACGGCAATACCCTTGCCGCCGAGGCTGGTGACGATGTCGGCCGTTTCCTCGATCGTTTCGGGCCGCTTGTATTCGGATTGCTGTTGCCTTGTGGTGCGGCCGGTCACGTAGACGGTGGCGCCGGCGGCGCCGAGTTCCGCGGCGATGCCGCGCCCGCCGCCCCGTGTCGCGCCGGCGACGAGCGCGATTTTTCCTTCGAGCGTCATTGTTTTCCTCCTTGGGGCCGATAGCCGCTGGTGCTCTCTCTTGAATGGGATATATAAATGATTGTTCGGTTATAAATGAGAGTCAAGATGCCACGACCAAAAACGATGCCAGACGAAGAGGTGCTGGTGGCTGCATTTGCGCTGATGCGGGCCGAAGGGCCGGATGGCCTGACTTTCGCGGCGCTCGCCGCAAGGACCGGCCTTTCCGGCGCCACGCTCGTGCAGCGCTTTGAAAACAAAACGAAGTTGATCCAGCGCGCGCTCAACCAGGCCTGGGACGGCCTTGACCGCCAGACGGCGGAGCTGGTGGCGACGGTGCCGAGAACGCCGGAGGGAGCCATCGCGCTGCTCGTCGGCCTGTCCGGCGATTATGGCGCCATCGAATCCTATGCCGACGATCTCCGGATTCTCAGGGAAGACCTGCGGGACCCGCTGCTGCGTGCGCGGGGAGCGAAATGGCGCGACGTGCTTTCCGGCGTGCTCGACGAATGTCTTTCGGGATTGCCCGCCGCTGCCCCTGGACTCGGACTCCTGATGGCATCGCAATGGCAGGGATCGCTGCTCTGGTGGAGTTTCGACCCAGAAGTGCCTGTCGCGGAGTTCGTCGAACAGAGCCTGCGGCGTTTCGTTGAGGCCTTTGCAAGGCAACCGACGGCCTGAGGTCAGCGCCACGGCCTTTCAGTCACCCGGTTGTCAAATCGCCGTGAGATGGCCGTGCAGTGGATGACGGCGGCGGAAGATCGTCTTAGATGCTGTTCCATGTTCAGATTTGCTGCCGTTCTCTTCGCCCGGATCGTCGCCTTGGCACTCGTCGTCCTGACGTTGCTCACCTTGCCGGCGGCTGCCCAGGTGGTGGCGCCGGTTTCGACCTTGCTGGAAGAACTGGCTTCGCGGCAGGAGCTTGAGCCCCTGAAGACCGTGATCGTCGCGCGTGACGGCAAGGTCCTCGCCGAGCGCGGCTATCGCGGCAACCGCGTGACCGACTCGACCAACATCAAGTCGGCGTCAAAATCGATCATCTCGGCGCTGGTCGGCATTGCGATCGACAAGGGATTGCTCGAAGGGCCGGACCAGAAGATCGCGCCGATCCTGAAGACGGACCTGCCGGCTTCGCCTGATCCGCGCATCAACGACATCACCATCGGCAACCTGCTGTCGATGCAGGCCGGGCTTGGCCGGCTGTCGGGGCCGAACTATGGCCGATGGGTCGCGAGCAGCAACTGGGTGCGTACGGCGCTCGCTCAGCCCTTCGACGACGACCCGGGCGGTGAGATGCTCTATTCCACCGCATCGACCCACCTGCTTTCGGCGATCCTGACGAAGGTCAGCGGCAAGTCAACCCTGGCGCTGGCAAGCGACTGGCTGGGGCTACTCGAGGGTTTTCGCATCGGATCCTGGGATCGCGATCCCCAAGGCATCTATCTCGGGGGCAACCAGATGGCGATGAGCGCCCGTTCCCTGCTTGCCTTCGGCGAACTCTACCGCAATGGCGGCCGCGCGACCTCAGGCCAGCAGCTTGTGTCATCAGAATGGATCGCAGCATCCTGGCAGCACCGCACCAATTCGCGTTTCTCCGGGGACGAGTACGGTTACGGCTGGTTCGACCGTCAGATCGCTGGCGAGGAGGTGCACTTCGCCTGGGGCTACGGCGGGCAGATGCTCTACATCGTGCCGAGCCTCGATCTGACCGTGGTGATGACCTCGGCCGAGAGCGGACCGTCAGCCCGCAACGGCTACCGCGATGCTCTACACTTTGTGCTCGGCGAGATCATCACAAGGGTGGAGGCCGCTCCGGAAACGGACGGATGACAAGCCTGCCGTGCCTCATGCCGGCTGGCGCGTGCCCAACAGCTGCCCCACGATATCGGGCAGGCATTCGATCGCGGACGCGTCCTTCAAATCGTCCTGAGACGCCTCGAATTCTGCAAGCTCGATACCGGCGACCTGGTGTCGGGAATTGCCGCGAAAGTCCCGTGCGTGCATATGCAATCGATATGTCGGATTGGATATATCGATTGCATACGAGCGATCGCAATTTGCTGCGTTCGAGGTTGGTGATATTGCTGCACGCGAATTGTCGCACAGGAGCGATCAACCATTGCCGCGCCGCCACAGAGCGCCAAAGTATGCGAAGAATTGAAAGGTAAGACAGTGTTTGCCACGAAGACAATCGAGACCGGCAACAAACCCGAATTCTACCGCGAACTGGCGAGCCAGCTCGGCGGGCTTCTGCATGACGAGCGCGACTTCATCGCCAATGCCGCCAATCTTTCCGCCCTCGTTTTCGATCTGGTGCCGGATCTGAACTGGGCCGGCTTCTATTTCCTACGGCCGAATGACGAACTGGTGCTCGGGCCGTTTCAGGGCAAGGTCGCCTGCGTGCGCATTCCGGTCGGTAAAGGGGTCTGCGGGGCTGCCGCCACGCAACGGCAGACGATGCTGGTGCCCGATGTGCATGCCTTTCCCGGGCATATCGCCTGCGATGCCGGGTCCCGCTCCGAGCTCGTCGTGCCTTTGCTCAAGGATGGCAGAGTGCTCGGCGTGCTCGATCTCGACAGCCCGAGCCCCAACCGTTTTGATGCCGAGGATCAGGCTGGTTTCGAGGTGCTCGCCGCGATTTACGTCGCGGCGAGCGATTTCAGTTAGATCGGTAGCTGGGCGCGCTAGCCTTCAAAACCTTCGATGACGATCTTGCCCTTGGCAGCACCGGTCTCGACGCGCCGGTGCGCTTCGCGCAGGTTTGCGGCATTGATCGGCGACAGCACCTCGGCAAGCGTCGTTTTCAGCCGTCCGGCATCGATCTCGTCGGCGACGAAGGACAGCAGCCGATGCTGCTCGATCATGTCAGGCGTCTGGTGCATCGGGCGTGCGAACATGAATTCCCAATGCAGGCTCGCCGCCTTGGTCTTCATGCCCGCCATCGGCATTGGCACGTCGGTGTTGTCGATCGAAACGATGCCCCCTTGAGGCCGGATCAGCTCTACCGCGTCGTCCCAATGGCGCATGTCGTTGAAGATGGCGATGTGGTCGACATGGGAGAAGCCGAGCGCCCTGACCTGGGCAACCAGCGGCTCGCGGTGGCTGACGACGTGGTCGGCGCCGAGTTCCTTCACCCAGGCGATGGTCTCCGGCCGCGAGGCCGTGGCGATCACGGTAAGTCCGGCGCGCTTGGCAAGCTGGATGCCGATCGAGCCGACGCCGCCGGCGCCGCCGACAATCAGGATCGACTGGCCGCGATCCGCACCGTCCCGGTCGATCCCGAGCCGGTCGAAGAAGGCTTCATAGGCGGTGATCGTCGTCAGCGGCAGGGCGGCTGCCTCGGCGAAGCTTAGCGACTTCGGTTTGCGCCCGACGATGCGTTCGTCGACAAGCTGATACTGCTGGTTCGTGCCGGATCGCGTGAGGTCGCCGGCGTAGTAGACATGGTCGCCGGGCTTAAACAGGGTCACATCGGGGCCGACCGCTTCGACCACGCCGCTGGCATCCCAGCCGAGTACGCGCGGCGTTTCCTCGATCTTGTCCTTCGGCGCGCGCATCTTCACATCCACCGGATTGACGGCGACCGCATGGACGGCCACCAGAATGTCATGCCCCTTGGCTTCCGGCTTCGGCAGGTCGACATCGAGGAAGCACTGCGGGTCGGAAACCGGGAGATAACGGGTGAGGGCGACGGCTTTCATGGCTTGCTCCTTGTCATGGACGAATGGTCTTGGGCTGTGAATTCGGCGGTGACGAAGACGAGTTCGGCGCCGCCGCTATTGGTCAGATCGTGCACGAAGGCGGTCTCCGGCGTCAGGTCGCTAAAGTGGCGCGTGTCGCCGGCGCGGTAGACCACGTCCGTGACCTTTCCGTCGCCCGAGCGCGACCGTGCCGTACCGTCGGTCAGCGCCGTCCAGAAATAGGGCCGGTCGTGGCGATGGGGGCGAAGCGTTTCACCGGGCTTCAGCCGCAGATGCCAGACGCGCAGGCTCTCTTCCTTTAGTACCAGCTCGGTGCCAATGCGATCGTTGACCAAGGCTTCCGCGCGCTCGTGTTCCGTCAATGGCGCGCTCATGCGGCGTCCTCCAGCGCCGGATAGGTAGAATATCCGTCGGTACTGCCGCCGAAAAGCTTGGTTCTGTCGAACGTTGCAAGCGGCAGGCCCTCCTTCAGCCGGCGCGGCAGGTCCGGATTGGCGATGAAGGAGCCCTGACCCTGCGTCGAGGCCAAGGCGCGCCGGGCATAGTAATCGGCCATCAGTGTATTCGGGACGTTGCCCGGCTGGTTGCTGCGCGCCCGCGTCATCGGCGCGAGCGCAATGCGGTTCGGCAGGGTCAACGAGCCGAGGGAGACAGGAGAAAAGAGTGTTGTCGGTATGGGGCGGTCCTTTTACGGGCGAAACGTCGGAGCGGGCGTTTGCGTCAGTTGATGAGCGCGCCGCCTTCGATGTCGATGACGGATCCGGTGGCGAATGGATTGTCGATGGCAAAGAGGTAGCCACGGGCGATGTCCTCTGGCTTCCCGTACCGGCCGGCGGGCAAAGTCGCTGCGGCGCGATCGAACATGGCCTCGCGGGCGTCGCCGGCCATGCCGGCATAGGCCTCGGTCTGCGTCAGTCCGGGGCTGACGACATTGACGCGCAGCGGCGCCAGTTCCCTGGCCAGGATCTTCGCCACGGCCTCGAGAGCGGCATTCATCGCGGTCTTGACGAAGGTGCCGGGAACAGTCCGGCGGGCGAGAAAACCTGAGGTGAAGGTGATCGTGCCGCCTGGACGTATATACCTGGCCGCTTCGCGGGCGAGCACGATCGAGCCCCAGAACTTGACGTCGAAGGCGGCCTTGGCGGCATCCAGGTCGATATCGGCAACCTTGCCGCCGGGGGCCGAAGAACCGGCCGTGACGACCAGATGGTCGATCGGCCCGAGCTTGCGGAAGTAGGCGGCAACGGAAGCGGCGTCGGCGATATCGAGGCCGGTGGCGCGGCTGGCGATCTCGACCCGGCCGGGACGCTGGGTCAGCGCCTTGGCAACGGCGGCGCCGATGCCGCTCGTGCCGCCGATGACGACGGAAACGGTATTGTCATTGAATGTCATGGTCATTCTCATGCTCCAGGGGAATGTGGGGGAACGGGTTCGGAAAAGACGGCTTCAAGCAACGGACCGCCGGGCGTGCGTAGAAACAGCCGGCGCTCGCCGATGTCGGCAAGGTCCATGGTCGAGTAGGGAATGGCGAGCCGGTCGAGCCTGGCCCGGAAGGCTGCGTAGTTGTCGAGCCGGAAGCCGACGTGATCGATAGCCTCGGCGGCCCGGTCGAAACCGCTGCCTTGGCTGCCGATGATGTGCACGATCGGTTTGCCGTCGGCGTAGAGCCAGTAGCCCGGGATGCGCCGGATCGCCGCCGGGCGCTCGCCGACGGTCAGGTCGAAGACCGTCTCGAAGAACGCGCGCGTGCCCGCGATGTCGCCTGTGCGGATGGTCACGTGGTCGAGATGCATGCCGCGTCTCCTTTCGGGAAGGAATTTAGCTCTTGCGGCGCATCCGGATAATTGGCTTATTTCCAAAAGTATATTTCGGAAGAGGCGAAAAATGTTGCTCGACAATCTGGCTCTGTTCCTTTTGATCGTCGAAAAGGGCGGGCTTTCCGCCGCAGGTCGCGAAAAGGGCCTGTCGCCGGCCTCTGTTTCCGAGCGGTTGGCGGCGCTTGAAGCCCACTACGGTGCTGCCCTTCTGAAACGCACGACGCGCGCAATCAGCCTGACGGAGGAGGGGCGCCTGCTGGTCGATGGTGCCCGCCGGCTGCTGGCGGAGGCCGACGAACTCGAGAGCGGAATTCGCTCGGGCGCCCGCATGATCTCCGGTCCGATCCGGCTCAGCGCGCCGGAGGACATGGGTAGACGCTACGTCGTACCGATCCTCGACCGCTTCCTTGCCGAGCACCCCGACGTGACGGTGGATCTCAACCTTACCGATGGCTACGTCGATCTGGTCGGGCAGGGCATGGATTTCGCCATCCGCCACGGCGTGCTTGCCGACAGTACGCTCCGGTCGCGCTCGCTCGGCGAAAACCGTCGGGTCGCCTGCGCCGCACCCGCCTATCTGGAGGCCAGGGGCCGACCGGAGCATCCGGACGATCTTTCCCGTCACGACTGCATCATCATGCGCTTCGGCTCCAATCTCGACAGGGAGTGGGCTTTTCAGGTCGATGGCAAGCCGCACAAGGTCATGGTGCGCGGCAGGCGCGTCGCCAATGACGGCGGGGTGGTTGGGGAATGGTGCCGCGCGGGGCACGGCATCGCGCTCAAATCCGTCTGGGACATTGCCGAGGACCTGGCGTCCGGTGCCCTTGTCGAACTCCTGAAGGATTTCTCTATAGGTGGGACGGGATTGCAGATCGTCTATCCGCCGCTCACCGTCCAGCCGCGCCGGGTGCGACTGCTGATAGACCGCATCGCCTCGGAGCTGAGTTCCATCGAGAGTGTTTTGCCGAGCAAGGGACAAACCTGAAGCCGCCAATCAGGGTCGCGCCCGTACCAGACGCCGTGGCCTTCGCGCAACAGTCCTTTTCCAATAGACGGCGCGGCCGGTCTGACGCAGTTTCGGTTCGTCATGCCGCACGTCAGTGCATTGCAGCACACCTCCGCTTCACTTATGAAACATGAGTAACGTATTCAAGATAAGCGGCAGCGATCGAGCCGTACGTTCAGGATGATGGTGCGACAGCCGCACGCTGGAGAGGCAGATTGATGACCGATGCGATGGTGCGGGGGCTTCACGAGCGGGAAGAGGGCAGGATCCGTCGCTTCTTCAGCCGCCGCCTCAGAAACCGCGAGGACGCCGTCGACGCCACCCAGGAGACCTTCGTGCGCATGCTGGAGGCATCGCGCTCGACGCTGATCGAGAACCCGCAGGCCTACCTGTTCCAGGTCGCTCGCTCGGTCGCGCGGGTCGCGTCCGAGCGAGCAGCGCGGGAGCGAGCGATGTTCGTCAAGGACAGCGAAGGCCTGGAGCATGCGGAGGACAGACCGATCCAGGATCGCATCGTCAACGCCCGCCAGTGCCTGCTGATCATGGCGCGCACCATCCAGGGCCTTCCGAACCGCTGCCAGCAGGTCTTCATCCTCAGCCGCCTGCACGGCTTGAGCAACGGCGCGATCGCCGATGAGCTCGGCATCTCGAGAAACATGGTCGAAAAGCATATCATTCGAGCGCTGCTCGAATGCCGGAAGATGCGCGCCGAGATTATTTTCTGAGCGAACGTCAGGTCAAACCGTTCTTTCAACTCTAAGATGATTGAGGCGATTCCCTTGGAGGGTTCGCTTGACGGCATTTTCAGTTCGACCGGAAGACGCGCATGAACGGCAATCGCCAGACCATCGATGACAGCGTTCTGGAAGCGGCGGCGACGTGGGTTGCGAAGTTGCAGTCCGACGACGCGACGGCCGCCGACCGTGCGGCGTTCGAGCTCTGGATTTGCGCACATCCCGATCACCGGATGGCCTATGAAGAATTGCGGGCGCTCTGGAGCGATCTCGGAGACGTGCCGATCCCCAGCGAGCGCCTCGGTGAATTGCACGCCCAACGCCGCCGTCGGGTCGGCGGTTTCGTCGGGCTCTGTCTTGCAGCGGGTTTCGCCATGCTCTCGCTCGCGGATGACTTGCCTTTGCCCCTCCTCGCGCCAGATAGCGTGGCAAACGGTGACGGAGACGAGATCATGTCTGAGACCAGCAAGACGGCGTTGGTCCGAATCCTCGGGCGGGTACAAGGCGTTAGCTTCAGGGTTTGGGCCCGTGACGAGGCGCAGAAGCTCGGTCTCGTCGGATGGGTTCGAAACGAAGCCGATGGCTCGGTCGCCGCTCTGATCAGCGGCCCGGAGGAGGCAATCACCCTCATGCTCGAGCGCCTGCATGAAGGGCCCCCGGCCGCGTGGGTTTCGAAGGTCGTTGCCGAGTTCGTCGAAGCGCCGGAAGGCGTCAGCGGCTTTCGGATCACCAGATAGGCATTCGTGCCTCTAGTGATGCTGCCTAATACAGGTTGAGCTTCAGTTCTCCTGCCGCATTAGAGCGTGCGCGGCTGTCGCAATGGGCACAGCCCTGCGGCGATCGTGCGGGATATCAATGTTGCGCTTCGAGACTGCTCGTTCTCTGCTCGCGGCCATAGGCACGGAGAAACGTCATGACCGCCTTATGGGCGCTGACTTCCAGTTCCGCTTCGCTCGGGGCCTCGCCGAAAAGCCCGCCCATCTGCAAGTCTGCCTTGATCAGCGCGATGAACTGCCGGGCGGCGAGGTCGAAGTCATCGATGTCGAGCGGTGCTGAGTGGGCGAGCCGGGCAAAGAGTGCGGCCAGCGCCCTGTCGGTCTTGCCCGGTCCCTGTTCGCGCCAGAACTGGAAAAGATGCGGATAGCGGTTGCCCTCCGTCGCGATCAGCTTCTGGATGAACTTGGCATCCTGATTGCAGATGCAGTTCTTGTTGAGGCGGACGGCGAAGGCGACAAGTTCGTCTTCGAGATTGTCGGCGGTTTCAGGGAAGGTCGCGAGGATCGAAAAGAGCACGCCATTGGCGCGATCCATAATGTCCTGGATCACCGCCATGAACAGCGTCTCTTTTTCGCGGTAATGGTTGTAGATGGTCTGGCGCGACACGCCGGCTTCGGCGGCGATCTCGTCGATGGCCGCGCCGGAAAAGCCCTCCCGGCAGAACACCTCGGCTGCCGCCTCCAGGATCGAGACGCGTTTCGCCAGCTGTCCTTTTTGCACGCGGGGGTCCGGCGAGGCGAAGTCATGTTTTTTCATAGAGCGAAGATAGAGCCCATTGACGATTTAGACAATGCTGTCTAATTTTACAGCTGTGTCCAAATTAATGGACTAAGTAGTCAGCGCAGGATGCGTCTCCCAAACGTTCGATCCTGGCACGACCGTCATCTTTCGAGTTTCAATCCTGGCGGCAGCAATGCTGGCCTCGTGCCGGAGCGTTGTCGCCATTTCTGAAAGATCATTGCCATGACAGCGTCCTTCCTTCGCACGGCCATCGTCCTCGGTCTGATTTCGGCGATCGGTCCCTTCGCAATCGACATGTATCTGCCTGCCTTGCCGTCGATCGGCAAAGACCTGGCTGCTGAAACCGGCGTCGTGCAGCTCAGTCTGCTCTCGTTCTTCATTTCCTTTGCCATTTCGCAGCTCCTCTACGGACCGCTTTCCGATATCTGGGGACGCAAGGCGCCGCTCTATCTCGGCATCGGCCTCTTCACCGTTGCCAGCGTCGGCTGCGCGCTCGCAACCGACATCGAAACCCTGATCGCCTTCCGCTTTTTGCAGGGCATTGGCGGCGCTGCCGGCATGGTCATTCCAAGGGCCGTCGTCCGCGACATGCACACCGGCGTTCAGGCGGCGCGGCTGATGTCGCTCTTGATGCTCGTCTTCAGCATTTCGCCGATCCTGGCGCCACTGGCCGGCAGCGCGGTGATCCAGTTCTACGGCTGGCGCGGCGTATTCTATGCGGTGATGATCGCCGCCTTCATCGGGCTGATCCTGCTGTCGACGCAATTGCAGGAGACCCGGCCCAAAAAGGACCGCGCCGATAGCAGCCTGGGGAGCGCACTCGCCGCCTACCGCCTGCTGCTCAGAGATCGCAACTTCCTGACGCTCACCTTCATCGGCGGGCTCGGGATCTCCGGGTTCCTGGTCTATCTCGCCAACTCGCCCTTCGTGCTGATCGACCATTACGGGCTGACGCCAACGCAATACAGCATTGCCTTTTCGATGAATGCCGTTTCGTTCTTCGCGGTGTCGCAGGCGACCGGCTGGCTTGGCGAGCGTTTCGGCCTGGTGCGGGTGATGCACCTCGCCGTCGCCGCCTTTGCGCTCACCATGACCAGCATGTTCATCGTCATGAGCCTCGGCTTCAACCAGTTGCCCGTCATGGCCGCCTTCCTGTTCGTCGGCTACGGTGTGCTCGGCCTGGTGATCCCGACATCGGCGGTGCTGGCCCTCGAGGACCACGGCGAAATCGCCGGCACCGCATCGGCACTGATGGGCACGCTGCATTTCGTCACCGCCGCCGTCGCGATGGTTGTCGCAAGCTTCTTCTTCGACGGAACCGCCCTGCCGATGGCCGGAGCCATCGCGGCTTGCGCGCTTGCCGCCTTCCTGCTGACGCAGGCAACGATCGGCCGCAGCCGGGTGGTCGCGGCGGAATAACGAACCCCTTTGATGCGCGGAGCCGCCCAAAGACATCATGTCCTCGGGCGGTTCTTCATGTTCCCGCAGGTGCCTGGGGTTCCTCAGAAATCCCAGTCCTCGTCTTCGGTCGCGACCGCCTTGCCGATGACGTAGGAGGAGCCGGAACCGGAGAAGAAGTCGTGGTTCTCGTCGGCGTTTGGCGACAGCGCGGAGAGAATGGCCGGATTGACCTTGCAGGCCTCAGCCGGGAACAGCGCCTCGTAGCCGAGGTTCATCAGCGCCTTGTTGGCGTTGTAGTGCAGGAACTTCTTCACGTCCTCGGTAAGCCCGACGCCGTCATAAAGGGCTTCCGTGTATTTCGCCTCGTTGTCGTAGAGTTCGAGCAGCAGGTCGAAGGCGAAGTCCTTGATTTCCTGCCGGCGTTCCTCGGTCAGCCTCTCCAGGCCGCGCTGGAACTTGTAGCCGATATAGAAGCCGTGCACCGCCTCGTCACGGATGATCAGCCGGATCATATCGGCGGTGTTCGTGAGCTTGGCGCGGCTCGACCAGTACATCGGCAGATAGAAACCGGAATAGAACAGGAAACTTTCGAGGAAGACGCTGGCGACCTTCTTCTTGAGCGGATCGGCGGAGGCATACTGCTCCATGATCAGCGCCGACTTCTTCTGCAGGAACTCGTTTTCCTCCGACCAGCGGTACGCATCGTCGACATCGGGCGTCGGGCACAGCGTCGAGAAGATCGAGGAATAGGAGCGCGCGTGCACCGCTTCCATGAAGGAGATGTTGGAAAGCACCGCCTCCTCGTGCGGAGTGATGGCATCCTCCATCAGCTTGACAGCGCCGACGCCGTTCTGGATCGTGTCGAGCAGCGTGAGGCCGGTGAAGACGCGGATGGTGAGCTTCTGCTCCTCCGGCTTCAGGGTCGCCCAGGAGGGGATGTCGTTGGAGAGCGGCACCTTCTCCGGCAGCCAGAAATTGCCGGTAAGCCGGTTCCAGACCTCCAGATCCTTGTCGTCCTCGATGCGGTTCCAGTTGATGGCGCGGATGCGGTTTGCTGGCTTGGTGTGCATGTTCATTTCGTTGTCCTCTCGGGCGTGGACGCCCCTCATCCGCCTGCCGGCACCTTCTCCCCGCTTGCGGGGAGAAGGTGTATGCCGCGCCATCTCGCATAATCTGGGCCGTCAGTGTGGCAGGTACCCTCTCCCCGCAGGCGGGGAGAGGGTTAGGGTGAGGGGCACTTAATGGGAACGCGGCGCTACAACGCGCAGGAAACGCAGCCTTGGACCTGCGTGCCCTCAAGCGCCATCTGGCGAAGGCGGATGTAGTAGATGGTCTTGATGCCCTTCTTCCAGGCGTGGATTTGCGCGCGGTTGATGTCGCGCGTCGTCGCCGTGTCGCGGAAGAACAGGGTCAGCGACAGGCCCTGATCGACATGCTGGGTCGCAGCCGCATAGGTGTCGATGATCTTCTCCGGCCCGATCTCGTAGGCGTCCTGGTAATATTCGAGGTTGTCGTTGGTCATGAAGGCGGCCGGATAGTAGACGCGGCCAATCTTGCCTTCCTTGCGGATCTCGATCTTCGAGACGATCGGGTGGATAGAGGAGGTCGAGTGGTTGATGTAGGAGATCGAGCCCGTCGGCGGCACCGCCTGGAGGTTCTGGTTGTAGAGGCCCCCTTGCGTGACCGCCTGTTTCAGTTCCAGCCAATCGTCCTGCGTCGGGATGCGGATGCCGGCCGCTTCGAACAGGCCCTTCACCTTCTCCGTCGCCGGCAGCCATTCGGCTTCGGTGTATTTGTCGAAATATTCGCCTGACGCGTATTTCGAGTTCTCGAAGCCCTTGAAGGTCACGCCCTTCTCGACCGCCAGCCGGTTGGATGCGCGGATGGCGTGATAGGTCACCGTGTAGAAATAGATGTTGGTGAAATCGATGCCTTCCTCGGAGCCGTAGAAGACGCGCTCGCGGGCGAGGTAGCCGTGCAGGTTCATCTGGCCAAGGCCGATCGCGTGGCTGTCGTCATTGCCCTTCTCGATCGAAGGCACGGAAGAGATGTGGCTCATTTCGGAGACGGCGGTGAGCGCGCGGATCGAGGTCTCGATCGTCTGGCCGAAATCCGGACTGTCCATCGCCGCGGCAATGTTCAGCGAGCCGAGATTACAAGAGATATCCTTGCCCATCTTTGCGTAGGAGAGGTCGTCGTTGAATTCGCTCGCCTCGCTCACCTGCAGGATTTCCGAGCAGAGGTTGCTCATGGTGATGCGCCCGGCGATCGGGTTCGCCCGGTTCACCGTGTCCTCGAACATGATGTAGGGGTATCCGCTCTCGAACTGGATTTCGGCAATGATCTGGAAGAAATCGCGCGCCTTGATCTTCCGCTTGCGGATACGAGCTTCCTCGACCATCTCGCGGTACTTCTCCGTCACCGAAATTTCGGTCAGCGGCACGCCGTAGACGCGCTCCACGTCATAGGGCGAGAACAGATACATGTCCTCGTTGTTGCGGGCGAGCTCGAAGGTGATGTCCGGGATGACGACGCCGAGCGACAGCGTCTTGATACGGATCTTCTCGTCGGCATTTTCCCGCTTGGTATCGAGGAAGCGCATGATATCCGGGTGGTGGGCGTGGAGATAGACAGCACCTGCTCCCTGGCGGGCGCCAAGCTGGTTGGCATAGGAGAAGCTGTCTTCCAAGAGCTTCATCACCGGGATGATGCCGGAGGACTGGTTTTCGATCTGCTTGATCGGTGCGCCCATCTCTCTGATGTTGGTGAGCGACAGCGCCACGCCGCCGCCGCGCTTGGAGAGCTGCAACGCGGAATTAATCGCGCGGCCGATGCTTTCCATATTGTCCTCGACCCTAAGCAAGAAGCAGGAGACGAGCTCGCCGCGTTGCTTTTTGCCGGCATTGAGGAAGGTCGGCGTCGCCGGCTGGAAACGGCCGGAAATGATCTCGTCGACGAGATCGCGGGCAAGCTGTTCGTTGCCGCGCGCCAGCGTCATCGCCACCATACAGACGCGGTCTTCGTAGCGCTCCAGGTAGCGCTTTCCGTCAAAGGTCTTCAGCGTATAGGACGTGTAGTATTTGAACGCGCCGAGGAAAGTCGGGAAGCGGAACTTCTTCCCATAAGCGTGGTCGTAGAGATCGCGCACGAAGTTGAAGGAATACTGATCCAGCACCTGCTGTTCATAGTAGCCCTCGGTCACCAGATAATCGAGCTTCTCCCTGAGGTTATGGAAGAAGACGGTGTTCTGGTTGACGTGCTGGAGGAAGTACTGCTTCGCCGCCAGCCGGTCCTTGTCGAGCTGGATCCGTCCCTCTTCATCATAGAGGTTCAGCATCGCGTTCAGCGCATGATAGTCGAGCGCCGGTTCCGTCGCCTTCAGGGGGCGTTCGAGTGTTGAGACGTCCAAAATCGTTCCATCCCGTTTCTGACATTGGCGACGTCCTCCTCGGTTCCGAGCAGCTCGAACCGGTAGAGGTAGGGCACCCGGCACTTGGCCGCGATGACGTCGCCGGCGATCCCGTAGGTCGCGCCGAAATTGCTGTTGCCCGCAGCAATGACGCCGCGGATGTGAGAGCGGTTGCCCGCATCGTTGAGGAAGCGGATGACCTGTTTCGGCACGGCACCCCGGCCGTCGTCGCCGCAATAGGTGGGCACGACCAACACGAAGGGCTCGGAAACCGTAAGCGAAGCCTTACTTTCCTTGAGCGGAATACGCGCTGCGCGAAGGCCGAGCTTTTCGACGAAGCGATGGGTGTTTTCCGAGCGGCTGGAAAAATAGACGATCAGGCCCACCGCCTGTCTCCTCTAGGAAAGCGCGCTGATCTTGTCGGGGCGAAAACCCGCCCAGTGTTCGGGGCCGGCGACGACGACGGGAAGCTGCATGTAACCGAGGCCCTTGACCGTTTCGAGCGCGTCCTGGTCGATGGAGATATCAATGACCTCGTAGTTGACACCCTGGCGATCGAGCGCCCGGTAGGTCGCGGTGCATTGGACGCAGGCGGGCTTGCTATAGACGGTAACGTTCATTTCTTCCTCGTTTGGTCGGCTGGATGAGAGCATGAGAAGGTGCACGGACACGCAACCGCGATCCGGCGAAATGCAGGGCTGTCATGGCTGTGGCTCGCTCGGATCTCGACGCCCGGGCATGCCTCTTCGTCAGTTGCGCGGGAAACCGCGCCTCTTGATTGGCGAGCGATAGAATTTCAATGACGCGGACATGACTTCACCCCGAAGCTTTGGAAAGGCTGCCGGGGAGATGTCGAGACGATCAGGCAGGCTCATCCTGCCGCACGCAACTCAACCCCTCCGGACACCCCGCCCGTGGACGTTTGTTGCTCGAGGCAGGTCTCCTGGCTCACGGGTCTCAGCTTCCATCCCGACCTTCCCGAGGCCTCATGCCTCAGTGGTCCAATTCCGGACAGTCGCTCGCCGTCTACAGTTGCGGGGGCAGCTACGGCATAGCCTGGCGAAAACTCGCCGACGCACCGTATTCCCGTCTTAGCTCTCAATCCCTGCGAATCGAAAGAACCTCGAACACTAGATATAGTAGTTCATCGCAAATCTGCGTCAATAGGTTCGAGGTGCCTGAAGCCGGGGAGAGAAGGTGATTTCTTTCGCCGTGTGGATAACAAGGAGTAAACGACGGGATGCGGCGAAACCTGTGGGTGGAGAGCTTCTCGGCTTCGAGCCCGGCGCTCGCTCCGTTGCCGATCACTTGCGAAGAGGCTCCGGCACGTCGCTTTTAGAAACGCCACGCCGGATCTCTCCCGAATTCGGTCCACGTGCTGGCAGGTGGCAGATCACGACAACTGCGCTGTCTCTTGCCTCTGCGCTCCGTCAATCGCAGAGCGACATGCTTACGTCTTTGTTTTCTCCGGGCTGGGCTCGAGGCGAAGCCCTTGCCATTTGCGGCGCGTCGCCGCAATCCCGCTCCGACGAGGGCGGTGACTTGCGCGGATTGCCGTCCGTCGGCCAATGCCACGGATCGGCAATATCGCCGATGTGCGCCCGGACGGTCTCGTGATCCCGCGTCAATCCGATATCCTTCAGCTGGAATTCGCTGAACGTATCGATGTCGATGGTCGGGTTGAGCGCGTTCCCGGCCCAGTTCAGGGCATGAAGGATCGTTGATCGCACTGCGCTAAGCATTGCTATCCTCTTTGTTTTTGCTGTTGTGTTCGCGAAAAAAGTGAGGATTTTTGCTGCTTCGCGCAAAGCGATTTCTCGCATGCTGGCATAAAGAATGCTTATGTCAGGGCCATGAGCAAGATTCCTCCCATGAGTGCCGTGCGCGCCTTCGAAGCGGCCGCCAGACATCTGAGCTTCACCCGCGCCGCCGACGAGCTCGGCATGACGCAGGCGGCGGTCAGCTACCAGATCCGGCTGTTGGAGGAGCGCATCGGCACGCCGCTCTTCGTTCGTCTTCCGCGCGAGGTTCGGCTGACGGCGGCCGGGCGGCAGCTGGCGCCGAAGGTGACGGAAGCGATCGACCTTCTCGGGGCGGCCTTCTCGGAGATTGCCGACAAGACCGAACACCACCTGCACATTTCCGTGCTGCCGACCGTCGTGTCGAGCTGGCTCGGCCAGCGGCTCGCCTCGTTCCAGACGGCCCATCCGAACATCAGCATCCGGGTGCACATGTCGACCGAGCTGATCGACTTCAAGCGTGACGCCATCGATCTCGTGGTGCGCAGCGGCAACGGCGACTGGCCCGGCAACGACGTGTTCCCGCTTTTCCCTATCGATTACATGCCGGTCTGCACGCCGTCTTTCATGGAGAAGCACCAGCTCAGGCATCCCTCGGACGTCCTGCGTGTACGGCGCTTCGGCAACGCCAGCTGGTGGCGGCGATGGATGATCGAAACCGGGGTGGAGCCACCGGCGAGCAACGGTACCGAACTGATCTTCGACGTCCAGGCGATGGACGTCACGACGACTTTGAACGACCATGGCATCGCGATTGCCGTTTCAACCTTCCTGATGGACGAACTGAAGAGCGGCAGGCTCATCCGGCCCTTCGACCATGTGGTAAGAGATGGTCGCGCCTATTGGCTGGTCTATCCGCAGAGCAGCAGGCGGCAGAAAAAGATCCAGGCTTTTCGCGATTGGATTATTGCCGAGGCCGACGCATCGAATGCGCTGCTGGCGACAGTCGTGGGCGATTCCAGGTCGGCATCACCTCAAGCCGGGGTCGGAGCGAGCGCGCTCATGAAACCTGAATAGGGCTTGCTGAGCGGCGACGCATAGGCCCCGCGCTTGCTGGTCATAAGTCCCTGTGACACGAGCGCTTCCGCCTGCTTGACCGCGGCCGAAACGCCGTCGATGACAGGGACGTCATAGTCCGCTTGGAGCGCCCGGGCGAGATCGGCCATGCCGGCGCAGCCGAGCACGATCGCTTCTGCGCCATCCTGATTGAGCGCCAGCTCGATCTCGCGCCGGAGTTTGGCGAGCGCGTCTGATGCCTTGTCCTCCAGTTCGAGCACCGGGATGTTGGCGGCGCGGACCCTTGCCCGGTCGCCCATGCCGTAATGCCGGACGAGATTCTCGATCAGCACCCGTGACCGTTCGAGCGTGGTGACCACGGTGAAACGTTGCGCCAGCATGGCAGCGGTCGCGACGGCGGATTCGCAGAGCCCCACCACCGGTATGCGGGCGAGCGCACGGGCCGCCTCGAGGCCGGTGTCGTCGAAGCAGGCGATGATCGCGGCATCGGCGCCTGCGGCCTCGCCGTCGCGGATTTCGGCGAGCAGGCCCGGCAGGGCGACGGCGCCGTCATAATGCCCCTCGATCGAGGCCGGTCCCGATCTGGAGGTGCGCGCGAGAATTTCCGTGGCAGGGTTGGCGACAGTCCGAGCGGCCGCGGCTGCCTTGGCCGTCATCGACGCGGTGGTGTTGGGATTGATGATCAGGATGCGCATCTAGCCTAGCTCAGCTTTGCCTGGCGGCGTCGCAAGGTCAGAATGACTGCGAGCGCGACGAGGATGATGGTGAAGGAGAAGAGGGTGGTGACCGTGCCGAGCGCATAGAGCACCGGCGTCGTCACATTCGTAGTCATGCCGTAGATCTCGAGTGGCAGAGTGTTGTAGCTGCCCGAAGTCATCAGCGTGCGGGCGAATTCGTCGTAGGAGAGCGTGAAGCCGAAGAGGCCGACGCCGATCAGGCTTGGCGCGATCATCGGCAGGAGAACGTGCTGGAAGGTCTGCCAGGACGTCGCCCCGAGATCGCGCGCCGCTTCTTCGTAGGCCGGTGAGAACCGGTTGAAGACCGCAAACATGATGAGCACGCCGAAAGGCAGTGTCCAGGTGAGATGCGCGCCGAAGCCGGAGGAGTACCAGGCGGGCTTCAGGCCGAACTGCTGGAAGACGACGCCGATGCCGAGCGAGATGATGATCGACGGCACGACGAGACTTGCGACGGTGAGATAGAAGAGCGCGGTTGCGCCGCGGAAGCGTCGGCGGAAGGCAAGGCCTGCAAGCAGGGCGACCACGACGTTGACCGCCATTACCATCAGGCCGAGCGTAAAGGAGCGCCGGAATGAGGCGCCGAAGTCCCCGACCGCCTGCCGTTCGAAAAGGTTGTAGAACCAGTGCAGCGATAGGCCGTTCAGCGGAAAGGTCAGGCCGCCGTCCGGTCCCTGGAAGGACAGGATCAGCACGGCCGACAGCGGGCCGTAGAGAAACAGCACGAACAGCGTGAAGAAGATTGCGAGCAGGTAGAATTCCTTGCCGCGTCTCTCGTGGTTCATGTCAAAGCTCCTTGCGGATGTCGACGACGCGCAGGATCGCGGCGACCATAAAGAGCACGACGATCAGAAGCACCACGGCATTGGCGGCCGCTGCCGGATATTGCAGCAGAGACATCTGGTTTTTCATCATCAGCGCGACGGAGGCGCTCTGGCCGCCGGACATGACCTGCACCGTTGAGAAATCTGCCATGACGAGCGTGACGACGAAGATCGAGCCGATCGCGATGCCCGGCTTGGCGAGCGGCAGGATGACGTTCCAGAGGATCTGGCCGCCGGAAGCGCCGCAGTCGCGCGCCGCCTCGATCAGCGAGCGATCGATCCGCATCAGCGTATTGAAGATCGGCGTGACCATGAACAGCGTGTTGAGATGCACCATGGCAAGCACCACGGCAAAGTCGGAGTAGAGCAGCCACTCGATCGGCTGTGGGATCAGGCCAAGCTCGATCAGGGTCGAATTGACAAGGCCGTTGCGGCCGAGCACCGGGATCCAGGATATCATGCGGATGATGTTCGAGGTCAGGAACGGCACGGTGCAGACGAGGAACAGCACCATCTGCATGGTTGTTGTGCGGACATGGAAGGCGAGGAAATAGGCGACCCAGAAGCCGATTAAGAGCGTCAGCGCCCAGACGAGGACGGTGAATTTCAGCGTGTTGAGATAGGTCTTCCAGGTGACCCACGAGCCGAGCGTATCGGCGTAGTTCATCGTCAGGAAGTCCGGATAGAGACCGGCGAAGTCATAGTCCCAGAAGCTGACGACGATGATGGTCAGGATCGGCAGCACGAAGAAGAAGCCGAGGATCAAAAGGAGAGGGGTTGCCTGGAGATGGGAGGCCAGCGCGCGCGGAGCGCCCCGGCGACGTGATGCCTTCTCTGTCCTGATTTCCCCTGGCTGGGACGTCGCAAGTGTCGCCATCGTCGTTCCTCTCTGGATTTCTGCGATCGGGGTCCGCCCCTCATCCGCCTGCCGGCACCTTCTCGCCGCTTGCGGGAGAAGGGAGATGCGTCGCCGTCCCGCTCATTCTTGATCGCCTATGTGCACGCTCGGCCGGCCGATGTGGCACGTCCCCTCTCCCCGCCTGCGGGGAGAAGGTTAGGGTGAGGGGGGCGCTTCCGCGCCGGCGATTACGCCGCGATGAACTCGTTCCAGCGCTTGATCATGTAACGGTCCTCGTCCATCACAGAGTTCCAGCAGGCGACCTTGCCCATGCGTTCCTCGAACGAGCCGCCGTCGCGCACCGCACCCGCTTTCTCCATGATCTTGCCCTCCGGCGAAAGGATGTCGCCTTGGGCGGGCTTGCCTTCCACCCAGAAACCCCACTCGTCCTCGGACATGAAGCCCTTGGCGGTCTCCATCGCGGCGGAGTAGTAGCCCTGACGGTTGAGGTAGGCGCCGACCCAGCCGGAGAGGTACCAGTTGATGTACTCATAAGCCGCGTCGAGCTGTGCGCCCTGGAGATGGGCGGCAAGCCCGAGGCCGCCGCCCCAGGCGCGATAACCTTCTTTCAGCGGCTGGTACTTGCAGGCGATGCCCTTGGAACGGACGGCGGCGACGGCCGGCGACCACATGGACTGGATGACGACTTCGCCCGAAGCCATCAGGTTGACGCTCTCGTCGAAGGACTTCCAGAAGGCACGGAACTGGCCGTCCTGCTTGGCCTTGATCAGGAAGTCGATCGTCTTGTCGATCTCGTCCGTGGTCATGTTGCCCTTGTCGGCATATTTGATGTTGCCGAGCGCCTCCATGATCATCGCGGCGTCCATGATGCCGATCGAAGGAATGTTGAGGATCGCGGTCTTACCCTTGAACGCCGGGTCCATGATGTCGGCCCAGGTCGAGATCTCGCGCCCGACGAGATCGGGGCGAATGCCGAGCGTGTCGGCGTTGTAGATCGTCGGGATCAGCGTCATCCAGTCGGTCGGCGACTTGGCGAAGGTCTTGGAATCTTGCGCCTCGACGAAGCCGACGGTGTGCGGTGCGGTCCCCTGGGCGACCACGCTTTCGGGTTTCAGCTTGCCGTCGATGAACAGCGGCACGATCTTGTCGAAGTACTTGATCTTTTTCACGTCCATCGGCTGCATCACGCCGGCTGGGAAGACCTTCTTGGCAATCCAGTATTCGATGTCGGCGATGTCGTAGGAATCGGGCTGGGTCACCGCACGCTGGGCGGCGGCGTCGGAATCGGTCGCCGTCATTTCCAAGGTGATGCCGAGGTCCTGTTTGCACTTCTCGGCAATCGCATTGATGTTGGAAACGCCGGTGCCGAACTGGCGAAGCGTGATCGGGTTCTGGGCCCAAATGGTAGGGAAGCCGGTAATGGCACCCGATCCGGCGATGGCGCCGACGGCGGCAGCGCCGGTCTTCAACAACGATCGGCGTGTCAGGCCGGCGCCAGGCTTTTCGGTTTTAGTTTCAGTCGTCATGTGCAGTTCCCCTTCTTGTGATGGTTGATTAGCTCATGCGGAAAGGCGGCCGAGGGGGACGACGTCCTCCAGGGTCCAGCTCAGGGACACCGCGTCACCGACCGCGACAGGCTTCCTGAAATAGTCAGCGTCGCTGACGATCAGCGTGAAGTCGTCGCTGCCGGCACCGATGGCGGTGAGCTTCACCGAGGCGCCGCGGTACTCGATGTTGGAAACCACCGCCTGGAAACCGAGGCCCTTCTCGCCCGGCGGGTCGAGCCGCACGCGATCGGTGCGGATGCCGATGTCGATGGGCCGGCCGACCTCCTGGGCGATGTCGCGCACCGCGAAGGTCTGGCCTTCGGCGGTCTCCATTTCGACGACATCGCCGCTGATCGCGCGGACTTTTCCGGAGAGAACGTTGTGGTCGCCCATGAACCGCGCGACGAAGGCAGTGGCCGGGTGCTCGAACACCGTACGAGGTGCGGCCGCCTGCTCGATCCGGCCGCTGTTCATGACGACAATAAGATCGGCGAGCGCCATCGCCTCTTCCTGGCTATGGGTGACATGCACGAAGGTGATGCCGAGCGTCTTCTGCAGCTTCTTCAATTCCGCCCGCATGCGGATCTTCAGGAACGGGTCGAGCGCCGACAGCGGTTCGTCGAGCAGCAGCGCTTCCGGCTCGGTGATGAGCGCACGGGCGAGTGCCACGCGCTGCTGCTGGCCGCCGGAAAGCTGGGCCGGGCGCCTGGAAGCATAGGCCTCCATCTGCATCAACTTCAGCATCTCGAGTGCCTTGGCGCGGCGCGCGTCGCGTTCTACGCCCTTCATCTTCAGGCTGAAGGCAACGTTGTCGACGAGGTCGAGGTGCGGGAACAACGCATAGGACTGGAACATCATCGCTGTGCTGCGCCTGGCCGGCGGAAAATCGGTGACGACGACGTTGCCGAGCCGCAGGTCGCCTGAGGAGATGCTCTCGTGGCCGGCGATCATGCGCAGCGTCGAGGTCTTGCCGCAGCCCGAAGGGCCGAGGAAGCAGCAATAACTGCCCGCGGGGATCTTCAGGCTGATCGAGTGCACGGCGGTGGTCGCACCGTACATCTTGGAAACGGATACGATATCGATCTCTGCGGCTTTCGACATGAGCGTTCTCCTTGCACCAGAGAAGAAGCATCAATCGTGCCAATTTCGTTCGCCGAGCCTAAGGCTATGTTTTCGCGCGAGAATGGCCGTTTCGGTTGCCGGCTGCAGTCGTTATCGGTTTAGGGCGACTGCTCACGAATTGAGCTTTTCGTCGTCAATATGCGCAAATTATTGTATACAATAGTATGAAATTTTGAGCACACCCACCGCAACGCTTCCATCGGGACGCGCAAGGGTGAACTTCGCGACCGGTTGGCTTTCCTGAAGGTGACGCTTTCATGGAGAAACTGAAAATCAGCTGAGAACGACTGTTACCAAACTGACATGGCAAGCCCCTAAAGACTGCGGCCAACCGCATCGGAGGGGAGAGAAATCCATCCGATGAGGCACGCCTTGAAGCCATCGTCGGAGGCCCGTTCCCATGAAGATCGTCCAGATCAGCGACACCCATCTCAGCCCCTCCAAGAGCCATTTCAACAACAATTGGGAGCCGGTTCGCGCCTGGATCGAGGAAATGGCGCCTGATCTCGTCATCCACACCGGCGACCTCACGATCGACGGCGCCGACCGTGAAGACGACATCACCTTTTCGCTGGGCCTGACCAACCGGCTCTCGATGCCGGTGCTCGTCGTTCCCGGCAATCATGACGTCGGCCATCTGCCGGGCTCGCACCAACCGGTCGACCCGGAGCGTCTTGCCCGCTGGCGCGGACTCGCCGGCCCGGACTACTGGGTCTCCGATCACGGTGATTGGCGACTGGTCGGCTTCAACAGCCTTCTTGTGGGCTTCGAGGACGAGGAAGAGGAGAAGCAATTCGCCTGGCTGGAAGAGCAGTTGCGAGACCGCGACGGGCGCAAGGTGGCGGTCTTTGCCCACAAGCCGCTCTTCGTCGATGGACCGCAGGAAGGCGACACCGGCTACTGGGGCATCCGCCCCCGCCAGCGCCGGCGTCTGTTTGATCTCTTCGCCGCGTCCGGCGTGGCGTTGCATGCAAGCGGCCATCTGCATTGGGCCTGGACGGGGGAACACGCCGGAATGTCGCTCGTCTGGGCGCCGCCGACCTCCTTCATCATCGACACCCTGGAGCGGCCGATGCCGGGCGAACGGCTGGTCGGTGCTGTCGTGCACACGTTCAGCGAAGCCGGCGTCGTGAGCGAGATCGTTGCCGTTCCGGGGCTCGTCAGCCACGTGCTCGATCCGATCGTCGAGGAGGTCTATCCGCTCGCCGCCAAGAAGAAGCTTAAGGTGGAGGCGGCGCAATGAGCGTGCTTTCGCTGCGCGGCATCACCAAATCCTATGGCGGCAACGCCATCCTGAAAGGCGTCAGCCTGGAGGCCGAAGTGGGCGAATTCATCGCGCTTGTCGGTCCTTCCGGCTGCGGCAAGAGCACGCTTCTTCGAATCGTGGCCGGGCTTGATCACGGCGATACCGGCGAGATCGTCATCGGTGGCCGCAGCGTCGTGCGCAAGGCTGCGGCCGATCGCAATGTCGCGATGGTGTTTCAGTCCTATGCCCTCTATCCGCACCTGACCGCCGGAGAAAATATCGCTGTGCCGCTCGCCATGCGGCGCCTGACGGCGGCGCAGCGTCTGCCGTTCGTTGGCAATGTCCTGCCGGGGCAGGAACAGATCCGCACCGATATCCAGCGTCAGGTCAAGGAAATGGCTCTGGCGTTGAAGATCGACCACCTGCTTGACCGCAAACCGGGCCAGATGTCGGGCGGCCAGCGCCAGCGCGTGGCGCTCGCCCGCGCCATGGTGCGGCGTCCGGCCGTCTTCCTGATGGACGAGCCGCTCTCCAATCTCGATGCCAACCTGCGCGTCCATGCCCGCGGCGAGATCGTCGATCTCCACCGCCGCGCCGGCGTGCCGACGCTCTATGTCACCCACGACCAGTCGGAAGCGCTGTCGATGGCCGATCGGGTCGCCGTCATGATCGGCGGCAATCTGCTGCAATTGGCGAACCCGAAGGAGATCTACGACAACCCCTCCCATGTCGAAGTCGCGCGCTTCCTCGGCCAGCCGAAGATCAACGTGGTGGAAACCCGCACTGATGCCGCCGGCATCGTCCGCTTCGGTGATCTGGTGCTGATGGCGAACCGGGGGCAGGCACCTGACGCGCCGGTGAAGCTTGCAGTCCGCCCGGAATTCGTTCGCTTTAGTCCGCAAGGTGCCGGCCGGCTGAGCGCGCGGGTCGAGCGGATGGAATTCCTCGGCTCGGAAGTGATCGTCCATGCCCGCCTCGATGCGATCGGCGAGGTGATGACCTCCAAGTTGGCGCCTGCCGAGGCCGCATCGCTTGCGATCGGCCAGCCTGTCGACGTCGAGATCATGCCCGAACGCGCAATGCTCTTCGATCACGAAGGTGCGCGGCTTCCGGCCGAACCGCTTGCTGTTGCGGCGACGCGGGAGAAGATTCATGGCTAGCGTCGCGACCTTCGAAACCGCACTCGCCGAGCCCGCGACGCGCGAGGCCCGCATCGCCTGGCTGCTCGCGCTTCCGGCGATCCTCCTCCTCTTTCTCTTCATCCTGCTGCCGACGCTTGCGGTGATCGTGCTCGGTTTTACCGATTTCGAGCTCGGCTACGGCAGCTTTCGTTTTGTCGGCTTCGAGAATTACGCCGAACTCTTCGGCGACCGCACCTTCCGCCGGTCGCTCTGGAACACCGCGGTCTACACGGCGATCGTCACGCCGGTCTCGATCGTTCTGGCGCTTGCGATCGCCATGCTGATCGAAGCGGAAACCAAGGGCCGGGCTTTCTTCCGCACGGTCTATTTTCTGCCGGTCGCCTCGCTGCTCGTCGCCATGGCGACCGTTTGGCAGTTCCTCTTCCATCCGACCATCGGCCCGATCAACACCTTCCTTGCCCTCTTCGGCATTGCCGGCCCCAACTGGCTCGGCGCCTCCGGCACGGTGCTCTACGGCCTCTCGATCATCGGCGTCTGGCAGTCGGTCGGCTTCAACATGGTGCTGTTCCTCGCAGGTCTCACCGCCATCCCGCGGGAGCTCTATTCAGCGGCCGAAGTCGACGGTGCGAGATCCTGGTTCGACCGCTTTCGCCTGGTGACCTGGCCGATGCTCGGACCGACGACGCTGTTTGTCACCACCATCAGTATCATCAATTCGGTGAAGGTCTTCGAGACGGTGAAGACGCTGACCGAGGGCGGGCCAAACAAGGCATCGGAAGTGCTGCTCTTCACCATCTACCAGGAGGGCTTCGTCTACCTGCGCGTCGGCTACGCCTCGGCGATGACCGTCGTCTTCCTCTTGATCCTCGTCGTCCTGATGTTCCTGCAGTACCGCGTGCTCGACCGGAAGGTGCACTACGCATGATCACGAACGCTCTTTCCGTCGCCCGTATCGTCCGCCTCGCGGTCCTGTCGCTTGGCGCGCTGCTCTTCCTCGCGCCCTACATCTTCATGGTCTCGACCGCGGGCAAGGCGCAAAGCGAGATCTTCTCCTCGTCGCTGTCGCTGATCCCGGAGCAGTGGTCCTACATCGAGAACTTCTCCAAGGCTCTGTCGCGCGTCTCGATGACGACCCTGCTTTTCAACGGCGTTGTCGTCTGCGCACTGATCTTCGTCATCCAGATCGTCGTCGCCATTCCGTGCGCCTATGCCATGGCGAAGCTGAAGTTTCGCGCGGCCCGCGCCATGATGGTGCTGGTCATGCTCGGACTGCTGGTACCGATCCATGCGACGGCGCTGCCGATCTATGTCGCTTTCGACAAGCTGTCGGTGCTGAACAGCTACGCAGCACTTGTGGCGCCGTTCTCGATCTCGGTCTTTGCGATCTTCCTGTTCCTGCAGTTCTTCCGCGCCATGCCCGACGACCTGATCCACGCAGCAAGGCTCGACGGCATGTCGGAGGCGGGCATCGTCGCACGGGTCATCGTGCCGAACGCCTGGCCAGCGATCACCGCCTTTGCGATCTTCTCGGTGGTCGCCCACTGGAACGACCTCTTCTGGCCGCTGATCGTCGTCACCAACCAGGACTACGCGACTCCGCCGCTCGGCCTTCTCTTTTTCCGCGCGGCTGAAGCCGGCGACGACTACGGCGCGCTGATGGCGGCGACCCTCATCATTACCCTTCCCCTCGTTTCTGCATTTCTGCTGGCGCAGAAGCGCTTCGTCGAGGGCATCACCATGACCGGTCTCAAAGGCTGAACGGTCCAACCTGGAGCGCACCCCATGAAACATCTGAGACAGCTTTTCACCGCGGCTGCCGCATCGCTGATGCTCGCAGCCCCTGCCTACGCCGAGACCCAGCTTACGGTCCACTATCCGATGCCCGGGTTCTTCAAGGACGTGATGGACACGATCTCGAAGAAGTTCATGGAAGAAAACCCCGACATCAAGATCACCTTCGCCAACCCGTCGGCCACCTATGAGGAAGGCATCCAGACGATCATGCGTCAGGCAGGCACGGCCGAGATGCCCGATCTGACCTTCATCGGCCTCAACCGCCTGCGCATGGTCAACGAGCGCGACATCCCCGTCGATCTCGGCCCGTTCATTGCCAAGGACGGCAATATGGCCGAGCAGGGCTTTTCAGAAAACATCCTGAAGCTCGCCCAGGTGGGCGGCAAGCAGGTGGGCCTGGCCTTCGCCACCTCCAACCCGATCATGTACTACAATGCCGATCTGGTGCGCAAAGCCGGCGGTGACCCGGACAGCCCGCCGAAGACCTGGGACGAGGTCATCGCGCTCGGGGCAAAGATCAAGGCGCTCGGCGACGGCAACGAGGGCATCGACTTCCGCTGGCAGGGCGACGACTGGATGTTCTCCGCACTGCTCTTCGGCGCCGGCGGCGACATGCTGAGTGCAGACGAGAGCAAGGTTGCCTTCAACGGGCCGGAGGGCCAGAAGGCCGTCGACGTGCTCGACCGCATGGTCAAGGAAGGAGGGCTGCCGGTTCTGACCAAGCAGGCTGGCGAGCAGGCCTTCGTTGCCGGCAAGATCGGCTTTGCGTTCCAGACGACCGGGGCGCTGCGCAACACGATCAAGAATGTTGGCGGCAAGTTCGACCTGCGCACCGCGCACATTCCGCTGATCGATCCGGTAAACGGCAAGCTGCCGACCGGCGGCAATGCCGTCGTCATCCTGACGCGCGATGCCGAAAAGCAGGAAGCGGCCTGGAAATTCGCGAAGTTCGCCGCCGGCCCCTATGGCGCCTCGGTCGTCGTTCCCGGTACCGGCTACGTGCCGAACAACGAGCTCGCCGCCAAGTCGCCGGAGTATCTCGCCAACTTCTACAAGGAAAACCCGTTGTTCCGCGCCGGTCTCGAGCAGATGCCGCTGATGCGCCCCTGGTATGCCTTCCCCGGCAGCAACGGCGTGAAGGTCACGCAGACGATCGTCGAGAACCTGTCGCGCATCGTTGAGCAGTCGACGACGCCGAAGGAAGCGCTGGACGAGGCTGCAGCCGAAGTCGAAAGCCTGCTGCCGCGTAGCTGATACTATTTCCTTGATGATTGTCGCCGCCCCGGAGGAAATTCCGCGGGCGGCGTTCCTGTGTCGCTCAGACGAGGTGGCGAACGGTCCCGCCCGCGTAGAGGCGGCAGTCGAGGTTGAGATGGCGGCAGCCGGAGGCGTTCTCGGCCATGTCGAGCAATAGCGCCGCCGCCGCAAGCCCCATGTCTCCGTCGGGCATCGCTATCGTGGTGAGTGTTGGGCTCATCAATCGCCCGAGGGCGATGCCGTCGAAGCCGGCGACCGAGACATCATCCGGTACGGAAAGGCCTTCGCGTCGGAGCGCCGCGATTACGCCGAGGGCGAGAAGGTCGTTGGAGGCGATGATCGCCGTCGGGCGGTGATGCGCGAGGACCGCCGCGAGGTCGAGGTTCTCGTAACCGTCGACGAAGGGGATCTCGACAGCCTCCATCGGCTGGACGCCTGCCTCCTGCATGGCGGCGGAATATCCGTCGTAACGCAGGCGCGCCCGGTCGGAGGAGTGGAAATGGCCGGTGACCACGACAATGCGATGATGCCCATGCGCAAGGATATGCCGGGTCAATTCGTAGCCTGCGCGGTAATTGTCGACCGTGACGGCGGCGGCGAAGCGGGCGACGGGCCGGTTGTTGAGAAGCACGGTCGGCGGCAGCGCCGCCGAAAGCGCCTCGCTGGTGCGGGCGTCGCAGAGCGTCAGGATCAGCCCGGTCGGGCGCTGCTCGAGCAGCGAGCGCACGGCGCGCGCCTCGAGTGCGGGATCATAATTCGATTGCGCGATCAGAACGCCATGGCTTGCTACCTGCATGCGGTGCTGGATGCCGGCAAGCGAGGCGGCGAAGACCGGGTTGGTGACGCTCGGCACCAGCACGCCGACGACCGGTTGGCTGCGGCTGGCGGTGCGCCCCGCGGCCGTCGCCGGCCGATAGCCGAGCTCGGCGGCGGCCCGACGCACGCGCCGTACCATCTCGTCGCTGACGGGGCCTTCGCCGTTGAGCACGCGCGAGACGGTCGCCAGCGAGCAGCCGGCATGAAAGGCGATCTGTTGCAGGGTAGCCATCGCTGCCCCCTAGCCGATCCCCGTGACAGCAGATTGAAGGCCACCCCTCGCTGTTTTTTCACATCGCGCATGAATTATTATTCATGCCATGAATTATATTGACAGACGGTGAGTCCGCGGCTTTAATCGCAATCGTCGGAAGTCGAGGAGGAGTTCCGGCGAACTCACATATTCAGCGGCCGCAAACAGGCGGTCCATCGGTTTTTGGGAGGGGCTTCGGCCCCGAGGAGGAACGCGTGCGCAAATTTTTCAGCACGACCGCTCTGGCGGTCATTGCAACGTCATTCTGGGCCGGTTCGGCAAGCGCCGAAACGACAAACCCGTTTCGCTGCCAGCCCGGCGAAAAATACGTCATGAACGTCATGGTATCCGGCGTCGAATACTGGTTCCCGGTCTATGAGATGTTCAAGCAGGCCGGCCAGCAGTTCGGCTGCGAGACCGAATATACCGGCACGCCGGAGTATGACGTCAACAAGCAGATCGCCACCTTCGACCAGGCGCTCGCCCAGAATCCGGCCGGGATACTGGTGCACCCGATGAACTCCGATCCGTTCATCGAGCCGATCAACCGGGCGATCGACCAGGGCACGGCCGTCGTCACCTTCGCCGCGGACTCGCCGCTGTCGAAGCGTGTTTCCTTCATCACCTCGGACAACAGCCGCGAAGGCACCTACGCCGCCGACGCGATCGCCGAGAAGATGGGCGGCAAGGGCGAGTACGCGGTTCTCGAAAACCCCGGCCAGGACAACCACGACAAGCGCATCACCGCCTTCGTCAATCGCATGGCCGAGAAGTGGCCTGACATGAAGCTCGTCGGCCGCGCCGCCTCGAACCAGGATCCGAACAAGGCCTATCAGGGCCTGATGAGCATCATCCAGGCCAATCCGAACCTCGGCGCAGTCTTCATGCCGGAAGCGAACTCTGCCATCGGTGCGGCCCAGGCCAGCAAGGAAAGCGGCGGCAAGGTGCTCGTCATGTGCGCCGACGTCAACGCCAACATCCTTGACATGATCAAGGCCGGCGAAGTCTTCGGCTCCATCAACCCGAACCAGGGCATGCAGGGCTATATGGGCTTCATGCTGCTGTGGATGGCCAAGCACCCGGAACTGATCGACCCGATGAACGACGCCAAGCGCGCCGGCTTCAACCCGATGAGCATCCCCTTCGTCGACAATGGTCTCTCGATCGTCACAGCCGAGAATGCCGACGACTTCTACTGGGACAAGTACCTGAAGCGTCGTGGTACCAAGGGTATCGACGAGTAAGGGCGAAAAATGGCTGCCCGGTCCGCTCCGGGCAGCCAATGATACGGGTGGAGGACGGCATGACAGCACAACCGGTTCTGGAGGTCCGGCGCGTCACCAAGCATTTCGGTGCGGTGAAGGCGTTGACCGAGGTGAATTTCCAGCTGGAGCGGGGAGAAATCCACGCGCTCTGCGGCGAAAACGGCGCCGGCAAATCCACGCTGATGAACATCATTGCCGGTGTGCTGCAGCCGAACGAGGGCGAGATCCTCGTTGACGGAGCACCTGTCAAAATAGGCTCTCCGGCGATCGCCCAGACGCTCGGGATCGGCCTCGTCCACCAGGAGATCGCGCTCTGCCCGGACGCGACGGTGGCAGAAAACATGTTCATGGCCGCCACCAATCGCCGCCGCTCGCCGCTGATGAATTACGGCGCGCTTGAGCGCGAGGCGCAAGGTGTGATGAACCGGCTGGCACCGATCGACGTCCGCCGGAAGGTCGCCGACCTCGGCATTTCCAGCCAGCAACTCGTCGAGATCGCCAAGGCGCTGACGCTCGACTGCCGCGTGCTGATCCTCGACGAACCGACGGCGGCGCTGACGGAAGCGGAAGCCCAGGCGCTGTTCGGCATCGTCCGCGATCTCAAGGCCGCGGGCATTTCGATCATCTATATCAGCCACCGCATGGCGGAGATCTTTTCGCTCTGCGATCGGGTCACCGTGTTTCGTGATGGTCGCCATGTGGTCACCGAGAAGATTGCGGACGTCACGCCTGATGACGTCGTGCGCCGCATGGTCGGCCGCGAGATCAGCCAGCTCTATCCGCCGAAACAGGCGCCGGAAGCGCGCTCGGGCGAACCCATCCTTTCGGTCCGCAACTTGAGCGACGGCGACCGCATCGACAGTGTTTCCTTCGATCTGAAGCGCGGCGAAATCCTCGGCATCGGCGGCCTGATCGGTTCGGGGCGCACCGAAATCGCCGAAGCGATCTGTGGTCTGCGGGCGAAATCGACGGGCGAGGTCGCTCTGCGCGGAAAGCCGCAGCGCATCGCCAATTACCGCGACGCGGTCAACGCCGGCATCGTCTACCTCTCCGAGGATCGCAAGGGCTCAGGCGTCTTCATCGACCTGTCGATCGCGCAGAATATTTCGGTCCTCGATCTGAAGACGCTGACAGGCCCGCTCGGATTGCTGAATTCCAGGGCAGAAGCCGATCTGGCGCGTGATTATGTCCGGCGCCTTGGCGTGCGCATGGGCGGCATCGACATGCCGGTGTCGTCGCTCTCGGGCGGCAACCAGCAGAAGGTGGCGATCGCCAAGCAGCTGGCCGTTCGCCCGCAGGTCATCCTGATGGACGAACCGACGCGCGGCATCGACGTCGGCGCGAAATCCGAGATCCACCGGCTGCTGCGCGAGCTCGCCGAAGCCGGCATCGGCATCGTCGTGATCTCGTCGGAACTGCCGGAACTGCTCGGGCTCTGCGACCGGGTGCTGGTCGTGCGCGAGGGGGCGATCGCCGGCGAGCTCGATGACACGGAAATGAGCGAGGAGGCGGTGATCCGCCTGGCGTCCGGCGTGACGCCGACGGATCTGATCGCGACGGGCAGGACAGCGAATGTCGCCTGAAAGAACGGAAAGAGCCGGGGAGGCGGAAATGGCAGTTGATACGATGGTTGCAACCGAGAGGCAGGCGCCGGCCTGGAAACGCATTGGCACGATGCGCGAAGCCGGGCTGATCGCGATCATCCTGGCGCTTGGGCTCGTCATGAGCTTCGCCTCGCCGCATTTTCTCACCTTCGGCAACATGCGCGCCATGCTGATGAGCTTTTCGGTCGAAGGCATCGTCGTCGTCGGCATGACGATCCTCTTGATCGTCGGCGGCATCGACCTTGCCGTCGGCTCGGTGGTCTGCTTCGCCATGGTGCTTGCCGGCTCGCTGTTTCTCGCCGGCGTCGATCCCTGGACGGCCTCCCTGGTCGGCATCCTCGCAAGCAGCATGATCGGCATGATCATGGGCTTTTTCGTCACCATCGTCGGCCTCAACCACTTCATCACGTCGCTGGCGGCGATGGTGATCGTGCGCGGTCTCTGCCTGGTCATCACCAAGGGCACCCCTCTGTCACTGTTCACGCTGCCGGCCTCGTTCAAGGCCGTGGGGCAGGGCACCTTCCATGGTGTCCCCTATGTCATCCTGATCTTCGTCGCCGTCGTCATCCTCTTCGATTTCCTGCTCCGTCGGGCAACCGCCTTCCGCAAGGTGTTCTATACCGGTAGCAACGAGAAGGCGGCGCTCTACTCTGGCATCAAGACCAAGCAGGTGAAGTTCTGGGTGACGGTGCTCTGCTCGACGCTCGCCGGTGTCGCCGGCGTCATCTACATGTCGCGCTTCGGAGCCGCGACGCCGACCTTCGGCGTCGGCATGGAGCTCAACATCATTGCGGCGGCCGTCATCGGCGGCGCCTCGCTCAACGGCGGCTCGGGCACGATCCTCGGCGCCATTCTCGGCATCGCGCTGCTTTCGGTCGTCACCAGTTCGTTGATCCTGCTCGACGTGTCCGTCTATTGGCAGGACATGATCAAAGGCTGCATTCTCTTAGCTGCCGTTTCCATCGACCACTTGCTGCACAAGCGGAAGGCCGTCTGAACATGCCGATTGCCAAATCCACGCTGTCCCCGGTTTCGAATGCGCGCGAAGAACTTGTCGTCGCAAGGCAGATGCACCAGGCGCTCGTCCTGCATTTCCTCGAAGGGCTGACCCAGTCGCAGATCGCCGACCGGCTCGGCATTTCGCAGCCGACCGTCAACCGGCTGATCAAGCGCGGCCGCCAGCTCGGCCTGGTCGAGATCAAGATCAAATCGCCGATCGAGCCGCTGGTCGACATGGAAGAGCAGCTGCTGGCGATCGGCGGCATCCGCCGTGCGATCGTCGTGCCCACTGTCTCCGACAACCAGCAGACCGCCCTTCAGGCGGTCGGCGAGGCGGCGGCGCGTCTGCTGCTCGAAGAGATCGGCGATGGTGACACCATCTGCATCACCGGCGGCAAGGGCGTCAGCGCCGTCGTCGCCGGGTTGCAGGCACCGCGCCGCTTCGATGTCGAGGTCATCCCGGCGACCGGCTGCGTCCAGGGCAAGCACTATACCGACGTCAACCACGTCTCGACGCTGATGGCCGACCGGCTCGGCGGCCGCTCGTTCCAGATCCATGCGCCGCTCTTTGCCGACAGCGCCGCCGAGCGGGCGATGCTGATCAATATGCGCGCGGTGGCCGATGTTTTCGGAAGGGCGCGCGAGGCGAAGGTCGCGGTGGTCGGCATCGGCTCGATCCTGTCGGACGATTCGAGTTACTACGACCTGCATCCGTCATCGAGCACCGACCGGGCGGCGATCGAACGCTCCGGCGCAAGCTGCGAACTGCTCGCCCATCTGCTCGATGATGAGGGCCGAGTCTGCGACTACAGCCTCAACCGTTCGCTGGTGTCGCTGACGCTTGAGGAGTTTGCCTCGATCCCGACGAAGATCGGCGTGGCGAGTGGGCCGAACAAGGCGGGACCGATCCTCAGCGTCATGCGCGGGCGGCATCTCGACACACTGGTGACGGACGAAGCGACCGGTGAGCGTGTGCTCGCCATGGCAAGCGAAAAGGGACTTCTGGCATGAGTGGGGAACAGTTGATGCGCGAGATCGGCCGATCGGGTGTGAAGGCTTCGGCCGTCGGGCTCGGCACCTGGGCGATCGGCGGCTGGATGTGGGGCGGCACCGACGAGCAGGAATCGATCGCCGCGATCCAGGCCTCGCTCGACGCCGGCGTGACGCTGATTGATACGGCGCCCGCCTACGGCCTTGGGCGTTCGGAAGAAATCGTCGGCAAGGCGCTTGCCGGCCGACGCGACAAGGCGATCGTCGCCACCAAATGCGGGCTCGTCTGGCACACGGACAAGGGACGACACTTCTTCGACCAGGACGGCAAGCCGGTGCATCGCTACCTCGGCCGCGACGCCATCCGCCATGAGGTCGAGCAGAGCCTGAAGCGGCTCGGCACCGATTATATCGACCTCTACATCACCCACTGGCAGGACCCGACGACGCCGATTGAGGAAACCATGGCCGCCCTCGAAGAGCTGCGCCAGGCGGGCAAGATCAGGGCGATCGGCGCCAGCAATGTCGGCCGCGGCGAACTGGAACAATACATCGCGATCGGCGGGCTTGATGCGATCCAGGAACGCTTCAGCATGATCGATCGCGTGATCGAAGCCGATCTTTTGCCACTGACGAGGCGCAACGGCGTCGCGACGCTCAGCTATTCCTCGCTGGCGCTCGGTCTTCTTTCGGGCGGCATCGGGCCGGAGCGCGTCTTCTCGGGCGACGACCAGCGGCGCGATAATCCACGTTTCTCCGTCGGCAATCGCGAGAAGGTCGCAGCCTTTGCCAAGTCGATCCGGTCGATCGCCGAGAAACATGGCGCGACGATTGCCCAGATCGTGATTGCCTGGACGCTGGCACAGGAGGGCGTGACCTTCGCGCTCTGCGGTGCACGCAATCCGGGCCAGGCGCTCGACAATGCCCGAGCGGGTACGATCCGGCTCGACGAAGAAGACCTTAAGGGAATCGACGCGGCGATCGCGGCGAAGCTCGTCAACATGGACAGGTAACGGGCTGGCATCATGAACCGTGAAGAGATTTTCAACGGGCTCGTAGAGAGCCCGAAGGTGGACGTGTGCGTCCTCGGCGGCGGCATCAACGGCCTCAGCGTCTTTCGAGAGCTGGCGCTGCAAGGGATAAACGTGCTGCTCGTCGAGAAGCACGACTACTGTTCGGGCGCCAGTGCTGCGCTGTCGCGCATGGTGCATGGCGGCCTTCGCTATCTCGAAAACGGCGAGTTCAGCCTGGTGCGGGAATCGCTCGTCGAGCGTGACCGGTTGCTCAAGAACGCGCCGCATTACGTGGCGCCGCTTCCAACGACGGTGCCGATCTTCGATATTTTTTCCGGTCTCGCCAACGGGGCCGTGCGGTTTATGGGGCTGACCCGCCGTCCGAGCCGTCGCGGCGCCGTTGCGGTCAAGCTGGGCCTCGGCATCTATGATTTCCTGACGCGCAAGCGGGCCCTGATGCCGAAGCACGCCTTTCGAGGCCGGCGCGCGACGCTTGCCCGTTGGCCGGCGCTCAATCCCGACATCAAGAGTTCTGCCACCTACTACGACGCCTGGGTCAGCCAGCCGGAGCGTCTCGGTCTCGAGCTCCTGAAGGACGGACTTGCTGCCGGCCCACATGCCCATGCGCTCAACTATGCCGAACTGGTCCTTGCGGCGCCCGGGCGATACGAGCTGAAGGACGGTGTCAGCGGCGCGGTCGTTACGATCGAGCCCACCCTTATCATCAACGCCACTGGCGGCTGGATCGATATCGCCAACGGAGCGCTGTTTCCCTCGACGTCAAAGCCGGCGCCGCTGATGGGCGGCACCAAGGGATCGCATCTCATCATCGACAACCCGGCGCTGATGGAAGCGCTCGACGGCCATATGATCTATTATGAGAACGAGGATGGCCGCATCTGCATCCTCTTTCCCTATCTCGGCAAGGTGCTGGTGGGCTCGACCGATATCCGCGTCGACGACCCGGAAACGGTGCGCTGCGAACCGGACGAGCGTGACTACATCCTGCAGTCGCTCGCCTGGGTTCTGCCTGATATCAAGATCCGGCGGGAGGAGGTGGTCTTCCAGTTCTCGGGCGTGCGGCCGCTGCCGGCAAGCGAGGACAGTTTTACCGGACGCATCCCGCGCGACCATTTCTGCACCTTCGTCGAAGCAGTCGACGATGGCCCGCCGGTGCTGTGCATGATCGGCGGCAAGTGGACGACCTTCCGCTCCTTCGGCGAAATGGCGGCAGATCTCACATTGGAGCGTCTGGGCCGGGCGCGCCGTGTCAGTACCGGCGAACGCGCCATTGGCGGCGGGCGGCAGTATCCGTCCGATCGCGATACATGGATCGACGACGTCGCGGCATCCACCGGACTTTCGCGCGAGCGCATGCGCACGCTGTTTACGCGTTATGGAACGGGCTCGAGGCAGATCGCCGATTTCATCGCTGGCGGTGCCGATCACGCCTTGCCATATCCGGATTACTCCGCGCGGGAGCTGCAGTTCCTGGTCCGCAACGAGGCCGTCGAGCATCTCGACGATCTCCTGCTGCGCCGCACGACGCTGGCGATATCTGGCGAACTCTCGCTCGACATGGCCGACGCCGCACTCGCCTTGCTCGCGAGCGAAAAACACTGGTCGTTGCCCCTCGCCGATCACGAGCGCAAACGCTTTCTCACCCTCCTCGCCGAGCGCCATGGCGTCGACGAGGAAACCCTCTCCGCACGGAACGAACAAAGGAGTGCATTATGCGAAACAACAGCAAGGTCCGGATGAACCGTCTTTTCGGTGGTGGACGTTGCCTCGATGTCGCGATCGATCACGGCGTCTGCAATGAACCGTCCTTCCTCAATGGTCTCGAAGACATGTCCGCCGTGGTGAAGGCTCTGGTTGCGGCGGCACCGGACGCGATCCAGATGAACTATGGCCAGGCTGACCTCTTGCAGGACGTGCCCGGCAAGGACAAGCCGGCGCTCGTCATGCGTCTCGACATGGGCAACCCCTATAACCGCATCCGCCACCGGCACATGTGGGCGGTGCTGCAGAACGAGGCCGAGCCGCTGATCGGCGCGCTGGCGATGGACGCCGCCTGCGTCGTCGTCAACCTGTTCATGCTGCCGGACGAGCCCGATCTCTTCCGCCAATGCGTCGCCAATATCTCGCGGGTGCGGGCCGATTGCGACAAATACGGCATGCCGCTGATGATCGAGCCCCTGGTCATGCAGCCGGTGACCGAACAGGGCGGTTACATGGTCGATGGCGATGCCGAGAAGATCGTGACCCTGACCCGGCTTGCGCGCGAGATGGGAGCCGATATCGTCAAGGCGGACCCGACCACCAACGCGGAAGATTTCCACAGGGTCGTCGAGGCGGCGCGCTGCCCGGTCCTGGTGCGCGGCGGCGGCAAAGAAGATCTGCGCAACGTCTTTGCCAAATCGGCGGCCTTGATGCGCCAGGGCGCAATGGGCATGGTCTATGGCCGCAACATCTACCAGCACGCCAATCCGAGCGCCGTCGTGCGCGGGCTGATGGCGATCATCCATGAGGATGCGGGCGGCGAAGAAGCTTACGCGCTCTATCAGCGCGGCTGAGAAGCGCTGGGACGGCATCGCGCCTCAGGGCGCGACGCCTCTTGTGACAGGGTGGAGCGCGTCGCCGTGGAGGACAGCGGCGACGTCTCGGTCGAACGGATTTAGAACCTTGGGAGGGGTTCGCGCATGGGAGAGTATCTGCTCGGGATCGACGCCGGGAACACCGTGATCAAGGCGGTTCTATTTGACCGAGAGGGCAACGAGATCGCGATGGCCGCTGAGGAAGGGCATAGCCAGGTTCCGACGCCCGGCCATGTCGAGCGAGGGCTCGGTGAGCTCTGGAGCCACGCAAAGGTGGTGATCCGCGCCTGTATCGAGCGTGCCGGTATCCGTGCTGATGAGATCGCTGCGATCGGCTGCGCCGGGCATGGCAACGGCCTCTATGCGCTCGATCGTAGCGGCGCGCCTTTGATCGGCATCCAGTCGCTCGATACCCGCGCAGCCGGCCTCGTGGAGGAATGGCAAGCCGAAGGCGTCGGCCAGCGCACCTATCCGATCGCCGGGCAGCGGCCCTGGCCATCGCAGACGCCGACGCTGCTTGCCTGGCTGAAACGCTTTCGCCCGGACCTCTTCGCTAAGATCGGCACGGTGTTTCTTTGCAAGGACTTCGTCGTCAATCGCCTGACCGGTGCCCGCGTCAGCGACGTCTCCGACATGAGTGGAGCGGGGCTGCTCGACGTCGCCGGGCGACGTTATGACGATGGGCTGATGAAGGCCTATGGCCTTCACGACTGCATGGATCTGTTGCCCGATCTCGCCGAAAGCGACGCGATCGTTGGAAGGGTGAGTGAAGAGGCAGCCGTGCAAACGGGACTGGCGGCCGGTACGCCTGTTGTCGGCGGCCTCTTCGACGTCGTCGCCTCGGCGATAGGATCCGGCGTGACAAAGACCGGAGCGGCCTCGATCATTGCCGGTACCTGGAGCATCAACCAGGTCATCATCGAAAAGCCGGACCTCAGCAATCCGATCTTCATGTTCTCGACCTTCGATCGAAACCGCTACATGGCGATCGAGGCGAGCGCGACGTCTGCCGCCAATCTCGAATGGCTGGTACGGGAACTGTTTCCACACGACGGCAAGGACGGCCGCTCACCCTTCGATCTGTGCTGCCAATTGGCGGCCGAGGTCGCGCCTGCGGCGAACGATCCGCTCTACCACCCGTTTCTCTATGGAGCGCAGCAGGATGGCAACGCGCGGGCGGGTTTCTACGGTGTCGCCGGCTGGCACACCAAGGGCCATCTGGTCCGTGCCGTGCTCGAAGGCGTCGCCTTCGGACATCGGCAGCACATCGCGACGATGCGAGCTGCAGGCGCGGGTTTCGACGAGGCGGTGCTCTCAGGCGGCGGATCGCGCAGCCTGATCTGGCCGCAGATCTTTGCGGATGTGCTTGATGTGCCGGTGACGGTCGCGCGTTCGCGCGAGACCGGCGCGCTTGGTGCTGCGATCACCGCGGGTGCCGGCATCGGTCTCTTTGCGGACATTTCCGCCGGAGCTGCGGCGATGGTGCAAACCGACCGCCACTACCGACCGAATGCCGCGCTCGGTGCACACTATGACCGGCGCTTCGCGATCTACGGTGAGATCGCCGCCGCCATGGCGCCGATCTGGCGCCGGCTGGCGACATCAGAGCCGTTGGCGAGGGAAGCGGCGGAGTGATCCGATTTCGGCGTGACGCCCTGCCGTTTGCCGGGCCTGCAACGGCAGGCCCCCTTTCGGGAAGGTCGTCGGCTTAGCAGGGCGCCGCTGCGAACCGGCGGCCCCGTCAGAAGCGCATGTTGATACCGGCCTTGATGACGTGGCTGTTGATGTCCTTTTCACTGGAGCCTGAAACGGTGCTGGTGCGGACATCGGGCGTCATGATGTAGTTGTACTCAAGCTTGGCCGACAGGCCGCCTGCGAAGGCTTGCTCGATGCCGGCGCCAACGAGATAACCGCCCTTGAAGCCGACGTCGTTGCGAACATCGCCGCCTTTCTTGTAGTTGGTCATCGCATAGCCGGCTGTGCCGTAGACGAGCGTCTGGTCGAAGGTGAGGCCGGCCTTCGCCTTGATCGCACCGCGCCATTTTTCCTTGAGCTTGCCACCATTGACCTTGTGCTCCGTGTCGCCGAGGTAGGAGCCCTCGATCTCGGCACCGACGATGCCCGGGCCCGCCTGCATGTTGTAGCCGGCCTGGACGCCGAGCGCGACGCCATTGCGATCGGCGAAGGGATTGGGGCTGCCGCTGAAGCCGAGGCCACCATGCGCACCGACATAGGCGCCGCTCCAGCTGAATGCTGGCGGATCCTGATAATCGGGCACGGAGAAGTCGGTCGCCTGGGACTGCTGGACGCCGAGGAAGGTTAGCAGGGTGAGACTGGACCAGATCGAAAACTTGCTGGATTGCCGCATGATATTGCTCCGTGGATTGGATTAGGGCGCCCTTCGCGGCGCTTTCGCTCTTCCAATTCGCGTCTCGTGCCGGGTAGCGTGGTCGCGAAGCTTGGAAGATGCGCATCCTTTGTCGGCTCCACGGATTGCGCCAACATTGCACAAATTACCTAAGCTGCTGATTTCGTTATTAATTGTCTATTAATCATGTTGGGAGCCGCGCGATCTGTATCATGCCGCGGGCAAGGTGATGCGGAAGCAGGCGCCGCCGGCGGGTTCATCGACAACGGAAATGTGGCCCTTATGCCGACCGACGATTTCGCTGACCAGATGCAGGCCGAGGCCGGCGCCGTGGTCGCGTGGCTGCAGGCGATGGAACGGCTCGAAGATGCGTTCACGCTCGCGTTCGGGAATGCCGGGGCCTTCATCGGTGACCTCGATCACGCCGCCGCGTTCGACGCGGATGGTGATGAGACCACCGGCATGCTCGATGGCATTGCGCACCAGATTGGTGACCGCCCGCTCAATGGCGCCGGCATCGCCGCGCGCAACGACACGCTCGACGTCCGAGGCGAAGGAGAGTTCGCAGCCGGCCGAAAGCGCGAGCGGCGCGAGGTCGGCGGCGACGTCACGGCACAGCGACACTAGGTCGAGCGTGGAAAAGTCCGCGCCATCGCGATCGATCCGCTCAAGGTCCAGCAGCTGTTCCGCAAGCCCCGCGATGCGATTGGAATCGATCAACAGGCGGTTTCTGAGCGGCCCGGCGTCCATGCTTTCCAGCCGCGTCTGCAGGATGGCGACCGGAGTCCTCAGTTCATGCGCCGCATCCAGAATGAAGCGCTGTCGCCGTTCGTACCCCTCGTCGAGTCGCTGCAGCGCGCCATTGAATGCCTCGACCAGCGGACGCACTTCGCCGGGAACCCGATGATCGGACAAGCGGGCGCCGCGGCGATCGACGTCGATCTTCTTGGCCTGATCGACCATATCGGCGAGGCCGGCAAAGGCACGCCTGACGATGATCGGGATGGCAAGGGCCGGGATCAGCACGACAATGAGCACGATCGGCAGCAGCACCAGGTTTGCCAGCAGGAAAACCGCGAAGGACGCGCTCCACAACCGGCCGCCGCCGGCGAGCACCGTGTAGGTTCCGCTTTCCGTGGTCACCGAGCGCACGATCGACGAGAGCGTGTAGGGCTCGACGCTGTCTCGGATATCGCCAAAGGCGATCCGATCCAGATGTTCGCCAATGCCGCGATAGGCGTCCGGCACGGGGCCGCTGCGGATCATGTCGCCGCGTTCGTTTCTCGCGACGAACCAGAAATCAGGAGACTCGGCCCGCATGGCAAGCAATTGCGGTGTCTCGACCAGCGACAATCCACCTGTGGGATCCGACCGGATCGCGCCGGCTGCGACCGAAGCTGCGTCGGCATCGAGGAACTTTCCGCCAAGATCGGCGCGCGTCAGCAATGCCATGAGGCCGGCGACGACCGCCATCAACAGGAGCACCTGAAAGGTGAGGATCTGCCAGATCAGGCGCTTCTTCAACGAGTTGACGGATGACGTGCTCATGGCGAAGGCCTCAACAGATAACCAACGCCGCGGATGCTGTGGATCTCCACGCCGGCGCCGGTGTCGGCAAGCTTCCGGCGTAGTCGCGAGACATGCGCGTCGAGCGAGTTGGATTGGATCTCGTCATCGTAGCCGTAGACAGACTCCTCCAAGGTCGAGCGCTGCACCGTGCGGCCCTGCCGCCGCGCCAGCGTTTCCAGTACCAGCAGTTCGCGACGGGGCAGGTCAAGCAACTGGCCGTTCACCTGCGCCTGCCTGCCGTCGAAATCGAAGACGAGTTTGCCGATGCGCGCCGTCATGGGGGCGATATCCGGCGAACGCCGCATGAGGGCGCGGATCCGCGCCAACAGTTCTTCCACGGCAAAGGGCTTGGCGAGGTAGTCGTCGGCGCCCATGTCGAGGCCACGGACACGCTCGTCGACCGCGCCACGCGCGGTCAGAACGATCACGGGAATTCCGGATTTCAGCGCACGGACGCGCGGGATCAGTGACAGCCCGTCGCCATCGGGCAATTGGCGATCGAGGATGATGCCGTCATGCACGTGATTGGCGAGCGCCGCCAATGCATGGTCGAGCGTTGGCGCATGATCCAGGATCATGTCGTAGCGACCGAGCGCGGCGCTGAGCGCCGCCGCCATTTCCAGCTCGTCCTCGACAAGGAGCAGGCGCATTGAATTCTCCGAATACGATAGATGGTGCCTCACGTCTGGTCGACGAGGATTGCAGCAACGTTGCGGCGCATGGGTGCGCGGGCGTGTGCCGGTTCTAGCGGGACACGCAATGGCACGGCAATGCAGCCTCGTCAGGCTTTACCGTATTCGGTGGTGGGGCGTCGGATGGCCAAAATCGCCAGCGGCGGCTTGTCGCTTGCGGGGAACGCTCAAGGGGTCGGCTTTTGGGCGGCGGCACTGGCTACCGTCGCCCTGTGAGGCTTTAGGCGATGGCCATCATCCGCTGAAACGCGTCGTAGGCGGCAAGCACCGTTTCCTTCTGGGCGTCGTGGCCAGCGATGAAGGCATCGCCATAGATGGTCTCGTCCGGATATTCGGTGATCAGCGTCAGCGGCGCCGTGTGGCGGTCGTCGACCGAGATCATGCAGGGAAAGCCGTTGATGATCCGGAAGCCGGTTTCGCCGGCGTGGGTCTCGTAGAGCGCGATCTGCGCGTCGTTATAGGCGAGCAGGCCAGGAACCTTGGCGAGCCGCTCGGTGACTGCCTCGACCAGCCGTTCGGCGCGGTCGGTCCAATCGGCATGATGGCGCATGATCAGGAAGAAGCCCTTGGGCAGCGTCCACATGGCGAAGCCCCGCGGCACGTAGCCCGAAAGCGGCCGGGTCCATTCGTGCGAGGGATAGCCGTGCAGGTTGACGTGCAATTGTGCGCCGGTCAGGCGTTCGGCTTCCTTGCGGATTTCGCGCTCGTTGAGCGCTGCGCCAGTGCGGTATTCGAGGTCATCGCCAAGTGCTGTGTAGCGGGCGGCGTGATGCATGTGCAGAGGATTGTCCACCCGCAGCCGCTGGTGCACGGCGTAGCCGTCGGGGTTTTCGAGCGGCGAGATGGTGAAATGGGTGCCTGAGCGGGCGGCAAGCGCCTGGGCTGCGCGCAGCACCCCGACGATGCCGGTCGTCTCGTTCGGATGCTGGCCGCCGCTGATCATGACCGGCGCATCAGTCCCCTTGTGGTAGCGGGCCTTCACCGGCCGGCCGGCGCGCGACTGTGCCTCGAAGGGCTGGCCATCGATCGCGGCGAGTTCCGTGTGGATCTGCGCCACCGTCAGCGGCGCTTCGGCGGTTTCGAGCGTCTGGGCTTCGCCCTCGGCATCCCCTGCCTGCAAGGGCCGCGCTTCGACGACGACGGTCGGCTTGCCGACGCCAAAGACGATCTCCGGTATGATCTGACCGGGTTTCAGCCCGCGGTCGCCGAGGGGACGACCGGACTTCTTCTGGAAGACTTCGAGCAGCGAGAAATAGAAGTCCTCGTGCAGCGCCTCACGAAGGCTCAAGACCTCTTCGCCGACGGGCAGGCGGAAGTCGGTGATCGGCAGGGTCACGCGGATGTTGAGCTCTTCGAAATAGGGCTCGCTATCGCCCCAGGCGTGGTCGGCAATCGCCTGCATGGTGCCGGCAAAGAGCCGCTCATAGTCGGTTTCGAGATGGCATTCGCGACATTTGTCGCAGCCTTCGTCGAGACGAATCCACCCGGTCGGCGAAAGCAGAGTTTCACCGACGAAATCGGTATGGATACGGTTTGGCGCGAAGACGGCGTGGCTTTGCTGGCGCCCATCGCGGAAAGTCAGCGCGACGTCGTAGGTGAAGGCTGCCTTGCTGCCGGCCTCAAAGCGGATATCGGCATCGCCGACGAGAGCGGCAAGCGGATAGGCTTCGAGCAGGAAGCGGTTCTGCGCAGCGCCCTCATGCTGGGGATAACCGACGACGACGCCGGCGAGTGCTGCGCGGTCGATCTCTTCGAGGAAGAAATGCAGCAGCGGCTTGTAGGCGCTCCTGAGTGTCGCCTTCACGCCAAAGCTGGCAAGCTTCTGTTCCGCTGCCTTGCGGCTTGCGGCATCGTCGAAGAGCCAGGCTTCGACTTTGGTGCCGCGGGCCGCTTCCTTGCCGTAGGTGGTGAGAAGGGTATCCAGCGTGCGCTCGAACGTGGCTGCAAAAATCGTCGTCATTGCGAAGCTTTGCCGGTTGGGGCCAGTCAGAGGCGCCAGCACTGACGAATCTCGCATCACCCGTTGCCCGAATCAATCCGCGAGAAGGCGGCAAGGACGGTTCGCTCCGACTGCATCAGATAGGCCTCGAGCGAAGCGGCTGCCTCCGCGGTCAATCCGGCCTCAAGCTTTTCGAGGATTGCTGCGTTGAGATCGACGTAAGGCGCGTGCAACAGCTCGGGATCGGCAAGCAGGCCGAAGCTGAGGCGCAATTCCGCGGCGATCTGGGCATAGAAGACGTTCAGCCGCTTGCTGTCGGCAAGGTCGACGATGGCCGCGTGAAAGACCATGTTCTCGCTGCCGACGGTGACCCAATCCTTGGCGGCGCGTGCCGTTCGTGCCCGCCCGACAGCCGCACGCATGCGCGCTACTGCCGGATGATTCGGGTAGGCCTTGGCGAGCGCCTGGCATTCGATCATGCGGCGTACCCGGTAGATATCGATGATCGAAGCCATACTGGGCGTGGCGACAAAGACGCCGCGATTGGGTTCGTGCCGGAGCAGGCCTTCCTTGGTCAGTAACCGAAATGCCTCGCGCAGCGAATTGCGCGACACATCCAATCCGGCGCTGAGCGCCGCCTCGGACAGCCGCTGGCCGGGCTTGAGTTCGCCGGCGATCAGCTTGTCGCGGATTTCCTCCGCCAGCCGCGGCGCAAGCGCCGATGTGATATCTTGTTCGACCATCAAAGCCCCTTAGGCGGGCACGCATGAAGCGCAGCGCCCTGTAAAACGATATAGCGGTTTGGGCCCGCGGGAGCCAAGTGTGGGAGCGACGCAGTCTGTGGACGGAGGCAACACCACGTCGCGCACACGGTCCATCGGACGAATATGAGTGAGAAGACCCGCAGCCGTCTCCTTATCGTTGACGCGCGAAAAGAGGCAAGAGCTACCGCAAATGTGACTACAACGTGCGCAGCCAAGGCCTATAGGCGTGTTGCTCAACATTTTGGCAATCTGGTAGAACGATGCAGTAAAATTGTTGAACAATCTTGACAGAATTGTGAAACGTGTCACCGTGGCATCCGTTAACAAATTCATGCGGGCTCTCCTCGGAGAGAGAGGCAGTCCGCGAATAAGGAGGGGTTCATGGAACAGTCAGCTATTTCATCCGCAGGAGCGGTTCCGGCCGCACCGACGCCGATGTCTGTCACGTCGCGTCGCGCGGCGTTGACGGCGGCGATCTTCCTGATGGCCACCTCGGCCATCGGCCCGGGTTTCATCACCCAGACGGCGACATTCACCACCAAACTCGGCGCGGCCTTCGCCTTTGCAATCCTCGCCTCAATCCTGATCGACTTCGTCGTGCAGCTGAACATCTGGCGGATCGTGACGCTGACGAAGATGCGCGCGTCTGATCTCGCCAATGCGGCCATCCCCGGCTCCGGCTACGTGCTGGCCGTTCTCGTCATCATCGGCGGATTGTTTTTCAACATCGGTAACATCGGCGGCACCGGTCTCGGCATCAACGCGATGATCGGGCTTGATCCGAAGGTCGGCGGTGCGATCAGCGCCCTGCTCTCGATCGGTATCTTCCTGTCGAAGCGGGCCGGTATGGCGGTCGACCGCTTCATCATCCTTGCCGGCATCCTGATGATCGCATTGACCGTCTACGTTGCCTTCGCATCGGCACCGCCGGTCGGCGATGCGCTGTTCCAGACGTTCCTGCCATCCACTATCGATTTCGCCACCATCACCACCATCGTTGGCGGCACGGTTGGCGGCTACATCACCTATTCCGGCGCCCATCGCCTGCTCGACAAGGGCACGGTCGGCATCGAAAACCTCGGTGCGGTCAACCGCGCAGCGCTCACCGGCATCGCTGTCACTGGCGTCATGCGCTACGTGCTGTTCCTCGCGGTTCTCGGCGTGGTTGCGAGCGGCGTCGTCATCGACGTCTCGGGCAAGGGCGCAAACCCGGCGGCCCAGGCCTTCCAGGCTGCGGCCGGCGATATCGGCATGCGCATCTTCGGCGTCATCCTCTGGGCCGCCGCCATCACCTCTGTCATCGGCGCTGCCTACACCTCGGTTTCCTTCATCACCATTTTTAAGAAGGACATCACCGAACGCGCCCGCAACATCGCGACGGTCGTCTTCATTGCCGTATCGCTCTTCTTCTACGTGATCATCACAACACCCCCGGCCCAGATGTTGGTCTTCGTCGGTGGTCTGAACGGCCTTATCCTGCCGATCGGCCTGTCGATCTTCATCTACGCGGCCTGGGCTCGCTCCGATCTCATGGGTGGATATCGGTATCCGCGTTGGTTGCTGGCGCTTGGCGTGCTGGTCTCGGCGCTGACCTGGTACATGGGCTACAAGTCGATCGGCCCGATCTTTGCGCTGCTCACAGCCTAAAGCGGACGTGGAAAAGTGCGGGCGGTCAGCCGCCCGCAACCGGCCCTAACCTACGAGAATTGATCGCGGTTGTGATCTTGGACCGATGCGGGCCGCGATCAGTGCGATCCAAGGAGATCCGACATGACTGCCATCGATCTGAACAGCGACCTTGGCGAAAGCTATGGCGCCTGGGGCATGGGCGACGATGCGGCGATGCTTGCCATCGTTTCCAGCGCCAACGTCGCCTGCGGCTTCCATGCCGGCGATCCGCTCGGCATCTTGAAAACGGTGCGGGCGGCCGCTGAAAAGGGTGTTTCGGTCGGGGCACATGTATCCTATCCCGATCGCGTCGGCTTCGGTCGACGCGACATGGATGTCACCAGCGCGGAACTGACCGCCGACGTCATCTACCAGATCGGCGCGCTGAAGGGCGTTGCCGCTGCCGCCGGGGTTGCCGTTTCCTACGTCAAGCCGCACGGCGCGCTCTACAACCGCATCGCCCATGACCCGAAACAGGGCCAGGCGGTGATCGACGGCATCAGGGCCATCGATCCGGATCTGGTGCTGATGGGGCTGGCCGGTGCGCCCATCCTCGAACTCGCCCGCAAATCGGGCCTCAGGACCGTCGCCGAGGCCTTCGCCGATCGTGCCTATACGCTGGACGGCCAGCTCGTCTCGCGCCGTGAGCCGGGTGCCGTGCTGCACGATACGGGTGTGATCGCCCGCCGCATGCTGCAGCTTGCCCACGAGGGTTCGCTCGAAGCGATCGACGGCTCGACCATCAAGATCGATGCGCAGTCGATCTGCGTGCATGGCGACAGCCCCGATGCAGTCGCGATCGCTCGGGCCATCCGCCAGGCCTTCGAGACCGACGGCATCACCGTTCGATCATTCTTGGCAGCCTGAGCAGACACCGGGAGGAAATCATGATTGCGATCGAGAACCTCGGCCACATCGATGCGGGACCGGCGCGCCTGGCGCGTGAGCGCTACCGCGGCGGCAGCGTCGAGCCGACGTCCGGGGTTGCGCCCGGCTTCACCCAGGCGAACATGATCGTGCTGCCGCGAGACTGGGCCTTCGATTTCCTGCTTTACGCCCAGCGCAATCCCAAGGCCTGCCCGGTACTCGACGTTTCCGATCCCGGCTCGCATGCGACACTGCTGGCGCCCGGTGCGGATCTGCGCACCGACCTGCCGCTCTACCGGATCTGGCGCGACGGCAAGCTTGCCGAGGAAACGGCCGATGCGACTGCCGCCTGGGCGGAACACCCTGATCTCGTCAGCTTTCTGATCGGCTGCAGCTTCACCTTTGAAACGCCGATGGTCGAGGCGGGGATCGAGATCCGCCACATCACCGACAAGACCAACGTGCCGATGTACCTGACCGACAGGGCCTGCCGTCCGGCCGGCCGGCTGCATGGCAATATGGTCGTGTCCATGCGGCCGATCAAGGCGAGCCGCGTCGCCGATGCGGCGACGATCTCCGGACGGTTTCCGGCGGTTCATGGCGCACCGGTCCATATCGGCGCACCGGAAGAAATCGGCATCCGGGATCTGGCGAAGCCGGAGTTCGGCGATCCGGTCAGGATCGAGCCCGGCGAGATCCCGGTGTTCTGGGCCTGTGGCGTTACCCCGCAGGCGGCCGTGATGGCGTCCGGCGTTCCCTTTGCCATCACCCACGCGCCCGGGCATATGTTCATCACCGACATTCCCGACACCGCCTATCACACCTGAGGATCCGATGCGCTTCCTTCCCGTCAACCTGACGACCCTTCTGGTCGAACTCGCCGATCTCGACGAGACGCTGGCGCTGTTTGCGTCGCTCGAAACCGATCCGGTCGAGGGCATCGTGGACATGGTGCCGGCTGCCCGCACGCTGATGATCCGCTTTCGCGCGGAAAAGCTCACGGCTGAGCGGCTGGCCGGAGATATCGCCACCCGCGACCTCTCCGCCCGTATCGCGCCTTCCGACCAACTCGTCGAAATCCCGGTTCGCTATGACGGCGAAGACCTTGCCGATGTGGCTGAACTGACCGGCCTTTCCGTCGAGGAGGTCATCCGCCGCCACACCGACAGCACTTTTACCGTCGCCTTCTGCGGCTTTGCGCCCGGCTTCGGCTATCTCGTCGGCGGTGATCCTGCGCTTCAGGTGCCGCGCCGCCAAAGCCCGCGCACCCGGATCCCGGCCGGCTCTGTCGCTCTGGCGGGCGCCTTTTCCGGTGTCTATCCGCAGGCGAGCCCCGGCGGCTGGCAGATCATCGGCACGACGCCGGAAAAGATGTGGGATCTGTCGCGCGATCCGCCGGCGCTGTTCCAGCCCGGCTACCGGGTGCGCTTTTTCGATCTCGAAAAGCGGTCGGTGTCGGTTTTGGCCACGCCGGTCAAGGCTTTGGACAGCGCTTCGGCCGCGATCGCTGCAGACGCGGTCACGCTGAAGGTGCTGGCCGCGCCGATGCCGGCGCTGATCCAGGATCTCGGGCGCTTCGGCCAGACCGGTCAGGGCGTGTCTTCCTCCGGCGCGCTCGACCGTGGGGCGCTGCAGGCGGCCAACCGTGTCGTCGGCAATGCCGCCGGAACGCCCTGCCTCGAAATCATTCTCGGCGGCTTTTCCTTCGAAGCGTCGGGCCGTACGGTCATCGCGCTCACCGGCGCGCCCTGTCCGATTTCGATCCGCGACGCTTGCGGGCGCACGATCACCGCCGAGACCTATCAGCCGGTCTCGCTGGAGCCCGGCGACGTCGTGACGCTCGGCCATGCATCGTGCGGCATGCGCAGCTATCTCGCCATCCGCGGCGGCTTGAAGGTGAAGCCGGTGCTCGGCAGCGCCTCGACCGATACGCTCGCCGTCGTCGGCCCAGGCCCCGTTACGGCGGGCACGGTCCTGACGGTTCAAGACGAAACCGGGGCGCTGGCGAGCGTCTCGCTGACCGAAACGCCAGCTTTCGCCTTTCCCGCTTCCGGAGAGACCGTGACGCTCGACGTCATCATGGGTCCGCGCAGCGACTGGTTTACGGATGCGGGCATCGCCAGCCTCTCCGGTCAGCTCTGGCAGGTGACGCCGCTGTCGAACCGTGTCGGCATCCGCCTTTCCGGTGAAACCGCACTCGAGCGCAGGGACAAGGCGGAACTGCCGAGTGAGGGAACGGCGACCGGCGCCATCCAAGTGCCCCATAGCGGTCAGCCGGTACTGTTCCTCGCCGACCATCCGCTCACCGGCGGTTACCCGGTCATCGGCACGGTCGCCGAATACCATCTCGATCTCGCCGGGCAGATCCCGGTCAATGCCCAGATCCGCTTCCGGCCCGTGACGACGTTTGCGGATGTTCGGCCCACACGGGCCTGAGACTGCAACCCGGCCGCCCAGAAATTAGTGAGGAGACATCCATGCAGAAAGTCCTGATTGCCAATCGCGGCGAGATTGCAGTGCGCATCATTCGGGCCTGTCGCGACCACGGTTTGCAATCGGTCGCGGTCTATGCCGAGCCGGACATGGACGCGATTTTCGTCAAGCTGGCCGACGAAGCCTATGGGCTCTCGGGCAGCCGCCCGGCCGAGACCTATCTCGATATCGCCAAGCTGATCGACATCGCCAAGCGCTCCGGCGCCGATGCCGTCCATCCCGGCTACGGCTTTCTTTCGGAGCGGGCCGAATTCGCCCGCGCCGTCATCGATGCCGGCCTCATCTGGATCGGCCCGGACCCGCATGTCATCGAAGCGCTTGGCGACAAGGTCGAGGCACGCCGCATTGCGCTGAGTGTCGGCGCGCCACTGGTTGCCGGCAGCGACGGCCCAGTCGAGACCGCCGCCGAAGTCATCGCCTTTGCCGAACAGCACGGGCTGCCCGTTGCCATCAAGGCGGCCCATGGCGGCGGCGGCCGTGGCCTGAAGGTCGCCTGGAAGATGGAGGAAGTGGCGGAACTCTACGATTCCGCCGTGCGCGAGGCCAAGGCCGCCTTCGGCCGCGGCGAGTGCTTCCTCGAGCGGTTCCTCGATCGCCCGCGCCACATCGAGGCGCAGGTGCTGGCGGACAAGCACGGCAACGTTCTGGTGCTTGGCACCCGCGACTGCTCTCTGCAACGTCGCAACCAGAAGCTCGTCGAGGAGGCGCCGGCGCCGTTCCTGTCCGACGCCCAGCGCCAGTCGATCCATGACGCCGCAAAGAAGATCTGTGCGGCTGCGGGCTACGCGGGCGCAGGCACGGTCGAGTTCCTGCTCGGCGTCGACGGCACGATCTCCTTCCTCGAAGTAAACACGCGTCTCCAGGTCGAGCATCCGGTGACCGAGGAGACGACCGGCATTGACCTCGTCATTGAACAGTTCCGCATCGCCGACGGCTTGCCGCTGCGGGTCACGGAAACGCCTGCACCGCGCGGCCACTCGATCGAGTTCCGGATCAATGCCGAGGATCCGGGCCGCGGCTTTTTGCCGACGCCGGGCGCAATCACGGCATTCGAGGCGCCTTCGGGTCCGGGCATCCGGCTCGACAGTGGCGTCATGGCGGGCTCGACGGTACCCGGCACCTTCGATTCGTTGATGGCAAAGCTGATCGTCACGGGCGCCACCCGCGAGGAGGTGTTGAGACGCGCCCGCCGCGCGCTGAAGGAATTCCGGATCGAGGGCATCGCCACCGTCCTGCCCTTCCATCGCGCCGCGATCGAAACGGAAGAGTTTGTCGGAGAGAGCGGCTTCAAGGTGCATACGCGCTGGATCGAGACCGATTTCGCCGCTCGCCTTTCCGCCGCGGCCCGGCCCGAGCCGGTTGCCGACGCGCATCTGATCCGCACCCATGTCGAGATTGATGGCAAGCGCCATGCGCTCGGCATTCCGGCAACGCTGCTCGCTGGTGTCGGCGGCCTCGCTGGCGCAAGCGCCAGCCTGGCGGCGGCAAAGGCAGAGGATGCGGCGAGCATAACCGCTCCGATCTCCGGCACCTTGCAGGCGTTCAAGGTCGAGGATGGCGCGGACGTCGCCGCCGGCGATCTGATCGCGGTGATGGAAGCGATGAAGATGGAAACCCAGGTCACGGCATCGCGGGCAGGCAAGATCCGGATCCGCACCGAGGCCGGCGCCTATCTGCAGGCCGGAGCGGAAATCGCCCGCTTCGAGGACTGAATTCGACCCCTGGCCACGCCCGCTGCGCGGGCGACGGCAAGGCATGATCTCCCAAGACTGCTGCGGTGGTCTGCGGGCGGACGAGCGATCGTCCGCCCGCTTTGTTTTTTACACCTGGTGCCGGCTTCCATGCGTATATCCGAAAAGCCGCGATTGCTTTTTTAACCGTAATTTAAATGCAAGATTACTACGTACTTATCGGTCAGTGCGCGCTGCAATTCCTCCTAAATAGCGCACGCAAACAGCCGGTCCTCCTCCCGCCGGTCTGGCTGACCATGTCCCCTCCCAACAACGCGATCGCGACATCACAGGAGTCACGGCAGTGACGTTCAAGAACCTATCGATATTGACCAAGGTCGGCCTTGTGGTCGTGGTCATGGGCATATCTTCCATTCTGATCGCGCTTGCCGGTGCGCGCGGTCTTTCCTCTCTCGGCGCGACCATCATCGACGTCGGCGCGCGCGAAGAGGCAGCACGCGAGGCGATGGACCTGCGCGTCGATATCATCGCCATCAGCCGCATGACCTACCAGCTTGCTGCAGCGCCCGAGAAAGCCGCCGATTTCGTCCAGGAAACCGAGAAGCGCGCCGGGGAAATGCTCGGCCGTCTGACGAAGATCGAGGCTGTTGCCGACGATGCGGAAGACAAGCTGCTGAACGACATCCGCATCACGCTCAACAGTTATTTCGACGAGATCCGCGCGATGATCGCGGTTGCCGCCGACAAGGGCACAAACACTGGCGCCGTCAAGGCGGCACTCGACAAGGCGCTCGAAGCCCAAAAGACGGTGACGGCGACGGTCAAGACCTACAGCACCTACTCCGGCGACGCGCTCGCCGCCGCCCGCTCCGAAGCGCTCAATTCCTCTTCCGTCGCGATGACCATCCTGGCCGCCGCCGCTGCGGCCTGCGTCCTCTTCGGCGTCGGCGTCAGCCTCTTCGTTGCCCGTCGTGGTATCGTCATGCCGGTGCGCGAACTCACCTCGACCATGAGCGAACTTGCCGACGGCAAGCTTGATGGCAACGGTACCGATGTCTCGCGCCAGGATGAAATCGGCGAGATGGCCCGTGCCGTCGAAGTCTTCCGCAAGAACGGCATTGCCATGCGCGCGATGAAGGCGCAGGAAGCCGCACTGCATGCCCGCAGCAGCGACCTGCAGTCGAACATCAGCGTCGTCGTCGCTTCCGCCGTTGCCGGCGACTTCACCGGCCGCATCACCAAGGACTATGAAAACGACGACCTCAACCGCTTCGCATCGAGCGTCAACGAGCTCGTCTCGAGCGTCGACCAAACGGTCAACGAAGTCCGCCGCGTGATCGCCGCACTCGCCGATGCCGACCTGACGCAGACCATGCGTGGCGAATTCCACGGCGCATTCGCCGAACTGCAGACGAACGTCAACCAGACGATGGTGACGCTGCGCTCGACGATGCAGAACGTACGCACCGCGGCAAGCACCATCAACGACAACTCTGCCGAGCTGAGTTCTGCCGCCAACGATCTGTCGAAGCGCACCGAACAGCAGGCCGCAGCGCTCGAAGAGACGGCCGCCGCTCTCGACGAGATCACTTCGACCGTGCGCACAGCTTCCGAGCGGGCGAATGAGGCGCATGAAATGGTGCGCGCCACCAAAGACAGTGCCGGCCGATCCGGCGCGATCGTGCGCAGCGCGGTCGATGCCATGGGCCGGATCGAGGATTCGTCCAACCGCATCAACCAGATCATCTCGGTGATCGACGAGATCGCCTTCCAGACCAACCTTCTGGCGCTAAACGCCGGCGTCGAAGCGGCCCGCGCCGGCGAGGCGGGTCGTGGTTTCGCCGTCGTCGCCCAGGAAGTGCGCGAACTGGCGCAACGCTCGGCCAACGCCGCAAAGGAGATCAAGACGCTGATCCACAGCTCAGCGTCGGAAGTCGAGAATGGCGTGGCGCTGGTGCGCTCCACCGGTGAGGCTCTGCTGGAGATCGAGACGCTGGTCAACAATGTCAGCGGCCACGTCAATACGATCGCGACGGCCGCCCGCGAACAGGCGACGGCGCTGCAGGAGATCAACACCTCGGTCAACCACATGGACCAGATGACCCAACAGAACGCGGCGATGGTGGAAGAAACGACGGCGGCAAGCGGCACGCTTGCCGAAGAAAGCCGCCAGCTCCGTACGATGCTGGCGAAGTTCAAGCTCGAAGCGCAGAGTGCACGCGACAGCTGGAGCCGGGCGGCCTGATCGAGGGGCGAAAGTTACACGCGCTCAAGTGAAGCCATATCTGCGGCGGCACTGTCCTTCCTGCACTGCATTTGCGGGGCAGGGCGCGGAGGCCGCCGCAGGCTTTTCAGAGGGGCGATAGTCTCCGCATTGCCGCCCCCGGGGATCCGGGCGCTGGTGCGTCTGGCGAAGACGCTCCTTCCCACCCGCCGATAGCGCCGCGTCGGTTCGGCCGGCCCCGTTTGCGAGAACAAACCCGGTCGGCCCGCGGGGCTTGCGCGGGTGGTGGCTCCATCATTCTTCCTGAATTGCTGTGAAGCGCTGTTAGCGGCTATTCTGGAAGGCACACGTGTGAGTCGTTGATTTGCGGGACAACCGAATGACGCAGCAGTTCGACCTCTTTGCTTCGAACGAGGCAGCTACCAAAAAGGCAGGCGGCGGGTCAGCGGTCAAGAGGACCTCGTTGAACGAGGAAGATATGGTCCGTCACCTTCAGGCGACGGGCCGCTACCGCCTGCTGCAGCGGCTTGTGCCGCGCGCCGTGGTGCCTGTTGCTCGTCCCGGCTTTCCGCTGAAAGGCGTCATCCTCGATACCGAGACCACTGGGCTCAACAATCGCAAGGACGAGATTATCGAGATCGGGCTGATCGCTTTTACCTTCGATGAGAAGGGGAACCTCGGCGATGTGACGGGCGTTTATGGCGGTTTGCGGCAACCGGCCAATCCGATCCCTGCGGACATCACGCGCCTGACCGGCATTACCGATGCGATGGTCGCGGGAAAGGCGATCGATCTCGCCGAGATACGGACGCTGATGGAAAGAGCGGACCTTGTCATCGCGCATAATGCCGGCTTCGACCGTCCCTTCTGTGAGGCCTTTTCACCCGTCTTCGAAGGAAAGGCATGGGCCTGTTCCGTCTCTGAGGTCGATTGGTCCTCTCGCGGCTTCGAAGGCACGAAACTTGGTTATCTGATCGGGCAGGCCGGCTATTTCCACGACGGCCACCGGGCGGTCGACGATTGTTTCGCCCTGCTCGAAGTCCTTGCCAAGGATGGCGGCTCCGAAAACACGCCCTTTGCCGAGCTTTATCAGGCAAGCCAGCGAACGCGCATCCGCATTTTCGCGGAGAACAGCCCGTTCGACATGAAGGACCATCTGAAAGCGCGCGGTTATCGCTGGTCTGACGGAAGCGACGGCCGTCCGAAATCCTGGTGGATCGAGATCGCCGATGCTGCGCTTGAGGACGAGCTCCTTTATCTGCGCTCGGAGATCTATCGCTGGAATGAAGCCGATCCGCCGATCAAACGCTTGACCGCTTTCGATCGGTTCCGCGCCTGACAATCAGACGAGCACGCGGGATCGCCAGGGTAGACCTTGCGTGGACGCGGCCCCTGTCAATCAAATTATCCCGTTTTCTGCCGGCCTTTGTATGAAGGCAACCTGCCGATCGTAGCGCCAGCGCTGGCACCGGGCTGCACTGGCGGCGCCTTTCTCCTCGGTCGCGCCCGATGATGCTCAGTGCGGCGCTGTTCGAGATCCGGCAGCCTAACTGCTTCACCGACCCGCCTCTTCTCGATGAGCGGCCTTCAGGTCAATCGTGGCCTTGAGCTCTCTGCCCTCGGTGAGCCGATGGACGGTCTTCGTCTGCTTGGCGGCATTACTTTCATGGATGTCGAGCTGGCAAAGACACAAGGCGGCCTGCACGACGGCAAGAGCGTCACGGGCGTCCCAAAAAAACGGTGATCAGCCTTTACGGCGAATACGATATGCCCTGGGTTTGAGGACCTGACGCTCACGGGTCGCGTCATTTACACCGGCAGCAGCTATTATGATCGGGCGAACACGCAGAAGGTTTCGGACTGGACGCGGGTTAATCTCGGCGCGCGCGCGAGAAAACGGCAATCCGTTGGAATTCCGGGCGACGGTCGAGAACGTTTTCAACGAGAACTACTGGGCATCGTCTGCCTGTGGCTTCCTCTCGGCCGGCGCACCACGCACGTTCATGCTTTCGGCTTCGGTTGATTTCTGAGGCTGCTGCCCAGATTTCAGTTAGCAAAAAGAAACGGCCGGCATATGCCGGCCGCTTCTCGTTTAAACTGCGTATCGATCACGTTTCCGGCGCATAGCCGAAGACGATGGCCGGATTTTCTGCTGTTTCAACCCAGACGCTCTTCGTCTGGGTATAGGCCATCAAGGCATCACGACCGGAGGAACGGCCATAGCCGGAGCGACCAAAACCGCCGAAGGGTGACATGACGCTGATCGTCTTGTAGCCGTTGATCCAGAAGGTTCCGGCCCGTACCTTGGAAGCAACGCGATGCGCGCGACCGACATCGCGGGTCCAGACCGCACCGGCAAGGCCATAGGGGTTGTCGTTGGCGAGCGTGATTGCCTCTTCTTCATCGTCGAAGACGGTGACACCGACGACAGGGCCGAAGACCTCCTCACGGGCGATCGTCATCTCCGGTTTGACGTTGTCGAGAATGGTCGGGGCGAAATAGAAGCCGCCGGAGGATTGAAGTGCCGTTGGCTTGGCGCCGCCGGTCGCAAGCGTGGCGCCTTCCGCCACGCCCTGCTTGACCATTTCCTCGATCTTCGCCCACTGACGGGCATTGTTGATCGGGCCGATCTGCGTCGTTTCGAGATAGGGATCGCCGACCGGGATGCGCGCGGCGGCCTCGGCATAGCGCTCGACGAACTGCTGATGCACCGAGCGGTGGACGAGCAGGCGCGAGCCGGCAACGCAGCTCTGGCCGGCGCCGGAGAAGATCGCCGACTGAGCGCCGACGATGGCGCGGTCGATATCGGCATCGGCAAAGACGATGTTGCCGGACTTGCCGCCGAGTTCGAGGATGCAGGGCACGACGTTCCTTGCGGCCGCCGCCGCAATTGCCGAACCGGCCAGCGCCGAACCGACGAAGACGACGAGTGCCGTCTTCGGATGCGCGACCATCGCCTGGCCTGCCGTCACGCCCTGGCCGGCGATGACGTTGACGAGACCACGCGGCGCGCCGCCCGCCTCGCAGAGCGCACCGAGCACCAGCGTGCTGAGCGGCGTCAGTTCCGACGGTTTGATGACGACGCCGTTGCCGGTGCAGATCGCCGGTGCGATCTGCCAGCCGCCGGTAAAGAGCGGCGCGTTCCAGGGGGTGATCTGCGCGACGACGCCGAGCGGCTCGTTCCGGGTGTAGTTCAGGTGCGAAGTCGGCACCGGGATGACCTCGCCATGGAGCTTGTCGCACCAGCCGGCATAATATTCGAACATTTCGGCGACGCGGACGGCCTCGCCGCGGATGTCGCGGATCGGTCTTCCGGCCGAACGGCTTTCGAGCTCGGCGATCTCGCCGGCGCGCTCGCGGATATTGCGGGCGATCTCGTTCATCACCCGGCCACGGGCCGAAGCGGTCATCGAAATCCACTCGCGCTGGGCACGCGCTGCGGCCTGCATCGCCGCGTCGACGACGTCCTTGCCGGCATCCCTGAAGGTGGCAAAGACTTCGCCGGTCGCCGGATCCGTCAGCTTCTGCTCATCGCCGGAGCCGGGCACAAGCGCGCCATCCACATAGCTGCCGATTTCCGTGCCAGGAAGGAAACCGTGAAAGAGAGCGCGGATGCGCTCGGCCTTGGCGGGCATGGTCATGTCGTTCATCGTCGGTTCCCTTGGGTATCAGTTGTCGTTGACGGGGCGGAAGGCGCCCATGCGGGTGAAGTCATCTGCATTGTCGAGCGGGCTCTCGGCCCAGAGCCTTGCGACAGCACGCGAAAGCGGCAGCTCGGCGCCGGTGCGCGCTGCAAGTTCGCTCGCAAGCCGCACGTCCTTGCGCATCAGCCCCATGGTGAAGCCGCTGTCGAAGCGGCCGTTCATCACCCAGGTCGGGAAATGCACCTCGCTGATCATCGACTTGCCGGAGGCGGCGTTCAGCACCTTCAGCGCCCCTTCCGCGTCAAGCCCGGCCGCAAGCGCCAGCTTCAGGCCTTCGCCCGTCGTCACCATATGGGCGGCGGCGAGCAGGTTGTTGACAAGTTTGGCGACGTTGCCGGCGCCGCTTTCACCCACATGCAGCGCCTTCGCCGACATCGCCTCGATGACGGGGCCGGCAAGGGCGACGTCCGCATCGCTGCCGCCGATCATCATCGTCAGCTTGCCGCTTGCGGCACCGGCCGGCCCGCCGGACACGGGCGCGTCGATGAAGCCGTGGCCGAGGCCGGCAAGGGCTGCGGCGAGATCACGCGAGACATCCGGCTCGGATGTCGAGGTGTCGATGATCACGACCCGCGGGCTGGCCGATTTCAGCGCCTCGAGATTGGCCTCGACGACAGCGGCGACGTCCTTCGCGGTCGGCAGAGAGAAGACGATGAAATCGGTATCGAAGAAGACGTCGGCGAGCGAGGCGACCGGGGAAACGCCACCTTCGGCCGCAAGGGTGCGCCGGGCTTCCGAAAGGTCGAAACCTTTGACCGCGAAACCCTCTCGGGCGAGCGTCGTCGCCATGCCGAGCCCCATGGCGCCCAATCCCACCACGCCCACTGTCGTTCGTTCCGCCGTCATGATCTTCTCTACCCTCGTCTGGTTCTGATGATCGGGCGAAGGTGGCATGCGGGGTGGCGAGCGGGTAGACGGCGCGCCTGGTACAATGCGTTGCTGGCGTGGCAACGTCTGCGGCGTTGTCCAGCGGCGCCGAGAGGGCGCGCTTAGCTGCCGAGAACCGTGGACGGCCGTTCAGAACTAAGGGCGAGGTGGCGCGGAGCCGATGCGTCAGCCGCGGAAGGATTGCATTTCTTCCGCGAGATGTTGGCCGAGTTTTTCGACCGAGAGCGGCAGGCGGCGGTGGGCGCGCACCATGAGGTGGGCACTCGCCTCGCGTAAGAGCGGATCGGCGAGGTCGATCGCCTGCATCGCCCCGCGCGCGATTTCGACGGCAACGGCCGTGCGCGGCAGGAATGTGACGCCGAGGCCGGCGGCAACGAAGCGGCGCAGCACCTCGATCGAATGGGTTTCGAGCAGCGGCGCCAGCGCCAGTCCCGCATCGGCCGCCACCCGCGCCACCAGTTGCGTCACGCCATTGCCCTTGCCGAGCAGCGCACAAGACGAGGTCAGGCAATCGGCGAGCTTCAGGTCGCGGCGTGTTGACAGCGGGTGACCTGTCGGCACGATGACGCAGAGCGGTTGGCGGGCGATTGCCAGCGCCCGGATGCGCGGGTCGGTGAAGGGGGTGTAGGCGATGCCGATATCGGCGTCGCTGTTGGCGATGGCGTCGACCACGTCTTCGGTGCTGCCGAGCTCGACGATGTAGCGCACGTAGGAGTGCGCCCTGGAGAACGAGGAAAGCCCGTTTTCCACCAGATCGGCCATGAAGCCCTCGCCGCAGCGAATACGGATGCGGGTCTGCTGCACGCCGCGGATCTGGTCGAGTTGCTCGGCGAGCAGTCCGTTGTCTTCGAGTACCCGCTTGCCGTGTTCGAGCACCAGTTCGCCGGCATCGGTCAAGACCGTGCCGCGGGCGGTGCGCTCGAACAGCGAAAGGCCGATGTCGCGCTCGGTGTCGGCGATCTGCCGGCTGACGACCGATGGCGCCAGCCCCATATGCTCCGCAGCACCCCGGATCGAACCGATGCGCGCAACCGCCATAAAGATCCTGAGCGCTTTCGCGTCGAGTACATCCATGGCGGTCATGGATGCGACGGAATCCCCTCGGGGTCAACGACCAAGCGATGTGGAGATGAGGCGTGTCCAGAGGTTTACGCCCTCACCGATGATCGCGTCGTTGAAATCGTAGTGCGGTGAATGCAGGCCGGGATTGGCGCCTTCGCGCCGGGCGCCGAGCCAGAGATAGCAGCCCGGGCGTTCGTCGAGCATGAAGGCAAAATCTTCCGCGGCCATGCTTGGCGGCGCGTCGACGACGGTCAATGTGGTGTCCTCGGCGGCAATGGCACGCACAAGGGCGGCGGCAGCCGGGTCGTTGATCGTGGCGGGATAACGCCGCTGATAGTCGAACTCCGCCTTGCAGTCGAGCCCTTCGGCAAGCGCCGTGACGAGTACGCGCATGCGTGTTTCCAGCGTGTTGCCGACCGATTTGTCGAACCAGCGCGTGGTGCCGCGGATCACGGCTTTTTCCGGGATGACGTTCCAGGCGTCGCCGCCATGGATCTGCGTCACCGAGACGACGGCAGCGTCGAGCGGCGAGACGTTGCGGCTGGCGATAGTCTGCAACGCGGTGACAATCTGGGCGACCGCGACCAGCGGGTCGGCGCCCTCGTGCGGCATGGCGCCATGGGCGCCGCGGCCGGTGATGGCGATTTCGAAGACGCCGAAGGCGGCCATCATCGCATCGTCGCGCGCGACCACCGAGCCGACGTCGAGCGCCGGCCAATTGTGCAACGCATAGACGGCATCGGCCGGAAAATCGCGGAAGAGCCCGTCGGCGACCATGACCTGCGCGCCGCCTTCGGCCTCTTCGGCCGGCTGGAAGATGAAGTGCACCGTGCCGTCGAAATCCATTTCGCTTGCCTGCCGCGCGGCGGCAAGCAGCATTGCGACATGGCCGTCATGGCCGCAGGCATGCATCTTGCCCTGCGTTTTCGAGGCATAGGCAACGCCGCTCGTCTCTATGATCGGCAGCGCGTCCATGTCGGCGCGGATGGCGATGGCGCGGCTCGACGTGCCGCGCGTGAGCGTGCCGACGAGGCCGGTGCCGCCATAGCCGTCCTTCACCGTGATGCCCCATTCGGCCAGCCGGCCAGCGATGAAGGCCGCAGTCTGCCGCTCTTCGAAGGCCAGTTCCGGATAGGCATGCAGGTGATGACGCCAGCGGATCGTTTCCTCGATGCGTTCGGGGCTGATGTCGTGGCGTGTCATGGTTTGCATCCTGTCGATGAAGGGATGGCTGGCCGGCCTGCGCGGGCCGGCCAATCCTTGTGTCAGGGTCTCGGTTATTGCCCGAGGCGCAGGAAGAGGTCGGCAACGACGACGGAGCCCATGTAGGTGCCGACCATCACGCAGATCGCGACGATGACGATCTTCCAGCCCGAGCGGCGGGCGATGGTGAATTCGCTCGCGGTGAGCGCGAGGCCGCCATAGGCAAGCGCCGGCGTTGCCAGCGCGAGAAAGTTCAGGTGTTCAACCTGTTCGCTGACCCAGGCCGCACCCGGGACGCCGGGGATGGTGATGAGGATCGCGATCAGCGACACCCAGGCGACACCAGGCAGGTAGAAGGGCACAAAGCGGGCGAGCGCCAGGCCGACGATGCAGGCGACGTAGAGCGTTGCCATGCCCGGGAGCGCCGTCAGCGGCGAGGTGCCGGTGCCGACCCAATTGGCGATAAGCCCGATGGCGCAAGCGATCAGAAGCAGGCCGGCATGGCCGACGACATCGATCTTGCGCTCGTCTTCGGCGTTAAGAGGGAGATCGTCGGCGTAGTTGGCGGAGGTGTTGGTCTGGTTGGCCATGATATCTCTCCCGATCAGGCTTGAGCGCGACGCTCGGACGGCCGAGCCTTGTTGTAGAGCCACTCGGTCAAGGGCAGCGCGACGAACATGCCGACATAGAGCCCGGTGGCATAGGTCAGGATGTTGCTGGCGGCGGCAAGCGCGAGGATGATGTCCTTCTGGTCGGGCACGGCAGCCACGAGGCCGCCGGTGCAGGCCGCCAGCATCGAGCCGGAGCCGACGCCGCAGGACATGGCGAGCGCACGCACGTCGAAGATGCCGAGGCCATGGACGATCGGCGGCATGATGGCGAAGACGAAGGTGCCGATCAGCGTGCCAGTGGCATAGACGCCCATGGCGCCCGCACCTTCCGGCGAGTTGAGACCGTACTTGTCGGCGATCAGCGCGAGGTTCGGTTCACGGTCGATCGAATAGGTCGCGCCGACGGCCTCGCGGCCCATCTTGAGCAGGAATACCGCGACCGGGAAGGCGACGAGAATCGTGCCGAGATTGCCGAGCTCCTGGAGCACCAGCGCCGGGCCGGCCTCGATGATCTTGGAGATCTGCGGGCCGACGGTCGTTCCGAACTTGGCGATGAACGGCATGATGGCGACGGTGATCATCGCGCCGGAAAGCTTGACCGCATCGCGCGACAGGAACTTGGCGCTCGCCTTGAAAATGGCGGGATTGACAAGGATGCCGAGCGCGAAAGCGTAGAGGATCGGCAGGAAGATGACGGTGCCGATGCCGATCGGAAGGCGTTGAATGCCGATCAGCTCGGAGACGATGACGATCGCCAGCACAAGGATGTGCAGATAGAGCGCGCCCGAGGCGGCTCCGGTTTTTCCGGTCATGATGTTCTCCTCTGGTTGGGAGCCAGTTGTTGTTCTTTGCCCAGATTTCACAGTAGGGGGAGAGGGCAAATTGCGGCTAGCCGGCCGGCAAGCAACGAAGTGTTGCGATTTGAGCAACGGGCTGGCCGTCGCTCCGGCGGCAATCGGGATCAGTCCCGCAGCGCCTTCATGTCATGGCTTCATTCCTGCATTTCATTCCAGCTGGCGTCACGACGAATCGTCGTCGCCTCTGCCCCAGCTGTTGCACAGCGGGAAGGGGGAGCCAAGCGCTATTGCCCCTCCTTTGCACTCCTCCGGAAGTGGCCAGGCGCCTGCGCGTTGCCGCATTCCATTGCTCCGGGGGTCAGGTGAGTGGCCGAAATAGAATCCTCTGTAAAAATCCCTGGAAAACCCCCATTGAAATCGATTACATTTTCTGGCTTCATAGGTTTCGCAAGATTTGGGAGGATCTTATGAAGAGATTTATCGCCGCAGCGCTTGGCGCTGTCGCTACCATTGCCATTTCCGCTTCTTTCGCCAATGCCGAGACCTTCAAGATCGGCCTGTCCAACGGCTGGGTCGGCAGCGAATGGCGCACGCAGATGATCGACGAGGCCAAGGAGGCCGCGGCGAAGTGGAAGGAAAAAGGCGTCGACGTCGAAGTCTCGGTCCAGAGTGCCAATGTCGACGTGCCCGGGCAGATTGCGCAGGTGCGCAACTTCATTGCCGAGGGCGTGAACGCCATCATCATCAACCCCAACAGCCCGACCGCCTTCGATCCGATCTTCGCTCAGGCGAAGGAAGCCGGCATTCTGGTGATCGCGACGGACGCCGAAGTGTCGTCGCCGGATGCGATCTATGTCGGCATCGATCAGACGGCCTGGGGTGCGGCCGGCGCCAAGTGGCTGGCCGATACGCTCGGCGGCAAGGGCAAGGTCGTTGCCATCAACGGCGTCGCCGGTCATCCGGCAAACGAGATGCGCGTTGCCGGCTACAAGAGCGTCTTCAAGGATTATCCGGATATCCAGGTGGTCAACGAAGTCAACGCCAACTGGGATCAGGCGCAAGGCCAGCAGGCGATGCAGAACATCCTTGCGACCTATCCTGACATCAACGGCGTCGTCGTGCAGGACGGCATGGCCGCCGGGGCCTGGAAGTCGATCATGGATGCCGGCAAGACCGGCCAGATCGCCGCCACCGGCGAAATCCGCAAGGACTTCATCGACCTCTGGGTGAAGGACAAGCTGAATTCCGGCGCGACCGTCAACCCGCCCGGCGTCATGGCGAGCGCGCTCAACGTCGCGGTGCTGATGCTGCAGGGCAAGGAACTGAAGGAGCCGGCAACGGCGGGGCAGTACAAGAACGCCATGTATCTGCCGATCCCGTTCATCGATTCCAAGAACCTCGCGGACGCGGCCAAGCAGCTCGACGGCAAGCCGGGTTATTACTCCTACACCAACGCGCTTTCGATCGACGACGCGACGGCGTTGTTCAAGTAAGCGCTGATCCACCGGGCAGCTCGCATCTGAGTTGCCCAGCGGCCAATGCCGCCGACGGCTCCCAGGGCAGGATCGTATCGGGCATGAAATCAGCTGCAGCGGAGCTCGCCAAGGCGCGACTTGAGGTGGTGCAGCAAGCAACCAAAATGGTGGACAGCCGATGTCGAAACTGAGACTGAACGGCGTGAGCAAGGCTTACGGCGCAACGCTGGCGTTACGCCGCGGCGATCTCGACGTCGCCGCCGGCGAGGTGCATGTGCTGATGGGCTCCAACGGCTCCGGCAAGAGCACGCTCTGCAAGGTCATCGCCGGCAGCGTGCGCCCCGACGGCGGCCAGATCCTGATCAATGACAAGCCCGTGACGATTTCCGGGCCGCAAGCCGCGCGCGTTGCCGGCATCGGCATCTTCTATCAGGAACTCAGCCTGGCCAGCCATCGTTCGGTCGAAGAGAACATCTGCCTCTCCGCCCTGCCGGTGAAGGCCGGTTTCTTCATCGACCGGCGGGCGCTGAAGGCGCGGGCGGCGCGTTACATCGCGCTGTTCGCCGAGGTCGCCGGCGAAGGCTTCCATGCGGAGGCGCTCGTTGGCAATCTTAGGGCCGACCAGCGGCAACTGGTCGAAATCATGAAGGCGCTCGCCAGTGAAGCACCGATCCTGATCTTCGACGAGCCGACCTCGGCGCTCGATCGCGCCCAGGTCGATCGCTTCTTCGAAATCCTGCGTGGCCTCAAGGCGCAAGGGCGCGGCGTCATCTTCATCTCGCACCGAATGGACGAAATCACCGCGATCGGCGATCGCGTGACGATCATCCGCGACGGCGAGACCATCGAGACGCTCAAGCTCTCCGATACCGATCCAGCAACGGTGATCCGGCTGATGGTCGGCGGTGCCAGCGACATGCCGGCGGCCCGGTCCTCGGCGCCAGCGGTGGTGGAAACCCGGGCGAAGGCGGTGATCTCGGTCCGAAATCTAACCGGCAAGGGCTTTCGCGATGTCAGTTTCGAGGTGGCACGGGGAGAGATCCTCGGCCTTGGTGGTCTGCACGGCCAAGGGCAGTCGGCGCTGCTGAGAGCGATCTTTGGCGCAAGCGCCGTGACGTCAGGTGAGGTGACGATCGGCGGCGAACGCTATAACGCCAAGAGCCCGCGCGATGCGATCCGGCGCGGCTGCGCCTATGTCTCCGGCGACCGCGGCCGTGACGGGGTCATCAGCGGCCGCCCAATCATCGAGAATGTCACGCCGATCCACTATCTCCGCGACCGGCTGATGATTGCGCGGCCCTCAAGCCTGAAAAACAAGGCGATGCCGGCGCTCGCGGCGATGCACACGAAGTTTGCCAGCCTCTTCCATCCGATCAATTCGCTTTCCGGCGGCAACCAGCAGAAGGTGATCATCGCCCGCTGGCTGATCGACCGGCCCGACGTGCTGCTGCTCGACGATCCGACCAAGGGCATCGACCTCTCGGCCAAGGCCGATCTCTTCGCGCTGATCCGGCAGCTTGCGGCCGACGGCCTCGGTATTCTGCTCTATTCGTCTGAAGACGCCGAGCTGCTTGGCAATGCCAACCGCATCCTCGTCTTCAACGGCGGCTCGGTGACGCGTGAACTGACCGGCGACGATCGCACCCGCTACAATCTCTACCAGGCTGCATACGAGGCCGCGTGATGACATCGACAACGACCGACATGCGAACTTCCGGGGCGGGCGGCCTCCGTTCCTGGCTGGAGCGCTACCCCTTCCTGCCGGCGCTTGTGATCGTTGTTGCACTACTGGCGCTCAACGGCCTCTTCTCTCCGAATAGCCTGAGTTTTCGATCGCTGACTGGACTTCTCAGCACCTATATGGCGCTGATCATGCTGGCGATCGCCCAAACCTATGTGGTGTCCGCCGGAGACATCGACCTCTCGGCCGGCGCGACGCTGTCGCTGGTCAACGTGGCGATCGTCGTCTTGATGGAGCGCTGGGGCGGCGGTGCCGGTGCGGTGCTGCTCGCGCTTGCGCTCGGCGTCTTGATCGGCCTTGCCTGCGGCCTGGTCAACGGCCTCGTCGTCGCAGCCCTTCGCCTGCAGGCGATCGTCGCCACCTTCGCCACCAGCATCTTCTTCATCGGCCTGGCGCTCTACGTCATGCCGGTCGCCGGTACGCCGGCGCCGGCGCTCTTCTGGCGCACCTATGGCGGACGTCTGCTCGGCCTGCCTTTCGTCTTCTACGTGCTCGCGGCTCTCGCCGTGCTGCTCTATCTCCTGTCGCGCACCCGTATCGTGACCGAACTGCTGGCCGTCGGCGATGACCAGCAGGCCGCCTATCAGACGGGGCTGCCGGTCGTGGCTGTCCGCATTAGGGGCTACCTGCTCAGCGGCCTCTTCTCGGCGCTCGCGGCCTTCTGCCTGACCGGCGATACGGCCAGCGGCGATCCGCTCGTCGGCGGCAAGATGACGCTCTACAGCGTCGCGGCGGTCGTGCTCGGCGGCAGTGCGCTCGCCGGCGGCTGGACGACGGTGGTTGGTTCGCTGCTCGGCGCTCTGACGATCGGCCTCGTCAACTCGCTGGTCTTCTTCATGGGCACGCCTTCGGAATGGCAGAACTTCGTCCAGGGCCTTGCCATTCTCCTGGTGTTGATGGCCGGCGTGCTTGCCGGCCGGAGGGCACGCGCATGACTGCGGTTACCACCTTCTTCAAACAGCCATTGGTCGTTGCGCTGATCCTCATCGTCGCGCTGCTTTATCTCGGTCAAAGCCTTTCGCCCGGCTTCGCCTCGGCCGACCAGATCCTGCGTCTCCTGATCGTCGCCTCGCTGCTCGGCATCGTCGCCGCCGGCCAGAACGTCGTCATTCTCGGTGGCCGCGAGGGCATCGACCTCTCCGTCGGCGGTATCGTCTCCTTGTCGGCGATCATCGCCGGCAACGTCATGAACGGCGCCGATGGCGGTATCCTGCCGGCGGTGCTGGCCTGCCTGGCGGCCGGCGCGTTCTTCGGCTTCTTGAACGGTCTCGGCGTGACGCTTTTGCGCATACCGCCGCTGGTCATGACGCTTGGCATGCTCGGCGTGCTGCAGGGCCTGCTCGTCGTCATCCGCCAGGGTATCCCTTCGGGTCGGGCCGCGCCGGGGCTTTCGGCCTTCGTCACGCAACCCTTCGCGCTCGGCATTCCCGGCATCATCTGGCTCTGGATCGCGATCGGCCTGTTGATGGCCTTCATGTTGAACCGCACCGTCTTCGGCCACCGCATCTATGCGATCGGCTCGAACGAACATGCGGCCTATATGACCGGCGTCCCGGTCCGCCTCATGCGCGTCGGTCTGTTCATGATTTCGGGCATGTTCGCTGCGATCGCCGGGCTCTGCCTGCTCGGCTATTCCGGCTCGTCCTTCGCCAATGTCGGCGAGCAATACATGCTCTCCTCGATCATCGCGGTCGTCTTCGGCGGCACCTCGCTTGCCGGCGGCAAGGGCGGCTACACCGGCACCATGGCGGGCGCCCTGCTGCTCGTCATCCTCCAGGGCATCCTGACGACGGTCAATATCGACGAATCCGGCCGCCAGATGGTGTTTGGCGCGACGCTGCTGCTCCTGATGTTGTTCTACGGCCGTGGGCGGGCGATGCGGGCATGAGCGAGCGGCCGAAAATCAAGGACATTGCGGAGAGGGCCGGAGTCTCGGTCGCGACCGTTTCCCGCGCGCTCAGCGGCTCCAGCCTGGTGACCGACGAGACGCGCAAGCGCATCCACGAGCTTGCGCGCGAGTTGAACTACCGGCCGAACGTCAGCGCAAGAAACCTGAGGACACGCCGGTCGATGTCGGTGCTGCTCGTCGTGCGAGATGTTGGCAACCCCTTCTATCTCGAGATCCTCAAGGGCGTGGAGGCGACGGCCCGGGCGGCCGGGTACGCCGTTCTCATGGGCAATACCGAGAATGATCCGGATCGCGAGGTCGAATACTTCAACATGCTGCGCGATGGCCATGCCGACGGCATGATCCTGATGACCGGCAAGCTGCCGGAGCCGCAGCCGGGCGAAAGCGCTGCGGTTTCTCACCTTCCCATCGTCGTGGCGCTCGAAATGATCGAAACTGCAGGCTTTCCGCATGTGCAGATCGACAACTCTGCCGCGGCGCGTGAGGCGGTTGAGCATTTGATTGCACTCGGGCATCGCCGCATCGCCCATGTCGCCGGCCCATTGCCGGAGGTGATGGCGATGCACCGGCGTGACGGTTACCGGGCCGCGATGGCAGCCGCCGGTCTGCCGATCCCTGAGGGTTACGAGGTGCGCGGCGACTACCTGCTCGAAAGCGGAGAGGCCTGCGTCGCCGAACTCTTCGCCCTGCCGGAGCCACCGACGGCGATCTTTGCCGCCAACGACGAGATGGCCTATGGCGCGATCCACGCCTTGCGACGGCTCGGCTGCGATGTTCCGGGCGACGTCTCGGTCGTCGGCTTCGACGACCTCTATCTGAGCAAGGCCTTCTATCCGCCGCTGACGACGGTCAGCCAGCCGCGCGCCGATATCGGCCGCACGGCGATGTCGCTGCTTCTCGATATCCTGTCCGGCGACGATGTTGCCGCTGCACCGGCCGTCGTGCTGCCGACCGCCCTCAACATTCGCGGCAGCACCGCGCCGCCGAAGAAATGACCAGAGCGGGATGAGGAAAGTGAGGGCGGTATTCCGCCCGCATCCCGCGCCGACTTCAGAAAAACGACAACCCGGGAGAACAGAATGACACAGCTACCGAAGCAGACGCTGCGTGTGGGTTTCGTCGGATCGGGCTTCATCGCCCATTTCCATCTGAAATCGATGATCGGTGTGCGCAATGTCGAGGTGACCGGCGTCTTCAGCCGCAAGCCCGAAAACCGGGAGAAATTTGCCAAGGAGGTCGCCGCACTTGGTCTTGGCACCTGCCGCACCCATGGGAGCCTGGAGGCGCTGCTGACCGCCGATGATGTCGACGCGATCTGGATTCTCTCGCCCAATTACACCCGCCTCGACGTCATGCGTACTCTCCACAAGGCGGTCAAGGATGGCCGCAGCACGGTGTTTGCCGTCGCCTGCGAGAAGCCGCTTGCCCGCACCATTGCCGAGGCGCGAGAGATGCTATCGCTTGCCGAGGACGCCGGCCTCAATCACGGCTATCTTGAAAACCAGGTGTTCTGCACGCCGGTGCTGCGCGGCAAGGAGATCATCTGGCGGCGCGCCGTCTCGACCACTGGTCGCCCCTATCTGGCGCGCGCCGCGGAGGAACATTCCGGCCCGCACGAGCCCTGGTTCTGGCAGGGCGACAAGCAGGGCGGCGGCGTGCTCTCCGACATGATGTGCCACAGCGTCGAGGTGGCGCGCTACTTGCTCACGGCGCCCGGCGCACCGCGCAACTCACTGAAAATCAAGGCTGTCAACGGCACCGTCGCCAACCTCAAATGGACGCGACCCAATTATGCCGAACAATTGCGCAAGCGCTTCGGCAACGAAGTGGACTACCGCAACCGGCCGTCGGAAGATTTTGCCCGCGCCACGGTGACGCTCGAAGACCAGGACGGTAACGAACTGATGATCGAGGCGACCACCTCCTGGGCCTATGTCGGCGCCGGGCTGCGCATCCAGCTTGAACTGCTCGGGCCGGAATATGCGCTCGAATACAATTCGCTGAGCACCGGCCTGAAGATCTTCATGTCGCGCGAGGTCAAGGGGTCGGAAGGCGAAGACCTCGTGGAAAAGCAGAATGCGGAGCAGGGTCTGATGCCGGTGCTTGAGGACGAGGCGGGTGTCTATGGCTATACCGATGAGAACCGCCACATGGTCGAGTGCTTCCGCAAGGGCGAAAAGCCGCTCGAAACCTTCGAGGACGGGCTCGCCGTCGTCGAGATGCTGATGGGCCTCTACCGCTCGGCGGAAATCAACGCGACGCTCAAGTTCCCGGCACCGGAGCTCGAGCATTACGTGCCGGTCGTCGCGCGCCGGACCTGACGACCGCCTTTCCTCCCCGAACTCCATCACCAAACGTAGAGGTGTCGAAACGACGGGGCCACGTTCTGGGTCGCGCAGTTCATCGGCGGCGCTATGCGCCCATCCCACCTGTTCTCGCCGCCGCGAAAGACTGCGGCTGCGTGAGGGCAAAACTCTTTCCGAATTATACGCCCATGTCCGCGATCTTTGTTGACGGGGATCAATGCCGCCGCACGGGCTTCTACCTACGCTGATCCAGACCCTAAATCTGGTCGCCAGGAGAAAACCCGATGACATACAAGACCATTCTCGCCGTCGTTGGTGTCGATCATTCCGTGGAGCATCTGCGTTCGGCAGCACAGGTCTGTGCTTCCGCAAACGCCCACCTCTCCCTGTTGATCGTCAAGCTCGCCGCCTCACCGCCGATCGGCGATTATGCCGCCGCCATCTCCATTGATTGGCTGAACGAGCGGCAGCGTGACGTCGACAAACTCGAATCCTGTGCGGAAAAAGCTGTTGATGTTCTCACCAAGGAAGGCATCTCGTTCGGCGTCGAGACGAAATATACCGAGGTCGCCTGGGCCGATGACGAGATCGGCGAGCGTGCGCGTTACGCCGACCTGACGCTGGTCGGCGATGGCCTGATGCTGGACCCGGAACTGCGCTCCCGTACCATCGACGGGACGTTGTTCAGCTCCGCGCGCCCAGTCCTCATTATGCCCAGGGGCAAGACCGTGCGGCTTGATCCGAAGACCGTGGTACTCGCCTGGAACTCCAGGCTGGAAGCCGCGCGCGCGGTGCGTGAAGCGCTCGATCTGCTGATCGGAGCCGAGACCGTCTACGTCACGATGGTCGACCCCCGTTCCGCCTATGGCAAGAACGGTGAGGAACCGGGCGCCGATATCGCCGGTTATCTCGCCCGGCACGGCGTTTCCGTCTCCGTCGAGAGACTGCCGAGCGGAGGGCATCGGGTCGACGACGTGATCAATCGGTTTGCGTCGGATGTGGCGGCCGACCTGATCGTCATGGGTGCCTATGGGCACTCCAGGATGCGTGAACGCGTCTTTGGCGGCGTTACCCGTTCGATGCTCGAAAACGCCGTGGTCCCCGTGCTCATGGCGCATTGACCGGCAGCGCCCGGAACGGCGCGCAGCATTTGCCTGCGCGCCGACAATCGTTAGCCGGCAGAGGCGGCACGTCCGGTCACATCGTCGATCTCGATTTCGAAAAAGAGATGCGGCGATGCGCCTGCAACCGGCTGTTCACCGGGCTTCAGGCCACCCGGTTCCCACCAGTTGATGCGCTGTTCGAGAAGCGACCAGGCATTCATGCGCTCGCGGTGCCATTGCTTGGTGTCCGGCAGTTCCTGGTAGCGGCCGTGGATGACGACGCTTCGCCAATTCTGCCGATCCGTTGCCGTGTCGACCTGTACGCAGACACGCGGATTGGCGCGCATCCAGTCTATCTTCTGCCCGGGCATCGAAAAGCTGTAGAGCCGGTTGGCGGCCAAAGCATATTGGATGGGAACGATATAGGGCTGGCCATCTCGGGTACAGCCCAGGCGGGCGATATGGTTCTCAGCGACAAGGTCGAGACATTCCTGTCGCGTCATTTCTCTGATCAACATGAGGCTCTCCTCTTCTAAAGAGATCGTCCAACCGCCAGTCTCCGCCGACCAGGTATCCTGGCATTGATCTCGCTCAAGTCTCGTCGATTTCGGCTGCGTCCGTCGCCAGGCCCGAAGGCGGAGACGGATATGCGCCCGCCTCGTCGCTCGAAACCGTCGACGCCTTTCTGACATCGATCGGCGCCGGCCAGCCGCTAGATGCGGAAGCGGAGAAAAAGGCGCTCACGGGCTCGAAGTAGGGGGGTGGAACAACGCCATTCGAAAGGCGACTGTTAGTGGCATCACTCTAAATCGGCACCGACAGGCCGACCTTGACCGGGTCCATCGTCACGAAGGTGCGGAACCGCCTGATATTGGCATTGCCGAAGAACATTCGCCGCGTAAAGGCCTCGTAGTCGGCCATCGTCGGCACGATGACGACGAGCATGAAATCGACATCGCCGGTCACGTAGTAGCATTGCTGCACCTCGGGCGCGGCGGTGAATGCCACCTTCGCCGCGTCGAGCAGGGCGATCTGCTCGCTCTCGACCTCCACCTCTACCAGGATCGTCAGCGCCTGGTTGACGCTGACCGGATCGATCAGCGCGACATTGGCGCGGATGACGCCGGTTTCCTCCATGCGCTTGATCCGCCGCTGGACGGCCGGAGCGGATAGATTGACCGCTTCGCCTATCTGGCGCTGCGGCGTCGTGTTGTCCTTCTGCAGAATGGCGAGGATCGCGAGGTCGAAACGATCCAGTTCGACCTTTGGTCTTTTCGAAGGGGCCATCTGGTGCCTGTCGGTTCATGCGTTCAGGGCGGTTGTGAGCGGAATGCCATGCGTCGGCATACCTGATCTGCTTTACAAACTTGCATCAGCGGTGATCATTTAGAGCGCATTTCTCGCCCGCGATGAAATAGATTTTCGCTGGTCTACGGGGATTGCACCATGTTCCTTGCCAACACCCATGCCGATTTCGGCCATCACCTGCTGCCCGAGGATGAGGACATGCTGTCGCTCGCGGCCGCAGCAAATGTCGAGCGGCAGCTTGCCCGGCGCCCCGATCATCGGCCGACACCGCTTCATGCCTTGCCTGCCTTGGCCAGCGAGATCGGTGTTGCGTGCATCTTCGTCAAGGACGAAGGCCATCGCCTGGGCCTTGGAAGTTTCAAGGCGCTCGGCGGCTCCTATGCTGTGATCCGTCTGGTGATCGAAGAGGCGGAACGGCGTCTCGGGCGCAGCCTCGATCTCGATGACCTCGATCAGCCCGAGGTCCGGGCGATTGCCGGGGCGATGACCTTCGGCTGCGCCACCGATGGCAATCATGGCCGGTCCGTCGCAATGGGCGCCCGGCTCGTTGGTGCGAGATCGGTGATCTTCGTGCATGCGGGCGTCAGCGAGAAACGCATCGAGGCGATCGCTCACTATGGCGCCGAGATCGTTCGGGTGGCCGGCACCTATGACGATTCTGTCCGCGAGGCGGCGCGGGTCTGCGACGAGAATGGCTGGACGGTGGTTTCCGACACATCCTGGCCCGGCTACGAATACATTCCCGGCCTGGTGATGCAGGGCTACACGGCGCTGCTCAGCGAGGCGTTGCGGCAGATGGAAGAGCCGCCGACCCATGTCTTCGTGCAGGCAGGCGTCGGTGGCATTGCCGCCGCCACCGCGGGACATCTGGCGTTGCGCTATGGAGCGGAGAGACCGCGTTTCGTCGTCGTCGATCCCGCACGGGCCGCCTGCCTCTACGAAAGCGCCAAGGCGGGGCAAACCGTCAAGGTACCACATGGCGAGCCGACCATCATGGCGATGCTCGAATGCTACGAGCCGTCGCTCGTCGCCTGGCGTATCCTGTCCCGCGTGGCCGATGCCTTCATGACCGTCGATGATGAGGACGCCGTTTCGGTCATGAACCGGCTCGCGCGCCCGAAGGGGGCTGACCCGGCGATCGTCGCCGGTGAGAGCGGTGGCGTCGGGCTGGCCGGGCTTCTGGCGGTTGCCCGAGATCCGGCGTTGCGGGAAGCGCTCGGATTGACCGCACAGTCGCGCGTCTTCGTCATGAATACCGAGGGGGCCACGGATCCCGAGCGTTATGCTGCCTTGGTGGGTCTGTCGCCCGAGACTGTCGCGAACACACCGAACGAAAGAGGGTGACTCATGGTGGGAATCGACTTTGATCGGCTTGTCGAGGATATGACCGCCTGGCGCCGTGATCTGCACGCGCATCCGGAATTCGGTTTTGAGGAGCAGCGCACCGCATCCTTCGTCGCGGCGAAGCTTCGAGAATTCGGGCTCGACGAGGTCGTGGAAGGCGTCGGCGGCACCGGTGTCGTCGGCCGGCTGAAACGCGGCAGTGGCAATCGCGCCATCGCCCTTCGCGCCGACATGGACGCGCTCCGGATACCGGAGCAGGTAGAGCAGTCCTATCGCTCGACCCGGCCCGGCACCATGCATGCCTGCGGCCATGACGGCCACACCGCAATGCTGCTCGGGGCAGCGAAAATGCTGGCAGAAGGCGGAGGCTTCGACGGCACCGTTTGTTTCATCTTTCAGCCGGCCGAAGAGTGGGGCAAGGGCGCGCTGGCGATGCTCGACGACGGCCTGATGGAGCGCTTCCCCTTCGACGAGATCTACGGCCTGCACAACATGCCGGGGCTGCCGGTCGGCCGCTTCGAGACCCGTGTCGGCGCGATCATGTCGGCGGAGGACAATTTCGAAATCGTGCTGAAGGGTGTTGGCGGGCATGCGGCGCGGCCGCATTGGGGCAATGAGACGCTTGTCGCGGCTTGCGCTACCGTCGTCAATCTGCAGACGATCGTCTCGCGGCGCCTTTCGCCGACCGATATCGGCGTCGTTTCGGTGACCGAACTCTTGACCGACGGCACGCGCAATGCCTTGCCCGGCCTCTCCCGGATCCTCGGGGACGCCCGCAGCTTCCGCCCCGAGGTCAGCGCCAAGATCGAGGCGGAGACGCGCGTGATCGCCAAGGGCACGGCGGATGCCTATGGCTGCGAGGTCGAGGTCAGCTACACACGCGAGTTCGTGCCGCTCATCAACGACCCGGCCTTGACCGGCCACGCCTTTGCTGCGGCGCAAGCGGTGTTCGGGCCTGAGAATGTCGCGACGGCCGCTGAGCCTATGACCGGTTCGGAGGATTTCGCGCGCTTCCTCGAGCACGTGCCGGGCTGCTTCGTCTTCATCGGCAACGGCGAGACGTCGGCGCCGCTGCACAATCCGCGTTACGATTTCAACGATGATGCCCTGATCTTCGGCGCGCGCTACCACGCGGAAATCACCCGGCAGAGACTGGCGCCGACTGAGCCCCGGCCATGAACAGAAATCCGCATGAAAGCAGGACAGCCAAGCCAATGCAGACCATCGATGCCGCGCGCCTCCTCGGGCGTATTCACGATCTTGGCGAGATCGGCCGCGATCCCCACGGGCAATTGACGCGACTGGCCGGTTCCGACAACGACAAGGCTGGCCGCGATCGCCTCGTCGCCTGGATCGAGGCGGCGGGTCTCGAAGTCGCCATCGACCGCATCGGCAATATCTTCGGCACCTGGCGCGACGAGGGTAATGCCGGCGAGGCGCCCATCATGCTCGGCTCGCACGTCGACACGGTCATCAATGCCGGCATCTATGACGGCTGTTACGGCGTGATTGCCGCGCTCGAAGTGATCGAAACTTTGAGAGAGCGCGGTCTGACGCCGGCCCGGCCGATCGTCGTTGCCGCCTTCACCAACGAGGAGGGCGTGCGTTTTGCGCCCGACATGCTCGGCTCGCTCGTCTATGCCGGCGGGCTTCCGGTGGAGAAGGCGCTTGCGACCGTCGGCACAGATGGCGCGGTGCTGGGAGAGGAACTCGCGCGGATCGGCTATGCGGGCAATGTCGAACCGGGGTTCCTCATACCCCACGCCTATGTCGAGCTCCATATCGAGCAGGGACCGGTGCTGGAGCGCGAGGGATTTGCAATCGGCGCGGTCGAAAACCTGCAGGGCATTTCCTGGCAGCGGGTGACGATCGACGGTGTCGCCAATCACGCCGGCACGACGCCGATGGCGATGCGCTGTGACGCCGGGCTTGCGGCCGCCCGCATCGGCCTTTTCCTGCGCGATCATATAACCCGCTCGAACGCTCCGAGCGTCGCGACCATTGGCACCATGCGTTTCGAGCCGGACGCAATCAACGTCATTCCGTCGCGGGCGGTCTTCACCGTAGACCTGCGCGACCCGGACGAGGATCGGCTGCAGGCGCTGGAGGCGGCGCTTGCGGATTTCCTCCTGCGTGTCGCCGCTGAAGAGGGTGTCGAGATATCGGTCGAGCGCCTGGCGCGTTTCCAGCCGGTCGCCTTCGATCTGGGCATTGTCGCCACGATCGAGGCTTCGGCGAAGGCGCGGGGCCTGAAGAGCCGGCGCATGACTTCGGGCGCCGGCCACGATGCGCAGATGATCGCACGCGTCGCGCCGACGGCGATGATCTTCGTGCCGAGCCGCGACGGCATCAGCCACAATCCGCGCGAACACACGGAGGCGGATGATCTGGTTGCCGGGGCGAATGTGCTGCTCGATGTCGTCGAGCGGATTGCTTGCAGCGGCTGGAAAGGCAGTTAGGAATACTCGCGGCGAGAAAGACGATGGTCTGTATCCGTAACTCCGCCGCCACACTCCGGCAGGTCGTGATCGGGATAGACATATCTCGAATGTAAAGCTCTGACGCCGGCTGAGCTGGTTCTCGCGCGTCAGAACCCGTTCCTACACGCACATCCGGAGTCCGGTTTCGAGAAATGGCGTAGCTCCCCTCCGTTGCGACGAAGTTGACCTGTCTTCAAGGCTCTCATTTCGTGTGAACGGTCTTCTGCCGGGCAGGAGATTCAGGCTGGCTCCGTTCGAAGCGCCTTTCCGGCGTCTGGCGGAAAAGGTTAAGGAAATTGCTGCCGCCGTGCCAGACCTTGCCGCTTGGTCCGTAATCCCGTGAGTCGCGCATCGATGAGTGGGGCTCGCTGTGGCTATCGCTGTCGATGACGGCAGCACCTCCGCCGCCTGCGCCGGTGCCGCCGGGAACGCCGCCTACGCCGCTGCCGTCACCGGTGCCCCAATTGCCACCACCCCCATCGCCGCCACCCTCTGTGCCGTTGCTTCCGCCGCTCCCGACGTTTTCGCCACCTTGGTCGCTGCCATCAGTGCCATTTTCACCATTCCCGCCGCCGACTTCGTCGTCCGCATGGGCGGCAGAAATCCAGGAAAAACCCGTGGCAAAACTCCCGCTGTCGTCGAGGCGTGGCAGATCTCCAGCGAGTGCCACAAGGCCGCCTATCGACAGGGCCGTCAGTCTCAGCAGGCGTGTCCTCAAGTCATTCTCCTCGTAAACAGCGTTTTTTTCGTCGTCCTGCAAGAGCGCCGCAGAGGACGGCAGCTTGGCGTGAATGACGGGTCCGCCGGCGGCGACTTTTGCGTGAGTTTTACATATCGTTCAACCGATAAGGGGGCAAGCTATTCCCCCAGGGCCCAGCATCCGCCTTGCCGTCGGAAGGGACTACGAGGCGTCCCTCCCGACGTGTGCCCTTTAACTCTTATCTTCGACCTCAGCGACCGGCATATAGAGGTCGCCACCCTCGCGGTATTTCGCGGCCATTGCCTCCAGCCCCTCCTTCTGCGCTTCCGCACGAATGTCGTGCGAGATCCGCATCGAGCAGAATTTCGGGCCGCACATCGAGCAGAAATGCGCGACCTTGTGCGCCTCCTTCGGCAGGGTCTCGTCGTGGAAGTTACGGGCCGTCTCCGGGTCGAGAGAGAGGTTGAACTGGTCCTCCCAGCGGAACTCGAAGCGGGCGCGCGAGAGAGCGTCGTCGCGCACCTGGGCGGCCGGGTGACCCTTGGCGAGATCGGCGGCGTGGGCGGCGATCTTGTAGGTGATAACGCCCACTTTGACGTCGTTGCGGTCGGGCAGGCCCAGGTGTTCCTTCGGCGTGACGTAGCAGAGCATGGCGGTGCCGAACCAGCCGATCATCGCAGCGCCGATGCCGGAGGTGATGTGATCGTAGCCCGGTGCGATGTCGGTCGTCAGCGGGCCGAGCGTGTAGAACGGCGCCTCGCCGCAGACGGCAAGCTGCTTGTCCATGTTCTCCTTGATCTTGTGCATCGGCACGTGGCCGGGGCCTTCGATCATCACCTGACAATCCTTGGCCCAGGCGATCTTCGTAAGTTCGCCGAGCGTTTCCAGTTCGGCGAATTGCGCGGCGTCGTTGGCGTCGGCGATCGAGCCAGGGCGCAGGCCGTCGCCGAGCGAGAAGGAGACGTCATAGGCGCGGCAGATGTCGCAGATCTCCTCGAAATGCTCGTAGAGGAAGCTTTCCTTGTGGTGATGCAGACACCACTTGGCCATGATCGAGCCGCCGCGGGAGACGATGCCGGTGACGCGATCGACGGTGAGCGGGATGTAGTGCAGGCGTACGCCAGCATGGATGGTGAAATAGTCGACGCCCTGTTCGGCCTGCTCGATCAGCGTGTCGCGATAGACTTCCCAGGTGAGGTCCTCGGCAATGCCATTGACCTTTTCCAGCGCCTGGTAGAGCGGCACGGTCCCGATCGGAACCGGCGAATTGCGGATGATCCATTCGCGGATGTTGTGGATGTTGCGGCCGGTCGAAAGGTCCATAACCGTATCGGCGCCCCAGCGGGTCGCCCAGACCATTTTTTCGACCTCTTCGGCCATCGACGAGGTGACGGCGGAGTTGCCGATATTGGCGTTGATCTTCACCAGGAAGTTCCGCCCGATGATCATCGGTTCGGATTCCGGATGGTTAATGTTGGCGGGCAGGATGGCCCGGCCGCTGGCGATTTCCTGGCGGACGAATTCGGGCGTCACATGATCGGGAACGTGTGCGCCGAAGCTTTCGCCGTCACGAACCTTCGCGCGTGCCGCATCGCGACCGAGGTTTTCACGGATCGCCACGAACTCCATCTCCGGCGTGATGATGCCGGCGCGGGCGTAGGCAAGCTGCGTTACCGCCTTGCCAGCAGTCGCCTTGAGCGGCGCGTGCTGGAACGGGAAGGTCGGCGTCAGCCGATCGCCGCTCGCAAAGCCATTGTCCTCCGGCCGCACGATCCGTCCCTCGTAGGTTTCCACGTCGCCGCGTCCGACGATCCAGTTGCGGCGAAGCCGCGGCAGGCCCGCCTCGATGCTGATCTCGGCGTCATCGGCGGTATAGGCGCCGGAGGAATCGTAGACGGTAACCGGCGGCTCGCCGGAGGTCGGGTGCAGCGCGATCTCGCGCATCGGCACGCGGATATCCGGGTGGAGGATGCCCGGCTTATGGATCTTGCGCGAGGCCGGAAGCGGGCCTTGGGTGACCGAGAGGGGGGTAGGCTTTGTGGCAATATTCATGACGAGGCTCCAAGTTTGCGATTGGAGACCCAGTTCTGATGCCGGAAGGATGAAAGACGCTCCGCCAGATGCTGGACGCACGGAATCCTGGCTTCGATATCTGCACCGTCCCTACGCCAGTATGAACTGGATCAGGTTCAACGGGTCACTGCGCCACAGCCGGCAAGCCGGCCATCCAGCAGAATCTCAGCCCCTTGCGGGACCCCCCTGGTGAATGCCTAAGAGATAGCCATCGAACGGCACAGGTCGTCAAGCGCGAATTCGTCGGTCGGCGAAGATGCAATTTTAGAGTGTATTTGGCCGCTGACGAGAGCTAGCTGCCGGATTTTTCCGGAATGCCGCGCTCCGCATAGTCGGCTCGGTTGATGCCGTGACGCTGGAGCTTGTCGTAGAAGGTCTTGCGCGGAATGCCGAGCGCTTCGATCGTCGCCTTGACGTCGCCGCGCTGGGCGCGAAGCGCCTCCTTCAGGATTTCCGCTTCGTAGCGTTCGAGCCGTTCCGGCAGGGCGAAACCAGACTGTTCAACGACTGCAATGGGCTGCCCCAGCGGGCCTTCGACCCCAAGTGCGACCCGTTCGGCAAAATGCGAGAGTTCGCGCACATTGCCGGGCCAGGCATGGGTCATCAGGTGTTGCTGCACTGCCGGCGAGATGTGAGGCACGTCGCGCTTGAAGCGCTCCGCCGCCCGCGTCAGGAAGTGCGAAAAGAGCAGCGGGATATCATCGCGGCGCTCGCGCAGCGGCGGGATCGACAGCGTCACGACATTCAACCGGAAGTAAAGATCCTCGCGAAAGTCGCCGCGCTGGGCCGGGTCGCCGAGGTCGATCTTGGCGGCGGCGATGACGCGGATATCGACGGGACGCACCTGATTGGTGCCGAGTGGCGTGATCTCGCGGGCTTCGAGAACGCGCAGCATCTTGACCTGGGTCGCCGGCGGCATCGCCTCGATCTCGTCGAGGAATAGCGTGCCGCCGCTCGCGTGTTCGATCCGGCCCACACGCTTCTTCAGGGCGCCGGTGAAGGCACCCTGTTCGTGGCCGAAGAGTTCGCTTTCGATCACCGTTTCCGGCAGCGCGCCGCAGTTCAGCGCCACGAAGTTGCCGTCGCGGCGCCGGCTCCAATTGTGGAGCAGCGTCGCGACCACCTCCTTGCCGCTGCCGGTTTCGCCGGCGACGAGCACGTCCACATCCGTGTCGGCGATGTGCCGGATCGTCTGGCGCAAGCGCTCCATGACCGGCGTCTGGCCGATCAGCGGCAGGCTGTCGCCAGCCGTTTCCGCCGCCCGTTTGAGCGCGCGGTTCTCCATGACGAGCCGTCGCTTTTCGAGCGCGCGGCGCACGCTCTGCACCAGCCGGTCGGCGGCAAAGGGCTTGGGGATGAAGTCGTAGACGCCATCCTGCAGCGCTTGAACTGCCATCGGTATGTCGCCGTGGCCGGTCACCAGAATGACCGGCAGGTCCTTGTCGAAGGTAGCGATGCGGCGAAAGAGCTGCAGCCCGTCGATGCCGGGCATGCGGATATCACTGACGACGATGCCATCGAAATTCGCGTCGAGGGTTTCCAAGGCTTCGGCGGCGCTCGCAAGCGAAGTGACGTCGAAACCGGCGAGCTCCAGCGTCTGCGTCATCGCCTTGCGCAGATAGTTGTCGTCGTCGATGAGGTAGACGGACGGCTGCATCGCTCAGGCCCTCTTCAGGCGAACCGTGAAGACGGTGCCCTTGTCGCTGGTTTCGACCGATATCTCGCCGCCATAGTCGGCGACGATCTCCTGGGAGATGGCGAGTCCAAGGCCGAGACCTTCGTCCTTCGAGGTGTTGAACGGCGTGAACAGATCCTCGCGGATATGCTGTGGTATGCCGGGGCCGTTGTCGGAAACGACCAGCAAGACCGTGCCGGAAGGGTCCTCCTCACAGCGCACGCGGATCTCGGCATCGCTGCGCTCGCCGAGTGCCTCCAAGGCATTCTGCAGGAGATTGATCAGGACCTGTTCAAGACGGATGCGGCTGCCGTAAACGCTGAGCCCGTTTTCCGGCAGGTCGATGATGATTGCATCCATGCGGCCGGCAAAGCGGCTGCGAAGCAGCATCAAGGCGCCCTCGATCACCTCGCGCATCGGTGTCGGCTCGGCGACGAAGCGGCCCTTGCGGGCAAAGCTGCGGAGTTCGTCGGTGATGGTACCGACCCTTTCGGTCAGCTCGGCGATGCTGACGAGGTTCTCCACCGCCGTTTGCTGCTGCCCCCGGTCGAGGAAGGTGCGGGCATTGTCGGCATAGGCGCGGATGGTCGCGACCGGCTGGTTGATCTCGTGGGCGACGCCGGCGGCCACTTGGCCGAGGATCGCCAGACGGTTCGCCTGAACCAGTTCCTGCTGCACGGCCTGGAGCTTCTCGCCGGTGCGCCGGTGATCGGCAATCTCCGTTTCGAGATGATCACGCGCAAGGCTGAGATCCTGGGTGCGCTCCGCCACGCGGTGCTCCAGTTCATCGCGCGCGGCACGCTCCCTTGTCGCAACCAAGGTCAGGGCCTGGCGACGACGCAGGAGGAAGGCCGCAAGCGCAAGCAGCGGCACGATCACGGCCAGCGCAATCAGCCGGGCCTCGCGGGTTGCCGCCGAGACCGCCCCATCCAATGGCGCCAGTTGCTCCAGCCGCCAGCTCGTGGTCGGAACCATGGTTTCGACCCGCAGGAACCGCCGCTCGCTGTCGCCGGGCAGCAGCGCATGCAGCTCGCTGGAGCCGTCGCTGGTCGGCTCGATGTCGCGGAACGGCAGCGGCAGCAGCGAGGCATCGCCGAATTGCAGGCTGTCGCGGATCGCAGCGACACGATCGCGCGGAATGGTTCTGGTGGTCATGAAGCGCCAGGACGGGAAACTGGTGATGAGCACGATGCCGCGCCGGTCGGTAACATAGACCGGCTTGCCGGAGGCGAGCCACTCCGCTTCCACATCGTCGAACTCGAGCTTGGCGACGACGACGCCGATCGGGCCGTCCTGCCCCTGCACCCGCCGGGAGATATAGAGTCCCGGCCGTTTGCTGACCGTGCCCATGGCGAAATGCTCCGCCTTGCCGTCCCGCATCGCCATGCGGAAATATTCGCGGAAGGCGTAGTCGTTGCCGACGAAGCTCGTCGGCTCACGCCAGTTGCTGGCGGCGACCGCGACGCCGTCGTTGCCGATCACATAAATGACGGCGGCGTCCGTGTTGGCGGCAAGTGCCTGCAGCTTCTCGTTCAACCGCTGCAGCGCCTGGCCGTCGCGGGTCGAAAGCGCTGCTTTCACCTCGACGTCGTCGGCCAGCACCAGCGGCGTCGAGCGCTGACGTTCGAGCACGGCGCGCAGCAGCGAGGCTTTCAGATTGGCATCGATCCGGCTCTGGGCGTCGACGGTTTCGAGCGCCTGGTTGCGTCCATATTCACCGGCGAACAGAAGGCCGGCTACGAGCAGCGCCAGAGCGAGGCCGGCGAACACCAGCCAGGTGCGGCGCATCGACCGGTCGAGATCTGCCAGGTTGAGGGGTGCGGATAGGGCACTGAACATGGCGCGATTGTGCATTTTTTCGCTCAGACTTCCAGGCGACCTGTGCGGAAATCCGCTCAACTCTTTGTGCGTGTCGAGCCGTGTGAACGAAACATCCACGTCGATTCAAGGGCTTGGCTCTCGCCGCAGAGAACTGGCACGCCCGTTGCAAATGACATCCTCATGACAGCCCGAGCTGTCGCGCATCGGAAATTGACCCGGGAGGCCCGGCATGACGCCGGACTGGGTCCAGTGGAGGATATCATGATTATCGACCAATCCGCGGAACCGCGCGGCAAGACACCTTTCTATCGTCATCTCTATGTCCAGGTGCTGGCGGCGATCGCCGCGGGCATCCTGCTCGGCCATTTCTATCCGTCGCTCGGCACCGAGCTGAAGCCGCTCGGCGATGCCTTCATCCGCCTCGTCAAGATGATCATCGCCCCGGTCATCTTCCTCACGGTTGCGACCGGCATTGCCGGCATGACCGATCTCGCCAAGGTCGGCCGCGTCGCCGGCAAGGCGATGATCTACTTCCTGACCTTTTCGACGCTGGCGCTGATCATCGGCCTGATCGTCGCCAATGTCGTTCAGCCGGGCGCCGGCATGCACATCGATCCGGCGTCGCTCGACGCCAAGGCGGTGACGACCTTTGCCGAGAAGGCACATGAGCAGACGATCACCGGCTTCCTGATGAACATCATCCCGACGACACTGGTCGGTGCCTTTGCCGATGGCGACATCCTGCAGGTGCTGTTCATCTCCGTGCTCTTCGGTCTTGCGCTGGCGATGGTCGGCAAGAGGGCTGAGCCAGTCGTCGATTTCCTGCACGCGCTGACGCTGCCGGTCTTCAAGCTCGTCGGCATCCTGATGAAGGCCGCCCCGATCGGCGCCTTCGGCGCCATGGCGTTCACCATCGGCAAATACGGCGTTGCCTCGATCGCCAATCTGGCGATGTTGATCGGCACCTTCTACTTGACGTCCTTCCTCTTCGTCTTCCTGGTTCTCGGCGCCGTCGCCCGCTACAACGGCTTCTCGATCATCGCGCTGATCCGCTACATCAAGGAAGAACTGCTGCTGGTTCTCGGCACATCCTCGTCGGAAGCGGCACTGCCGGGCCTGATGAGCAAGATGGAAAAGGCCGGCTGCAAGCGCTCGGTCGTCGGCCTGGTCATTCCGACCGGCTACTCCTTCAACCTCGACGGCACCAACATCTACATGACGCTGGCGGCCCTCTTCATCGCCCAGGCCATGGATATCCAACTGTCGCTCGGCGACCAGGTGCTGCTGCTGCTCGTCGCCATGCTGAGCTCCAAGGGTGCCGCCGGCATCACCGGCGCCGGTTTCATCACGCTGGCCGCAACGCTCTCGGTCGTTCCCGCCGTTCCGGTTGCCGGCATGGCACTCATCCTCGGCATCGACCGCTTCATGTCGGAATGCCGCGCACTCACCAACTTCGTCGGCAATGCGGTCGCGACGATCGTCGTTGCGAAGTGGGAAGGCGAGCTGGACGAGGCACAGATGGCGGCTGTCCTTGGTGGTCGCACGCCGGAAGCGCTGCCGCAGCCGGCACTGCAGCCGGCCGAATAAGCTTGCCTCCCAAGGCATGACTGCCTAAGCGCAGTCCGAACGCGGCCCGTNGGGCCGCGTCGTCGTTTGGGCTCATTGCCCGCTCAGCGTCATCTTCGGTTTATCAGGCGCACCACCGTTCAAGTAGGCGATGAACTCCCTAAGCATCGGCACCCGGCGCGGGCGGAAGCTCTCGTCCGCCATGCGGACATCGGCGATGCGATCGACGCGGAATTTGCGGTAGTCCTGCCGGAGGCAGCACCAGGCGAGCAGCACCAGCACCCGCTCCAGATAGACGATCGCCAGCGGCAGCACCTGCCGGTCGGTCCTCTGTTGCCCAGCGTCCACATAGCCGATGACGACCGCGCGCTCCTGCCAGCAGGCTTCGCGCAGCAGGCTGACATCGGCCACCGGTGGATCCCGGCGTTCGAAGCGATAGACCTGCGATGCGGCGTGCAGCGCCTGGCGCTGCAACCGGTCGGGCAGCGTCGCCGTGATCTTCGAAAGCACAGCGCCTGCCGCGGCCGCAAGATCAGGCTCGCCCATGTGCTGCACTTCGGCGAGGCCGAGCACCAGCGCCTCGATTTCGAGTCGCGTGAAGGTCTGGGGAGGCAAGGCAATGTCCTCGGTCAGCCGGTAGCCGAAGCCCCGCTCGCCATCGATGACGGCGCCGGCGGCACGCAGGCTGTCGATGTCCCGGTAAAGCGAGCGCAACGACACACCGGTCTCTTCGGCGAGCCGAGCGGCCGTTACCGGGGAAGGGAGGGTGCGCAGCGCCTGCAGCAGGCGGAACAAACGATCACTACGGGCCATGACTGAAGATAGACGAAGCCTACTGACGGAAACTGACAGTTGGGCAACTGTATAGGTTTCGCATTCGCAAACGCAACCGAGGACTTCATCATGCTGACGCTCTTTCACGCCCCGCGCTCGCGCTCGTCGCGCATCATCACGCTGCTTCGCGAACTCGACGCCCTCGACAAGGTCGAAATCAAGATCGTCGACATCACCCGCGGTGACGGCAGTGGCCGGAAGGACCCGGCGAACCCGCATCCGGAAGGCAAGGTGCCGCTGCTCGTCCATGACGGCGTCGTGCTGTGGGAAAGCATTGCGATCATTCAGTATCTGACCGATCTCTTCCCGGAAAAGAAGCTGGCGCCGCCTGTCGGCGACCCGCAGCGCGGCCGTTATCTGAGCTGGCTTGCCTGGTATGCTGGCGTCGTTGAGCCGGTGCTGATCATGCAGGCGGCGGGGCTTTCGCACCCCTATCTGGATATCACCTTCCGCGGTCCGGAACAAATGGCACAGCGCCTTGAAAACGCGCTGAAGGACAGGCCCTATCTGATGGGCGAACACTACTCGGCGGTTGACCTGCTGCTGCATTCGCCCTTTGCCTGGTATCCTGCGGCGACACCGGACAGCGACGTCGTCAAGGCGTGGGTCGAACGCTGCGGGCAGCGCCCGTCGCTGCAATGGACCGTCGACTACGACACTCGCACCGCGGCTGCAGCCTGACGGTCACTCACTCCAGGTGGGTCCTCGACAGGAGCCCGCGAGGGCCCTTGTCCGGGCGAGGCAACGTTCCAGCTCATTTTCGTTTGAGATTGATCTCGCTCGTCACGATCCGCTTGCCTGAGGCGGGATCGACGTCGATCGTCGTCAGTTGCATGCCGTTGGTGCCGATCTTACGCAGGGTGAGATCGGCGCTGCGGTCGCCGTTGACTTCCTTGGCCCAGCGAATGGTGAGAATGATCGCGTCGCCGCGGCGGCTGCCGTTGAGACCGGCACGGCCGCCGCGCGGGCCGAGATAGGAGCCGCTATAGGTCGAGCCGGTATAGCGCAGTTTCGCGTCGACAGATCGCGAGATCAATAGCAAGCCGCGGCAAACACCCTCCATCGACAAGGCGAGACCACTGGCCTCGGAACTGAAATTGCAGGAGACATTGATCGGCGACATGTTGGCGCGGATGCGGACCGTTCCAGTGCCTGCCCAATTGCCGCCAAGCGTTTTCAGGAACGCGCCCTCGTCTGCCCGTGAGCCGCTCGCGGGCGTCAAGGTGAGCGCAATCATCAGGACCCATCGCCACATGCCTTTCGCCTCCCCTTTTTCGTGGATGCTACAACACCCCGTTGCTGCACACGAGCGTCAACGCAGCATGCGGCAGCGAAGTTCCTCAAAGCTCCTTATCCGACCAGATCTCTCGACCAATCAAATCGGGCAGCACGTCCAGGCAGCGATCAAAGGTAGAATCCAGGTCCGTTGCTGGTTCCAACGTCCCCGTTTTACCGTTGATACCCGAATCAGCGTTTCGCGCTCGCGACCCCGTAAAAGCCGATAAAGACTTCGTTACCTTCGAAGTATAGACCTCGATCTTCACTGCCGATGCGAATTAGGTATTGTTCGTAGGGGTGCGAGGGGAGCTGGGTTATGTTCAGTGTCACATGTTTTTTGCTTTCTTCAACCACTCAGAGTGGCCAATCCTGCATAAAGCCACGCACTAACCACCAGGTCATTTCAAGCGGCAGCAAGCAACAAACAGCGGATGCGCTGTCGGGCTTTTGCCTGTGACGGCGCGACAGGAAGTCGTCCCGTCCCCGGACGGCGGAACGCTGTTGACGCCTGCGCGGCTCGTCGGCGATCCGCTCTTTGCGGAGGCGTTGCGGCAGGCGGCCCTTCATATGGTCGCGATGCATGACGCCGCTCCGCGTATCGTGCGCTATACCGCCAGCTTGAGAAAATGGCTCCTCACACAAGCCATCCTAGCGTTGCATTTCGAGCGGCTGACCGATCCATCTCGCCCTGAGTTGACGGCGGCAAAGCTGATCGACTTTATCGCCGCCAACAGCGTTGCCAGCAAAAACACGGCGGCGGCGCACTTGGCCGAGATGCGCAACTATCGACTGCTGCTCGATGCGGAACAGGGCAGCAACAGGCGGATCAGGCCGCTGATCGTTTCCGATGTTGCCGAGGGCCTGATCCGACAGTGGTTCGAGGGGCACCTTTCGTCGCTCGACATGCTCAACGAGGGAACACGGCTGGCGCAGTCACAAACGCAGCCGGTGTTGATGCACCATGCACTGCCGCGTGCGACGCGGCGGCTCATCGCGGATCGCGCCTGGTGCGATCCACCCGAAAGCATTGCCGCCTTCGTCTCGACGGAGTCGGGAAGCAACATCCTGCACGATCTGGTGGCGCGGCTGCCGATGGGCGCTTTGTCCGATCAGCGGATTTGGGTAGGGCCTCTGAAGCTGAGCGAAATTACCAGCCGCTACATCATCTCGCGCACCCATGCGCAAAGGGTTTTCGCGCGTGCCGGTGACCTAGGCGTACTCGGCTGGGAGAACCCCGGCAGCCGCGGTCCTCTCTGGATTTCGCGTGGACTGGTCGACCATTACCGTCATTGGCAAGCGGTCAAGTTCGCAGCGCTCGATGAAGCCTTCGCCTGGGCAACGTGGCAGACAAAGTGAAAGGTGTGGCGGCCCCGCGCGCGTGCAGATTGTTTAAGTTGCGATGCGTAAATCGATCGGGCTGTCGCTCTCAGGATTTGCCGACCTGTCCTTAGCGCTGGACACGCCGCAAACGGCAAGGAACGGACCGGAAATCGAACCCTAGCCTGCCTATAGGCCGTGCAGAACCTGCGTCGCCTTGACGGCGGCCGATGCCCGGTTCTCGACGCCGAGCTTCACATAGATCTGTTCCAGATGCTTGGTCACCGTACGCGCGCTCAGGCCCAGGATCTCGCCGATGTCGCGGTTCGCCTTGCCCTTCGCGATCCAGAGCAGCACCTCGGATTCCCGCTGTGTCAGCGCGAAATGCTGGCGCAGCATTTCGTCGTCCGTCAGCCGGTTCTCTGCCGTCAGGCGGAAGAGATATTCATTCGGGCCGATGCCGCCGAGATAGGATATCTGCGGGCCTGATTGGCCTGGCTCATCGAGCGTGAAGCTTTCTTCGTGAGAGGACGGTCCCCGATTGCGGTTTTCCATCCAGCGCGCGATGCGTCTCGTGACCGTACTCAACCCATCGTCGCGGCCGGTTGCGGCATTGACGAGGCGGGTGGCCTGTGGGGTCGACCAGCAGATGCTGCCATCTGCGCGCACAGCCAGGAGATGGCGCCCGGCCGCGTCGAGCGCGACCCGCGCGCTCTGGGCCGAACGGGCGTTGGAGAGGTGGACGCGAATACGGGCCCGAAGCTCGTCGATGTTGATCGGCTTGGTCAGATAGTCGACGCCGCCCGCCTCCAGCGCACGAACAACGTGTTCGGTCTCCGTCAATCCGGTCATGAACAGTACCGGCGTCTGGCCGACGGCGGCGTTGGCCTTGAGGCGCCGGCAGGTTTCGAACCCGTCCATGCCCGGCATGACCGCGTCAAGCAGAATGACGTCGGGAGTGATGCGCTCCGCGATCGAAAGCGCGGCGTTGCCCGACGTTGCGATCAGCGCGGAGAAGCCGGATTGCTCTAGCGCTTCGGTCAGGAAGCCGAGAGCTTCCGGCGAATCATCGACGAGCAGAACGATGTCACGGCGGTCATAGGTCTCAGCCACGGGCGTCGCCTCCTTCTTGGGGGGTGTTCCTGAGGAAGGCGTCGTAGCCGGAAAGATCGAAGGCCTGCACATAGGTCCGCGCCTCCTCGACGAAGGATTGGTGTTCGGGTGCGAGCGCGATCTCCGTCAATTTGGCCTCGATGCCCCTGATGTAACCGATCTCGCCGAGGCGGATCAGTTCCTGCACATGATGAAGATCCGGACGCGTCATCGATCGGACCGTTGGCGCGGCATGCGGCGGCTGTTCCTCGTCCTCGTGGATCCAGGTCAAGGCGAGATGCACCGCAAGTTTGTCGACGAGTTGGCCGACGACGAAGGGTTTGGCGAGCGTGTCGTTGTGGCCGGTGAAGGCGCCAGTGGTCGAGCCATCGCCGATATTGGCCGACAGCATGATGATCGGCGCCGTTTGTCCTGCTTCACGCAGCCGCCCGGCGAGTTCCCAGCCGTTCATGCCCGGCATCGAGATGTCGATCAGGAAGAGGTCAGGGCTGACGTCCGCAAGGAGGGACAGGCAATCGGCCCCGGATGGGATTGCGAAAACCGTGAAATCCATGGGCACCAGGATTTCGCGCATCAGCGTGCGATGATCGGCATTGTCGTCGACGACGACAATCGTGCGCCGCGAGCCGAGATAGGAAGTGACGCGCCGTACGGGTGCCGCGAGCGCCGGACGGTCGACGGCCGAAAGCATCAACCGGACGCGGAAGGTGGTGCCTTTGCCAAGGGTGCTCGTGACGGCGATTTCGCCGCCGAGCGTCTGGGTCAAAAGCCGGGTGATCGTCAGGCCCAGCCCGAGGCCTGGCATGCTGCCTTGATGCTCGGCCTCGCCGCGCTGGAAGGGGTCGAAGATGCGCGGCAGGTCCTTGTCAGCAATGCCACGACCGCTATCGATAACGGTGAAGGTCGCCACCTGGCTTCGATAGGCGACATCCAGGCGGATGCCGCCACGCTCCGTGAATTTCAGCGCGTTGGAGAGAAGGTTGACGAGGATCTGGCGTAGGCGTTTCTCGTCGGTCTTCACATAACGCGGCAGACTGGCGGCGCGCTCATGCTCAAAGGCGATGCCTTTCGCCTGCGCCTGCGGCCGGAACATTTCGACGATCTGGTCGAGGAAATCGAAAATGTTGATCTCGTTGGAATAGACCTGCAACTTGCCCGCCTCGATCTTGGAGATATCCAGCAGCCCGTCTATCAGGCCGGAGAGATGATCGGCGCTGCGCTTGATCACCTTGATCGCGCCCTGTCGCGCCGGCGGTATGGTCTCGTCGCGCTCAAGCACCTGGGCATAGCCGAGCACGGCGTTGAGCGGCGTTCTGAGCTCATGGCTGAGACCGACGACGTAGCGGCTCTTGGCGCGGTTGGCGGCCTCCGCCGTCTCCTTCGCCTGCTGCAGGGCCGCATCGGTCTTCTTATGGGCGGCGATTTCTTTCAGCAGCAGCGTGTTCTGGCGGGAGGATTCTTCTTCGGCCACCACGCGGCTGTCATGGGCGAGCACATAGAACCAGGAGACGATGCCCGCGAGCACGGCAAAGACGAAAAAGACGATGGCGACGGTACGCTCGACCACCGCGGCGCTTTCCGGAGAAGCGCCGGCGGTCTGATGCGCGATCATTGCCAGGATCAGGCCTATGCCGGCAATCGAGAGGATCGCCGAGATCGCATAGCGACCAAGGCGCGTTGCCAGCTTTTCAGTGATGGCGCGCGGCAGCAGGGTGTTGGCGACGGTTGCGACCTGGGTGTTGAAGCGCGCCTTCGGCTTGCACATGTCGTGGCAGCGACTGTCGAGCGAGCAGCAGAGCGAACAGATCGGCGCCGCATAGGCGGGGCACCAGGCCATGTCCTCCGGCTCGAACGGATGTTCGCAGATTGAGCAGGTGATCTCGGTCCGGTTGGCCCAGCTCCTGCGCGGCTTGCGGGCGAGGTAGAATTTGCCATCGGTCAGCCAGGCGATCAGCGGAGAGGCGATGAAGGCGACGACGAGGGCAATATAGGGGGCAAGCGAGGCGGCAATTTCACCGAAGGCGCCGAAATGCGCCGTCAGGGCCACTGTCGCAGAGATCGCCATGGCGCCAAGGCCGACTGGGTTGATGTCGTAAAGATGCGCACGCTTGAATTCGATACCGGGCGGCGACAGGCCGAGCGGCTTGTTGACGAAGAGGTCGGCCGAGATGGTGCACAGCCACGCCATGGCGATGATCGAGAAGACGCCGAGTGTTTCCTCAAGTAGCCGGTAGATGCCGAGCTCCATCAACAGAAGCGCGATCGCAACGTTGAAGATCAGCCAGACGACGCGGCCCGGGTGGCTATGCGTCAGTCGCGAGAAGAAGTTCGACCAGGCGAGCGACCCGGCATAGGCGTTCATGACGTTGATCTTCAACTGCGACACGACGACGAAGGCGACCATCAGAAGCAGTGCCGCCGTTTCCGACGGGATCATGTAGCCGAAGGCGGTGTAGTACATCTGTGCCGGATCGGCGGCCCTGGTCGAGGGCACGCCGCTCGAGAGCGCCAAGACGACGAGGAAGGAGCCGGCGAGCAGTTTTGGCGCGCCGACGATCACCCAGCCAGAGCCGGCGAGGAACACGGCGATGCGGTGATGCAGCTTGCGCTGCCCGTCCGGCGGCAGGAAGCGCAGGAAGTCGACCTGCTCGCCGATCTGCGCCATCAGTGCGAAGATCACGGCGGACGCCGCACCGAACTCGACGAGGTCGAACGAGGCGATCGTGCCCGGTGGGCCGGACGCATGGTGGATGCCGGAATAGGCGAGCCAGGCGCCAACTTTCTCCCAGTCGGCAAGGGCGATGAAGACGAAAGGCAGGATGTTGAGCACGATCCAGAAGGGTTGTGTCACCAGCTGGAACTTGCTGATCAGCCGTACGCCATGGGTGACGAGCGGGATGACCATGACGGCACTGATGATATAGCCGATCCACAAGGGGATGCCGAGCGCCAGTTCGAGCGCGCCTGACATGATCGAGGCTTCGATCGCAAAGAGGATGAAGGTGAAGCTCGCATAGATCAGCGAAGTCAGCGTCGAGCCGATATAGCCGAAGCTGGCGCCGCGGGTCAGAAGATCGATGTCGACGCCATGGCGGATGGCATAGCGGCTGATCGGCAGGCCGACCGTCAGGATCATCAGGCTCGCAACGACAATAGCGACGATCGCATTGGTGGTGCCATAGGACATGGTGATGGCGCCGCCGATCGCCTCCAGCGCCAGAAAGGAGATTGCGCCGATGGCTGTCTGCGAAATGCGTTCGGAGGAAAAACGGCGCGCGCTTTTGGCGGTGAAGCGCAGCGCATAGTCTTCCAGCGTCTGGTTGGCGACCCAGCGATTGTATTCTCGCCGAACGGGAATGATGCGCTGGCGTGCCGCCATGGAGGTCCTAACGTGTCGTCAAGGGAGGATCTGCCTTTTTTCTTAGCACAGATGTTTTCTGCTTAAAATTGCTGCAGTGGCAAAAATGTGCGGTGCAGCAAAGAAAAAGCGAGACCAGCGGATTCGGCTATTGGGATAGCCGAATGCGGTGATCCGGGCGCATTTGAGGTCTGATGGCCTCGGCGGTCAGGCGGGGCTGCAATAAACTGGATTGCTGATGGCGCGGCGAACCGCGCGCTGCGCGAGATCGTCATTGGAGAGTTGCCACGGCAGGCTATTTCCGGGCAGCGCCTCGCGGAAAGCAGCGACGATGGCGTCCCGGCTCGCGACAGCAACGATCTCGGCGCGCAGGAAAAGAGAAGGCGAACCGGTGCAGCGCCCAGTCCAGTCGTCGGCTTCGATTGTCTGTTCGCCAATAATGCCCGAGGCGTCGAGCCATACGAGTTTGTCGCCCTTGGCGCCGCGAACCAAAGCCTCTGCCGCAACTTGCCCGGTGACGATCGATCCCATGGGCTGGCCGTTGGCGGTGAGTTCCAGATGCGGTCCCGTTGGGCCTTCGGTGACATAGCAGTGGCCGGATTTCATCGCGCCGAGCACGGCCTCTTCCGAAAGTTCTTCGAGAAAGAGCACCGTCGTCGGGCGGGCGAGCACGAGCGGGCCCTCCGGCATCAGTCGCGCCGGCTGATGGAAGTCGCTGCCGCCGATCGCCGAGATCTTCAGACCGGAGGCCAGCCGCTGCTGGTAGCGCTCCAGCGATACCCAGTTCCAGGCAAGCCAATGGGATTGCCAGACCTCCATGCAGTCGATCTTAGGCAGATCGTAATCCCAGGGGATGGTCGGCTTGTCGTGGTTGATCGACAGCAGGCCGCCGCGCTCATGCACGAGACGTTCGAGCGTATGGGCGTGCTCGGGTCTCGTCATGCGGAAATCGATCCAGTCGTCGACGCCGAAGACATTGGCGTGGCCGACGGCGGTGGTGACCTCCATGGCGCGCACGAAGACGAGTTCCGGGGACGAGTGTGGGTGAAAATAGCGCCGCTGGGTGATCGTGTTGTGATCGGCGACAGCGAGGAAGTCGAGCCCCGCGTGTCGCGCGGCGGCGTGCAGCAGTTCCGGCGAGCCGGCCGCATCCGAATGGAACGTGTGGCAATGAAGGTCGCCGCGATACCAGCCGGCCCCCTTGCGGACCGGAAACTGTCGCGCCGGCTGCGGCGCGATCGCACGCCGGCTGCTGTCATGGTCTGCGGTCACCAACACGTCGACGCCGCCTTCGGGGATCTTGTAGAGGCCGAGCATGACCTTCCATCGCCCGGACGGTATCTCGCCATGGATATAGCCGGGGGTGGCATCGTCCGTTGCGACGAAGAAACGGTCGCGTGCGCCGCCACTCCAGCCGCGAAAGCCCTCGGTGGTCGGATAGTCGGTGGCGCGCGGGTCAAGTGCGCCGAGGTCGATGATGCACTGCTCCGATTTCGGATAGCTCAGCGCCACGTCGATCCGCGTCACGCCCTCGGGTACATCGAAGGGCACGTAGAAATAGGGATCGGCCGCCTGGTGCTTGCGGGTGATCCTCGCGGAAAATTCCTGCATGGCGGCCTCAGCGCTCATCGGCCGCAGGAATGCGTGCACCGCTGTCGTCGAACAGCGTGATGTGCCTGGCGTCGAAGGCGAGATGCACCGATGTCCCGACCTTGATCTCGTCGTCGGTGAAAATGCGCGCGGTGACGCGGCCGTTGTCGCCGCGCTCAAGCGTGACGAGGCTCTCCGGCCCCATGTTTTCGTTGGCGAAGAGTTCGCCGGAAAGGACGTTGTCGTCGCCCGGACCCGCGATGCGCAGATGTTCGGGGCGCACTCCGAGTGTCATCTTGCCTGATCTTGCCGCCTTGGCGATGGCGTCATTCAATTCGATCGGTGAGAGCTTTAGGCCGTCGGCGCGCAGATGCAGCGCGCCTTCACCGATCGATGCCTCGACGGCAACAAGATTCATCGGCGGATTGCCGACGAAATTGGCGACGAAGGTGGTTGCCGGCCGGCGATAGATCTCGATCGGCGGGGCGAATTGCACGATCCGGCCCTTGTCCATGACGGCAATACGGGTTGCGAGCGCCATGGCTTCGGCCTGGTCGTGGGTGACGTAGACGGCGGTCATGCCCATGTCGCGCTGCAGATGGTTGAGAAAGCCGCGGGCTTCGAGACGGAGCTTGGCATCGAGATTGGAGAGCGGCTCGTCAAAAAGATAGACCTCGCTTGGATAGACCAGCGCCCGCGCCAGCGACGTGCGCTGCTGCTGGCCGCCGGAAATCTGGCTCGGCAACCGCTTCAGAAGGTCGCCAATCTTGAGCACGTCGGCCACCTCCTTGGCGCGGGCGTGGCGTTTGGTTTCCTGCTCGCCGCGCACCTTCAAGGGATAGGCGATGTTGTCGGCGATGTTCATATGCGGATAGAGCGCATAGTCCTGGAAGACCATGGAAATGCCGCGGTCCTTCGGATGCAGATAGGTGACGTCGCGGCCGCCAATCATCACCCGGCCAGAAGACGGCGTTTCGAGGCCGGCGATCATGCGCAGGCTGGTCGTCTTGCCGCAGCCCGACGGGCCTAGCAGGCAGATGAACTCGCCGTCGGCGATCTGGAAACTGATGTCGGGAACCGCGACGAAAGCGCCGAAGGTCTTGGAGATGTTCTGGAATTCGACAGAGGCCATGGCGGGTTTCCGATTACGACTTGATGCCACCGAAGAACCGGAAACCGAATTTCCAATTCACGAAGAGATAGAGGGCGATGACCGGCAGCGAATAGATCAGCGAATAGGCGGCAAGCAGCGTGACAATCGGCGTGCCGGCTTCCGAATAGAACGAGTAGATGGCGACCGAGGCGGGCATCAGCTTGTCGCTGCGCAGCAGGATGAAGGGGATGAGGAAGCTGCCCCAGATGTTGACGAAGGCCCAGACGACGACAACGACGATGCCGGGCCGAATGACCGGCAGCGCGACATCGAAAAAGGCCTGGAGCGGCGAGGCGCCGGCGACCATCGCGCTCTCCTCATAGGAGCGCGGGATGGCGTCGATGAAGTCCCTGAGAATGAACATCGCTGTCGGCAGCAGCCCGCCGGCAAAGACGAGGATGACGGCGAGATGAGTATCGATGAGGCCCGCGGCCGAGATGATCAGGAAGATCGGCACCATCGCGGCCGAGCCCGAAACGACTGACGAGAACAGCAGCAGGATATAGGTGACCGCGCCCTTGCCCGGGATCGGCGAGCGCGACAGCGCATAGGCCGCAAGCGTAGCCGCTCCACCGACCAGCACCACGCCGCCTGCCGCCTGGATGAGGCTGTTTAACAGCGCCTGCATGGCGAAAGTGTTCTGGAAGACGGTCGCGAAATTCGAGAGCGTGAAGGGCGAGGGGATGGCGAGCCCGAGTTCGGTCCGCGCATTGAAGGGCGCGAAGATGAACCAGACGAGCGGCAGCGCGAAGACCGTGCCGAGGAAGGTGGCGGCAGCGGAGAAGACCGTGCGCCTTACGAAGATGTTGGGAGCTTTGCGCATCATTCCGCCTCCACCGGCTTCTTGTGGGCAAGGCGAAGGTAGATGAGCGCGAATGCCAGGTTGATCAGCATGATGACGACGCCGACGGCGGCCCCCTTGCCGAACTCGAAGTCCTTGAAGGCGATGCGGTAGGTGTAGATCGAGAGGATTTCGGTACGGTAGGACGGACCGCCATGGGTGAGCAGGAACGGCGTGAAAACGTTGAAGGTCCACATGGTAATGAGGATCAGATCGGTCACGACGTGGCCGCGGATCAGCGGCAGCGCGATGTCACGCAGCTTCTGCCAGGAGGTGGCGCCGGCGACGTCGGCGGCTTGAAAGTAGCTCGGCGGGATCGACTGGAAGGCCGAGTTGAACAGCATCATCGAGAAGGCGGCACCCCGCCAGGTGTTGAAGAACACGATCACCCAGAAGGGCTGCTGCAGCAGCCAGTCGCCGGGCGGCAGGCCGAGGCCGCGCAGGATCATGTTGAGCGTGCCGTTGTCGTAGTCGAGAAAGGCAAACCAGGCGAAGCCGATCACCACTTCTGGCAGGATCCAGGCGGCAATGACTGCCGTCTGCAGGAAGGACTTGAGTGCGGGCGTCACCGACTGGCTGAGCCAGGCGAGCAGCAGGCCGAGGAGCGCCTGGCCGATCAGCGCCGAGAGCAGCACGAACTGGATCGTCAGGATCAGCGAAAACCCGAACTGGCCGCGGGTAAAGAAGGTCGCCGGATTGAAGAGCGCGAAATAGTTCTGCAGGCCGACGAAATCGGGGTCGACGGCCGTGCGGCCGAGCAGTGTGCGGTTGGTGAAGGAAACGAAAATCACCCAGAAGAAGGGAACGATGACGAAGACCCCGACGAGGGCCGTGGCCGGTGCCAGGAAAAGCGCGCCGGCGCGCGTCGAAAGCAGGGAGAATTTCTTCATGCGCGTTTCATGCCCATATCCTGGATCGGGAGCCCGGCCACGGATGGCAGCCGGGCGCTCTGTCGTTGGATCGAAGCGGGATGAGGGCCCCGTTGCGGCCACATCCCGCATTGGCTTTAGAGAGTGCTGACGGTGTTTTCTTCGCCGACGATGGCGATGACGGCCGCCTTGTACTGGGCCATCGCGTCCTCAGGCGAGAGCTCGCCGGAAACGACGCTTTCGGTCATGCGCTGGATCTCGGTCGAGACCTTGTTGTAATTGGCGTCGTTCGGACGGGCCGTGGTGATCGGCAGCAGCGTCGTTGCCGTTTCCGTCAGGAACGGCGAGTTCGGGATCGCCACGTCGTCGCGGATACGGATGGCGGGCTGGATTTCCTGGAACGCGTCGAGCTGCTCCTTGCTGTTCATGAACGAGAGCAGCGCCCAGGATTCGACAGGCGCGTCCGTATGCGGATTGATGACGAAGCCGGTGCCGCCGGACATCGTGACGAAATCCTGGCCGCGTAAGCCCTTTCCGGGTGCTGCGGCGGGCATCTTCTTCCAGGTCATGGTGTTGTCGCGATCGGCGACGGCGAATTCGGCGCCGGGTGCTGTGACCGAGCGATAGAACCAGTCGCCCTCGACGAGCATCGCAGTCTTGCCATCGCGGAAATTGGCGAAGGTGCGGTTGCGGCCGTCGGCAAGCAGCTGCGCGCGCTGGTCGCCGAGCTTGTCGTCGACATAGATGGTCTTGTAGAGCTTCAGCGTGTCGAGGATGCCCTGGCTCGACACGATATATTTGCCGCTGTCGTCGGTGACCTGTTCGCCGGTGCCGAGCAGCGCCATCCAGTAGCCCTGCATCGTGGTCGCCTCGCCCATGGAGACGCCGGCGTTGAGCTGCAACGGGAAGCTGTCGGGGGCCGCCTCCTTGATCTTGCGGGCGGCGTCGAGCAACTCATCCCAAGACTTCGGCTGCCAGCTGTCGGCATCGAGGCCGGCCGATTTGAAGAGGTCCTTGCGCACGAAGATCATGCGGGCGTCGGTGCCGAGCGCGATGCCATAGGGCTTGCCCTGGTAGCTCATCAGCGCCTTGGTGCCGTCGGAGATATGCTGCCAGCCCTCCCACTTCGGAACGTCTGGGCCGGCCACTTCCTCGAGCGACTTCAGGAGATTGCCCTGGACGAAGCTCGGGATCAGGAAGCCGTCGAAGCCGGAGACATCAGGGCCGGCGCCGGTGGAGAAATCGAGCGCGAGCTGCTGCGTCAGCTGCTCGTCCTCGCCGCCGAACTGGGTGAGCTTGACGGTGACGTCCTTGCCTTCGGCCTTCATCTTCTCGGTAAAGGCCGGAATGACCTTCTTTTCGATCCACTCGGCCATGCCGCTGTTTACGCCGCCGATGATGCAGCGGCAGGTGATGTTGAGTTCGGTGGCGCTCACGGGCGCGGCAAAGGCGATGGCCGCGGCTGCGCTGAGCAATAGGGAATGAAACCTGGTACGCATGTTTTCTCCTCCCGGTCGATCCTCTCAAGGACCCATGTGTCTGGCTGCGACAGTCCGGTCCTCCTCCAGGTCCGCTGTCCCGACGACGATCAAGAATGAACACGCTTTCATCTTTGTCAACACAGACCAGGTGTTCTTTCTGTGATTGTCGGGAGAATTTCTATTCCACTTGACGAAATCGGCGAGTTGTCCTCTTTTGTGAGTGAACACGTTTTCATTTTGTGACGGATAGATGAACGATCGCGCCGAAAAGAAAGCTGCCCGAGCCACCGCAGACCAGGTGGCGCGCGCGGCCAATGTCTCCCGTGTCGCGGTGTCCCGGGCCTTCAACCCGAACGCCTCGCTGAAGCCGGAAAAACGTGACCGCATTCTCAAGGTGGCGCGCGAGTTAAACTACACGCCCGACATGGCGGCGCGTTCGCTGGTTACCGGACGTTCGCACCTCGTCGGCATGATCGTGCCTGATGTCTGCAGTCCCTGGGAGAGCCAGGAGATCGACGCGTTGACGACGGCGCTGCAGGCGGAGGGCTTTGCCACGCTGCTCTTCAAGGCCAAGGCTGATTTCAGCATGGATCCGCGCCTGCTCACCTATATGCGCGGCTTCAATCCGGATTCGGTGATCGCCTTTACCGAAAACATCCTGCCCGATGTGCTCTGCGGCTTTCTCGACCGCGCCGTGCCGATCTACGTGATCTACGACGACGTGAAGCAGTTTGCAGGCGCCGCATCCGGCACACTCTATGACCGGCTGCTCGTCCGGCAGAAAAACGGCATCGAACAGGCGGTGGCCCTGCTTCAGGGCTATGGCGCGCGCCGCATCGCCTATCTCGGCGGCAAGGCGCAGTCGCTCGCCAATGCCGAGCGCGAGCGCACGCTCAGAGAAACGTTATCCGAACGCGGCATGGATGCGCCGATCCTGCTTGCCGGGGACTACACCTATGACACCGCCTACCAGGCGACGCTTGATCTGTTCCGGATCGGCGAGGGCGCCGATGCGATCTTTGCGGCCAATGACGTCGGCGCCTTCGGCGCGATCGACGCGCTGCGCCACGAGCTCGGGCTTTCGGTGCCTGAGGACGTCAAGGTCGTCGGTTTCGACGACATCCCGCAGGCGCACTGGAAGAGCTACAACCTCACCACCGTGCGCATCGACCTCGAAGAGCGCGTGCGTGCGCTCGTCCGCCTCATCCTGATGCGGCTTCGTGCGCCCGATGCCGAGCCGTTTACCGAGACACTCAACACCCGCCTGATCGTGCGGGGCACCGTCGGCTGAAGGTAGCGAACATGACCAAAAAACGCATCCACGTCGTCTTCAAGACCCATCTCGACATCGGCTTTACCGATCACGCCGAGAAGATCCGAAAGCAGTATCACGAGCGCTTCATTCCGCAGGCGATCGAAACCGGCGCACACTTCTACAATGAGAACCCGGACGAGCCGCTGTTCGTCTGGACGACGGGCGCCTGGCTGATCTGGGATCACCTGAATTCTCGCTCGAAGGAAGAGGTCGCGCGGCTGGAGCAGGCGATCGAGCGCGGCCTGATCCGCTGGCACGCGCTGCCGTTCACGACGCATACGGAGTTGATGTCGCCGGACCTTTTTCGCACCGGGCTTTCCTATGCGCAGGAGCTCGACCGCCGCTTCGGCCTGAAGACGATCGCCGCCAAGATGACCGACGTGCCCGGCCATACGCTCGGCATGGTGCCGCTCTTGGCGCAAGCCGGCGTACGCTTCTTGCACATCGGCGTGAACTCGGCATCGCCGCCGCCGGAAATCCCTGACGTTTACCGCTGGCGGGCGCCTGATGGCGCGGAAATCGTCGTCATGTACCAGCGCTCCTATGGCGAGACTTATTTCCCGGAGGGGATTTCCGACGGCCTGAGCTTCGCCCATACGAGCGACAATATCGGACCGCAGAGCGTGTCGCAGACGGCCGAAGCCTATCGCGAGATCCTGAAGCACGAGCCCGGCGCCAGCGTGCGCGCGGCGACGCTTGAGGACTACGGCGCATTGATGTGGGAGGCACGCGAGCGCTTCCCGGTCGTGGAAAAGGAACTCGGCGATAGCTGGATCCACGGCAGCGGCACCGATCCGGAAAAGATCTCCCGCTATCTCGCACTGCAGCGGCTCTACGGTCGCTTCGCTGAGGAGCGGATGACGGCGAGCCGTCAGGCCTTCGGGCGCAAGCTGGCGCTGGTTGCCGAACACACCTGCGGCGTCGATATCAAATCTTTCCTGCGCGACGAAAAGGCCTGGGCGCGCCCGGCTTTCGAGGCGGCGCGAAAGACGGATCCTCGTTTCCACTATACGGAGGCATCCTGGGCGGAGCAGCGCGCCTATCTCGACCAGGCCGTTGCGGAGCTGGATGCGGAGGATGCCGCGCGCGCCGAAGCGGCGCTTGCCGAGCTTGCCGTTTCGCCGCGGCCCGAACCTGGCAGTGCTGCAGCAAGACTTGAAGTTGGCGGCTGGGTCATCGACCTCGATCCGGTAACGGGCGACGTTGCCGCGCTGACAGCGCCCGACGGTCGAACGATCCGCGGCGCCAACGGCTCGCTGATCGCCTATCGCTACGAAAGTTATGATGCCGGCGATGTGCGCCGTCACATGGATACCTACCTGACGCATTGGATGGACTGGGCGGTGCTCGATCATGACAAGCCCGGGCTTGCCCAGGTCGCGGAGGCCCGTTCGCAAACCTATTCACCTAAGCTTCGGGGCACGACGGCGACGTCGATCGTCGCGGCAATGCCGGCCGAGGCGGTCGAGCAATTCGGCGCACCGGCTGAGATCGCCATTGAATTCTCCGGCGGGAAGGACGGCCTCGATATCCGGCTGACGCTCTACGGCAAGAATGCCAACCGTATGCCGGAAGCAAGCTTCCTGTCGTTCACGCCCGAGGGGCGCTCTGAGTGGCTCGTGCGCAAGATGGGGCTCTGGCACGCGACCGACAATTTCGCCCGTGCCGGCGGTGCCCAACTTCAGGCGGTCACGGCCGTCCGGGGGACGCACGAAGCAGGCGCAGAGCTGATGGTCGAGAACCTCGATACGCCGCTGGTAGCACCTCAAGCATGGCCGTTCATGGCCTTCTGCAAGGATCTGCCCGATTATTCCGCCGGCATCCGTTTCAACATCCATAACAACAAATGGGGCACCAACTTTCCCATGTGGTGGGGCGGCGATTTCACGACGCGCTTCAGGCTCAGCCTCGGTGGCCGGTAAGCGACGAGGCATGGACTATCCCGTGCGGGCGTCGGAATCGGTTGATTGGAAAACCGGTCTCCTGAGAGCGGTTTGCATGGTGCCGCTCCCATAGGGGGACGTCGACGCGGCGGACATGCCTGCGGCGTGGCGGGGCAGATACCAGACATCGACAGGCAGCCTGCGACCGGGTAGCGAGACGTCGTTCTGCGCCAGCCAGTTGGCGGGCGGAACGGGGGCCCGGAGGCGCGCCATCAGCGCGGCCGATACCACCAGTGGCGCGTCCAGCGATTTGGACAGGCTTTCCAGGCGCTGGGCGACATTGACCACATCGCCGATGACCGTGAATTCGCTGTGGCAACCGCTGTCCAGCACGCCGCCGACCACCTTACCGTAATGCAGGCCGATGCCGGCATCGAGGGCGGGCTGGCCGTTTAGCGCATTGTGGTTCTTCCAGTCGTTGAGCGCGTCGACGAGATCAAGCGCGCAGGCCATCGCCCGGTCTGCGTCGTCGTCCATGGGCCTCGGCTGGCCGAAGACGGCCATCACACCGTCGCCAATGAATTTGTCCACCGTGCCGCCATGCTCGAAGATCGTCTGCGAGACGAGCTGACGATACTCCGCCAGGACGAAGGCGAGTTCAGGAGCAGGGGCTATCTCGGAAAACAGGGTGAAATCGCGCAGGTCGACGAACATGATCGCAGCGTCTCGGCGTTCGAGGCCAAGCGCATCGCCTTTTTCCTGCAGCGCCGAGACCACCAGCGGCGAGAAAAACCGGGAGAGGTTCTGGCGTCGTTGATCCGCTTTTAGCGCTTCCTTGCGGGTGCGGTCGTGATCGCGCGCGAGAAGATAGATGGCAAAGGCAGTGAAACCGAAGCTGACGGTCAGGCCGAGATCCTGGTTGAAGAACGATCCGAGCAGGGAAAGCGTGCCGGCGGCCTGATGCCTCGCGGCGGTCGTTGCGAGCATCGCCACCCAGGCAACGAGCACGATGCTTGAAAAGATGAGAACGAGCCGACGTTCGAGCTTCAGGCCGACATGGACGAGCAGGATAAAGGCGACGACCAGGCCCGTGGTCGTCAGATTGTGGTTTTCCGTCACCGGCCCGGCAAGAATATGCGCGTAGAGGAGCAGCGCGACCAACACGGCGTCGAGGACCACGAAAAAGGTCTTCAGCCACGAACGGCCAGGCAGGTAGCGGGCCGTCGCCACGGAGGCGATGCTGATCGCGAGATAGCTGACGACGACGATCGCGTGCATCCATTCTGCGCCCTCGTTGCCGCCGAGCAGGAGGTTTGCGAGCAGGATGGCGAAAGCGACGAAGCGAAGCAGGATCGAACGCATTTCGCGGGCGAAGTCCCAATGGGGATGCAATGAAGACGTCATGCCTGTCGGCCCCGAGATTTGAAACACCCTGCCCCCCGCGCAAGCACGACCGTTGCTGTCGTTGCCGGCCCTTGCTGACAGTCGATTCGCGTCGATTCCGTGACGCGATTGCGCGGTCCGATGCCGTTGGCGTGTCTGGTTCTAGAGCTTCCAACGGTGGCAAGGTCAAGCATGACGGCGCAATTGTGCGTGAGCTTCGGCCTTCCCGTCGTCGGCCGTTCCTCTTTGCCCCCGGCGCCTACGTAGAATGACGTATGTGCAGTGCAGCGTGGCTGTCCGATGATCCCCTCAAGCAACGGCTAAAAAGCACCGAAGGCCTTGTTGCTCCAGAACGAGAGGGGTTCCATCAGATGAATATCAAGGCAAGCGTCACCGGCGCATTCCTGGCTGCCGTCCTGTCGACGACGGCGTTCAACGGCGCCTTCGCCGCCGATGACACGATCAAGGTCGGCATCCTGCATTCGCTTTCCGGCACCATGGCGATCTCCGAGACGACGCTGAAAGATGCCATGCTGATGCTGATCGACGAGCAGAACAAGAAGGGCGGCCTGCTCGGCAAGAAGCTCGAAGCCGTCGTCGTCGACCCGGCGTCCGATTGGCCGCTCTTTGCCGAAAAGGCGCGCGAGCTGGTCTCGGTCGACAAGGTTTCGGCGGTCTTCGGCTGCTGGACTTCGGTGTCGCGCAAGTCGGTCCTGCCGGTGTTTGAGGAGCTCAATTCGATCCTCTTCTATCCGGTCCAGTACGAGGGCGAGGAAAGCCAGCGCAACGTCTTCTATACCGGTGCCGCGCCGAACCAGCAGGCGATCCCGGCCGTCGATTATCTGATGGCGAACGAAAGCGTCGAGCGCTGGGTGCTCGCCGGCACCGACTATGTCTATCCACGCACGACCAACAAGATCCTCGAGGCCTATCTCATCTCCAAGGGCGTGAAACCCGAGGATATCATGATCAACTACACGCCCTTCGGCCATTCCGATTGGCAGACGATCGTCTCCGACATCAAGAAGTTCGGTTCGGCCGGCAAGAAGACCGCCGTCGTCTCAACCATCAACGGCGATGCCAACGTACCCTTCTACAAGGAACTGGCGAACCAGGGCGTGAAGGCTGAGGATATCCCGGTCGTCGCCTTCTCGGTTGGCGAAGAGGAACTCGCCGGCCTCGATACCACTCCGCTTGTCGGGCATCTGGCGGCGTGGAACTATTTCCAGTCGGTCGACACGCCGGCCAATGCCGAGTTCATCAAGACCTGGAAGGCCTATACCAAGAACGACAAGCGCGTGACCAACGACCCGATGGAAGCGCATTATATCGGCTTCAACATGTGGCTGAAGGCAGTGGAGAAGGCAGGCACCACTGATACCGACGCCGTTCTCGACGCGATGATCGGCGTCTCCGTGCCGAACCTCTCGGGCGGCTATTCGACGATGATGCCAAACCACCACATTACCAAGCCGGTGCTGATCGGCGAGATCCAGGGCGACGGCCAGTTCGAGACCGTCTGGGAAACCCCCGGCCTCGTCGTCGGCGACGAATGGTCCGACTACCTGCCGGACTCCAAGGACCTGATCTCCGATTGGCGCGCGCCGATGTCGTGCGGCAACTTCAACGTCGCCACCGGCAAGTGCGGCGGCAAAGGCTCCTGATTTCATCACCGAGTCATAGACCGGGCGGGCAGTCCGCCCGGCCAATCCTTGCATGACGAAATCCGGGGGCAAGCATCCCTCCGTCCGATGATGCGGCCGGGCGGAGGGATCTTAACGTGAAATCCTCGACCGAAACGCCAGTCGCCCACGCGACACGGCAAGACCCGAGCGAGAGGGTAATGTACCGAATTCTGCAGATCCTGTTTGTTGCGCTGTGCCTGTTGATATCGACCCATGTGGTCGGTCTGCGTGCGGCGGACGACCTTGGTGCGCTGGTCGACCAACTCGGCGCCGCGAAACTTTCGGATATGGACGAGCGGATCTCGGCGCTCGCCAAGACCGGTGACGCCAAGGTCATTCCCGTATTGGAGGCGTTGGGCGAGGGGGAACTCTACCAGCGCAAGTCCGACGGCAAGGTCTTCCTCGTCAAGGCGCAAGGCGCGGACCTGTTGCTCGTCGATCCCGTGACAGGCATGGAAGCCGGCGAAGCGCCAAAGGCGGCGATGCAGAAGGTCAAGGTCAACAATGCCGTGCGCCGCGCGGTTCGCAGCGCGCTGGGCGGCCTGACCCTTTTCAGCGATGACGCCGGCGCGCGACTGAAGGCGGCGCAGTCGATGCTGCAGACGCCGAATGCCGATGCGCTCGAGGCGATCGAGACGGCCATCGCGGCCGAAAAGGATGCAACTGTCCGCAAGGTTCTCGACGAGGCACGTGCGGTTTCGCTGCTCGTCTCGGATCGCGGCGACGATGAAAAGCACCAGGCGATAACACTCCTTGCCGAGGGCAATGGGCGCAACGGGCTTGCCGTTCTGACATCCGCGCTGGCCACTGCCGATGCTTCCCTCAAACCCGATATCGAGGCGGCGATCGCCCGCATCGAACAGACCCAGGCGCTTTGGAGCGCCGGCCAGAATGTCTGGTACGGCCTTTCGCTCGGCTCCGTTCTGCTGCTGGCGGCGATCGGGCTCGCGATCACCTTCGGCGTCATGGGCATCATCAACATGGCCCATGGCGAGATGGTCATGCTCGGCGCCTACACGACCTTCATGGTGCAGGAGGTCGTGCGCAATTCCTATCCCGCGCTTTTTGACTGGTCGCTGGCGATCGCCTTGCCGCTTGCCTTTCTCGTCACCGGCGCCGTTGGTCTTGCAATCGAACGCGGCGTCATTCGTTTCCTCTATGGCCGCCCGCTGGAAACCCTGCTTGCCACCTGGGGCTTGTCGCTGATCCTGCAGCAGGCGGTGCGCTCGATCTTCGGGCCGACCAACCGTGAGGTCGGCAACCCCTCCTGGATGTCCGGCGCCTTCGAGCTTGGCGGGCTGACGATCACCTGGAACCGGCTGTGGATCATCGTCTTTGCGCTGGCCGTCTTTGCCGCTCTGCTGTTCCTGTTGAAACGGACATCGATGGGCCTGCGGATGCGGGCGGTGACCCAGAACCGCCGCATGGCTTCCTCCATGGGCATCCGCACGCCCTGGGTCGATGCGCTGACCTTCGCACTCGGTTCGGGCATCGCCGGCATGGCAGGCGTGGCGCTGTCGCAGATCGACAATGTCTCGCCCAATCTCGGCCAGGGTTACATCATCGACAGCTTCATGGTCGTGGTCTTCGGCGGGGTCGGCAACCTCTGGGGCACGCTCGTCGGCGCCTTCTCGCTCGGTATCCTCAACAAGTTCCTCGAGCCCTATGCCGGCGCCGTGCTCGGCAAGATCCTCGTGCTCGTGTTGATCATCCTGTTCATCCAGAAGAAACCGCGCGGGCTCTTCGCGCTCAAGGGAAGGGCGGTCGAAGCATGATCACCTCGTTTCTGATGAAATCGCTGGATCGCAGCATCTTCGTCATCGTGGCGATCCTCCTCGGTCTTGCCATCGCCGTACCCGCGCTCAACCTTCTGACCGCGCCCGACCATCCGCTGCACGTGCCGACCTATCTGGTCTCGCTGTTCGGCAAGTATCTCACCTATGCGCTGCTGGCGCTGGCGCTCGATCTTGTCTGGGGCTTCTGCGGCATTCTTTCGCTTGGGCACGCCGCTTTTTTCGCGCTCGGGGGCTATGCCATGGGCATGTATCTCATGCGCCAGATTGGCGCGCGCGGCTCCTACGGCAATCCGCTGCTGCCGGATTTCATGGTGTTCCTCAACTGGAAGGAACTGCCCTGGTTCTGGTACGGCTTCGACATGTTCTGGTTCGCCGCGCTGATGGTGGTGCTGGTTCCGGGGCTGCTCGCCTTCATCTTCGGCTGGTTCGCCTTCCGCTCGCGCGTCAACGGCGTCTATCTGTCGATCATCACCCAGGCGATGACCTATGCGCTGCTGCTCGCCTTCTTCCGTAACGACATGGGCTTCGGCGGCAACAACGGGTTGACTGATTTCAAGGATATCCTCGGCTTCAGCATCCAGGCGGATGGCACGCGCGCCACACTGTTCGCGGTCTCGGCGCTGATACTGGCGCTCTGCCTCATCCTCACCTCGGCGATCGTTCGCTCCAAATACGGCAAGGTGCTCGTCGCCGTGCGCGACGCGGAAAGCCGCACCCGCTTCCTCGGATACCGGGTGGAGCACATCAAGCTCTTCGCCTTCACCGTCTCGGCGATGATGGCGGGCATCGCCGGCGCGCTCTACGTGCCGCAGGTCGGCATTATCAATCCCGGCGAATTCGAACCCGGCAATTCGATCGAGGTGGTGATCTGGACGGCGGTCGGCGGGCGCGGCACGCTGATCGGCCCGATCGTAGGCGCCATCCTCGTTAACGGCGGCAAGAGCATCTTCACCGCTGCGTTTCCTGAATTCTGGCTCTTCGCCCTCGGCGGTCTTTTCGTGCTCGTCACCCTGTTCCTGCCGAAGGGCGTCGTCGGAACGGCCAGCGCCTATTTCGCCCGCCGGCGTGCTGAGCGTAGGGCGCAGACGGGCGAAACGCCGGACAATCTTGCTGTTGAACCCATTGCGGCGGAGTAGGCGACATGAACCAGACGATCGGCCAGACCAAACCGACCAGCCTTCTCTATCTCGATGGCGTCTCCGTCTCCTTCGACGGCTTCAAGGCGCTCAACGCGCTCTCCTTCGTCATCGAACCCGGCGAACTGCGGGCGATCATCGGCCCAAACGGGGCCGGCAAGACGACGATGATGGACATCATTACCGGCAAGACCCGACCCGACGAGGGGCAGGTTTTCTTCAAGGGCGGGATCGACCTGACGAAGAAGGACGAGGCTGAGATCGCCTCGCTCGGCATCGGCCGAAAGTTCCAGAAGCCGACGGTCTTCGAAAGCCATACGGTGTGGGACAATATTGAACTCGCCTTGAACCGAAGACGAGGCGTCTTCGCGACGCTGTTCTATCAGCTGACGGCCGCGGACAAAGCTCGGATCGAGGAAATCCTTGCGACCGTCCGGCTTTCTGCGCGTCGCGACGATCTCGCCGCCAACCTCTCGCACGGCCAGAAGCAGTGGCTGGAGATCGGCATGCTGCTTGCCCAGGAGCCGGAACTGCTTCTGGTCGACGAGCCCGTCGCCGGGATGACGGATGCGGAAACGGCCGAGACCGCGGTTCTGCTCAAGGAGATCGCAAAGACCCGATCCGTGGTGGTCGTCGAGCACGACATGGGCTTCATCCGCGAATTGGGGGTCAAGGTTACCTGCCTTGCCGAAGGTGCAGTGCTGGCGGAAGGCTCGATCGACTTCGTCAGCAGCGACCCGAAGGTCATCGAGAACTATCTCGGCCGGTAATGCCCCATCCAGCAAACGTCATAGGAGGGCGCGCCATGCTGAGCGTCGAAAACGTCAATCTTCACTACGGTGCCGCGCAGGCGCTGCGCAACGTATCGATCACCGCCGAGATGGGCAGGATCACTTGCGTGCTCGGCCGCAACGGTGTCGGCAAGTCGAGCCTGCTCCGGGCCGTTACCGGTCAGCATCCGGTCAGCGCCGGCGCGATCGGCTTCAACGGCGTAGCACTCGCGGGTATGGCGCCCTACCGCCGTGCCAAGGAAGGCATCGGCTACGTGCCGCAGGGCCGTGAAATTTTTCCGCTGCTAACGGTGAAGGAGAACCTCGAAACCGGCTACGCCCCGCTGAAGCGGGGCGATCGCTCCATACCGGAAGACGTCTTCAATCTGTTTCCGGTTCTGCGTTCGATGCTTGGGCGCCGCGGAGGCGACCTCTCCGGCGGGCAACAGCAGCAACTGGCGATCGGCCGGGCACTGGTGACACGGCCGAAGATCCTGGTGCTCGACGAGCCGACCGAGGGCATTCAGCCTTCAATCATCAAGGATATCGGCCGCGCGATCCGTTACCTCAGGGATTCGACCGGAATGGCGATCCTGCTGGTCGAGCAATATCTGGATTTCTGCCGGGAACTCGCCGATCACGTCTACATCATGGACCGCGGCGCCGTGGTGCACGAGGGGCCGCCAGAGACGTTGGATACGGCCGAGGCTCGGCGACATCTCACGGTTTGATCACCCGCTACCGGCATCTCGGGTGTCAGGTGTCCTGCAAGCGGCGCCACCGCTCGCGTGCGCAGGTGCGGGCGCCGCGGACCGAACCTCAGTCCACCGACGGCTCATTTATGAGAAATCGCCATCTCTGCCATGAAAGCGCCAAGAAAGCGCACTAAATCTATGCAGTAACTTACGTAATTTCTTGAGAATGGTGCGGTTTGGGTGTAGGACATCCTAAGCGAAAGAGTGCGGCCGTCACAACCCGTTACCTCCGGCAAATGCCTGAGGAGCGGATTTGTGGCGGCCTTCTTGTTCACGAAAGCGAAGTGACATGTTGACCAAAAAAGGAAAATACGGGCTCAAGGCCCTTGTCGACCTGGCTCAACTGGAGCCCGGAGAGACCGCCTTCATCACCGAGATCGCCACGCGGAACAATATTCCGAAGAAGTTCCTGGATGCGATCCTTCTCGAACTGCGCAATGCCGGCATCCTGCGCTCGAAGAAGGGCCCGGGCGGCGGCTATTCTCTGTCTCGACCAGCCTCCGACATCCGCATCGGCCAGGTCATCCGGACGCTGGATGGGCCCTTGGCGCCGATCCGCTGTGCCAGCCGCACCGCCTTCGAGGCCTGCGACGACTGCGCCGATCCGGTCAACTGTCATGTGCGCAAGTCGATGAGCAATGTTCGCGACGCGATCGCCTCGATCCTCGACAACATGACGCTGGAGCAGTTCGCCGCCAATGACAACGCCTCCGAGATCGTGGCGTTGCGCGATGCCGAGGCGGGCTGAGGCGGCGCGGAAGCGGGTAGGACATTTCCAACGGCCGCGCCGCTGTGGAACTAGATTGCTGTTATTATCTATATAATATGTGCATTATTTCGCCTCAACCATGGAGAGGCGGATGAGCAACGTACATTTCCTCAAAGAGCCGGTGGCGGCCGACAACAGCGCACATGATCAAAAACGGCGGGAGCTGTTTGCCCGCGCCGAGACGCTGTCTACGGATTTTGTCCGCCGCGGCGCCGAACTCGACCGCGTCGGCGCGCCGCCGCGGGAAGAGATAGAGGCTCTACGCCAGGCCGGGCTGCTGACGGCACTGCATTCGCCCGAGATTGGCGGAGCGGGGCTGAGCTGGGTCGACGGGCTTCGGCTGGTGCGCATCATCGCGCGCGGCGAAAGCTCGATCGGCCAATTGCTTGGCTATCACTACGTCAACAGCCAATATGTCTACTGGGCCGCTGCCGATCCGAAGCAGGCCTGGGTGCTTGGGGCGGAGACCGTCGAGCGGCAGCTCTATTGGGGGGCCGCGGTCAACCCGCGCGATCCCGGCCTCACGCTGGAACGGCGCGGTGGCCACTATGTGCTGAACGGCCGCAAGACATTTTCGACCGGCGCGCATGTCTCCGACCGCATCAACGTCAACGCCGCGATCGACGGCAAGATTGCCAATTTCGTCGTGCCGACCGACCGGCCGGGTTACATCACCAACGACGACTGGGACAATATCGGCCAGCGCCTCTCGGACAGCGGCAGCGTCGAGTTCCGCGATTTCCCGGTCTACGAACGTGATTTCATCCTGCCGCTTGCCGATCCCTCCGATCCGCCAGCGGTGCAGGCGACGTTCAACACGCCGCTGATCCAGCTCGTCTTCGTCAATTTCTACCTCGGCACGGCGGAAGGTGCGCTTGCCGCGGCCCTCGACTACGTCCGCAGCACGACGCGTCCCTGGGTGACATCGGGTGTCGAACGCGCCGGCGATGATCCCTACATCCTCGAACGGATCGGCGAGTTGCAGGCGAGCCTGAAGGCGTCGGTCGCCTTGGCCGATACGGCGGCGGTAACCGTCGAGGCGGCACTGTCGCAGGGGAGGTCGGTGACGGCCGAGACGCGCGGTGAAGCGGCGATCGAGGCCTATGCCGCCAAGGTGCACTCGACCCAGGTCTCGCTCGACGTGACGACGAAGGTCTTCGAGCTGATGGGCGCACGCGCCACGGCAGGGCACTATCGCTTCGATCGTTACTGGCGCAATGTCCGCACTCACACGCTGCACGATCCGGTCGCCTACAAGGCGCGCGAAGTCGGCGATTTCGCATTGAACGGCCGGATCCCGCCGGTAAGCCTTTACAGCTGAGCTCTGCCCCGCAGGCGCGATCGCCTCGGCCTGAAAGAAAAACGCCGCCTGGACCAGGTCCCGGCGGCGTTTATTGGATGGCCCCGCCTTAAGCGGAGGCTGCGATTGCTTGTCGCTGTCCGCCGAGATCCCGATAGCCGGCGCCCGGATGCGGCGCTGCAAGCCTTGGCCCGGCGCCGAACAGCTTTTCCCTGAGCGTGCCCTGGCGATAGTCGGTCTTGTAGACGCCGCGTTTCTGCAGTTCCGGTACCAGCAGGTCGACGGCGTCCTCGAAGGTCTCGGGCGTGACCGCATAGGCGAGGTTGAAGCCGTCGACATCGGTCTCCTCGACCCATTCCTGCATGAGGTCGGCGACCGTCGAAGGCGAGCCGACGAAGACTGGTCCGAAGCCGCCGATGCCGACCCAGTCGGCCATCTCGCGCACCGTCCACACGCGATCCGGGTCGATGGTCGTGAAGGTCTCGACGGCCGATTGCACAGCATTGGTGTAGCGGTGGCGCAGCGGTTCGTCCGGCGCGAACTGGCCGAAATCTATGCCCGTCCAGCCGGAGATCAGCGCCAGTGCGCCCTCATAGGAGACGTGCCTGCGGTACTCGTCGAACTTCTTCTTCGCCTCGGCATCGGTTTCGCCGAGGATCACCGTCTGCAGATTGAAGGCAAGGATTTCGCGCGGGTTGCGACCGGCGCGCTCTGCCGCCTCCCGGACATTGACGACATAGCGTTTCAATACGGTCTTTGAGGGCGCGGCGACGAAGATGCACTCGGCGTGAGCCCCGGCGAAGTCCTTGCCTCTGCTCGAAGAGCCAGCCTGGTAGAGCACGGGCGTACGCTGCGGCGAAGGCTCGCTCAAGTGGATGCCGGGGACGGTGAAGTGGCGGCCGCGGTGATTGATCGGGTGCACCTTGTCGGGATGGGTGAAGATGCCGGTTGCACGGTCGCGGACGACGGCACCGTCCTCCCAGCTGCCTTCCCAGAGCTTGTAGCAGACCTCCAGATATTCCTCTGCGAGATCATAGCGGTCGTCATGGCGCGTCTGCTGCGCCTGGCCGACATTGAGGGCGCCACTGTTCAGGTAGGAGGTGACGATGTTCCAGCCGATCCGCCCTTTGGTCAGATGATCGAGTGTCGAGATGCGGCGGGCGAAGGTGTAGGGATGCTCGAAGGAAAGCGACGCCGTCAGGCCGAAACCCAGATGTTCCGTTTCATGGGCCATCGTCGGCACCAGTTGTAAGGGGTCGTTGACCGGAACCTGGGCCGAATGGCGAAGAGCCGCGTCTGCGTTGCCGTTCAGCACGTCGTAGACGCCGAGCACATCGGCGATGAAAAGGCCGTCGAACTTGCCGCGCTCGAGCGTTTTTGCCAGATGCACCCAATAGTCGAGGTCCTTGTAGCGCCAGGACTGGTCGCGCGGATGGGTCCAGAGCCCCGGCGACTGATGGCCGACGCAATTCATGTCAAAGGCATTCAGCCGGATTTCGCGACTCATGGAGTTCTCCTTCGGGCAAGCTTGGGCGTTGCCCGAAGCGTTGGTCACGCCTCGGGCCGCTTGTGCGCGGTCAATGGGATCAAAGTGCGCCGTTCTTCGGCGGCTTGACGCCGTTCAGGTGGTAGTTGCCGACGACGTGATGCTTCCAGCGCACCGGGTCGTGCAGCGTGTGGGTGCGGGCGTTGCGCCAATGCCGGTCGAGGTTGAGCCCGATCTTCGTCGAGGCGGTTCCGGCGAGTTCGAAGAGCGTGTTGCTCGTTTCCAAAGCGATCTCGGTCGTCAGAACCTTCGCCGCGGCAACGGCAAGCGTTGCCACGACGACGCTTTCCTCGGTGCCGTTGATCTGGGCGACATCGACCTTCTTGCCGGCGCGTTCGACGGTGGCGGTTGCCGCCTCCAGGCGGATGGCGAGCTGGCCGATGCGGGCGATCGTCAGCGGGTCGTCGGCCGCTTTCTCCACGCCGCTGTCCATCCAGGGCCGCGCATGATCGCGTACGAAATTGAGGGTTTCGGCAAAGGCCGCCCGGGCGATGCCGAGGTCGATGCCGGCATGAATGATCTGGCCGACGGAGCCGATCGTCGTCGGGCGCTCGAAGCCGCGGTGATGGCGCACCACCGCATCGGCGGTGACATAGACATTTTGCAGCACGGTCGTGCCGCTGCCGGTCGTGCGCTGGCCGAAGCCGTCCCAGTCATCGATGATCTGCAATCCTTCGGCGCCGCGCGGCAAGAACGACATGGTCAGCTTGTCGTTTGGATCCAGAGCGAAGACCACGATCCATTCGGCAAACAGCACGCCGGTCGAATAATACTTGCGCCCGTTCAGCCGGAAACCGGGACCATCGGGCGTCAACCGCGTCGCGTAGTCGCCGACGGTCTTCGTGCCGCGCTCGGAAAGGGCGTTGCCGAAACGGTCGCCGGCAAGCGCACGGCCGAAGAAGAACGCCTTCTGCTCTTCGGTGCCATCGGTGCGCAGCGCTTCCAGAATGTAGAAGTGGTTCTGCGGGATCTGGCCGATCGAGCTGTCTGCTTCCGCGAGGATGGCGGTGATCTCCGCCAGAACTGCATTGGAGACGTCGATGCCGTCGTATTCCGGCGGCACGGTGATCGCGAGCAGGCCGGATTGGGCCAGCGCATCGAGCTCGTCGAAGGGCAGGATGCGATCCGTATCCCGCACATTGGCGCTCTTCGCAAATTCCGCCGCCAGTTCGTGGGCGATCGACAGCGCTTCCTCTTCGCTCTCGATCCGGTGCGCCGGGGCTCGTGTTTTCTCGGAAAGCCGCGAGATCGTTCCCATGTGACTGCTCCCTGTCGATTGAGGTGCATATCAGTGAATTATCTGGCAGAGCCGGGTAAGATAGTATATTCTATAGAAATTATCGATTTGAGATTTTCGTTTCTGCCGCGATGGCGGCCCGGTGTTTACCTTTGGGGCGGGATCGTTAATATCGAGTCGGGGGGAGGCCGCGGGGGGAAACCTTGGTCGCGGCATGCGGCGTGCGTGCGTGCCGATTTCCCGCCAAAATTGACTGCGGCTCAGGGAACTATCACCCGATTTGCGCATTGCGTCATCGCCTGCAGTTTAACCAGTCGCGTGGCCACAGAGTATCGGCCACCCGGCACGAACACAAACACATGCTGACAGAATTGGCCATTCGCGTTTCCCGGCCTTAACCACTGAAGGAGACACAAATGACGAATTTCCTGCCTGCTCTACATGAAGGGCACGCCTCCATCACGCTGCAGAACCTGTTTCGCGATGCTCTGGAGGCCTATGACGACTGGGGCGCAAACATGCCCGAGCCGTTCGTTGCGTTCGAAGGTAAGCTGCTTCCGATCAGCGAAGTCTTCGATTGGATGAAACCTTGTACCGACATCATGCCGGCGAACCTCCTCGGCATCGTCACGGACCGGCTGAACAAGCCTTGGAGCGGTGAAGGTCCGCTCGACGCTATGACCGTCTCGACGGCGGCACGCGTGATGGCTGTTCTTACGCGACGGCAGTTGCGCAGCTTCGGTCGTGGCTCGATCGAGGTCTTTGCCGAGCGCTTCAACCATCCGGTGCAGGCCAATGCCTGATCGGTGAATCCCTGAGGAGCGCGTTCGCGCGCTCCTCACCAATGGCGCGCCGTTCGGCGATCGATTTCGCGACGCTCGGTGTCGCACCCCTTTCTTGCCGGATCGCCTTCCCGTAAACACGGGAGCTAGCGGATGTTCGAACGAACCGCCTTCCTTGGCGAGTTCGATGCGCTGGCCGGTTTGAGCCAAGTGGCCGGCGTCGCCGAAGCGCAGGGAGAAATCAAGGGTGGTACGGGTCATGGCTGCGGCCACAATCTGCTCGGCACCGGTTCGTTGCTCGCTCCCGTCGCGCTTACCCGCTACCTGAAGGACAACGGGCTGCCGGGTACGATACGCTATTATGGTTGCCCCGGCGAGGAGAGCGGTTCCGGCAAGACCTTCATGGCGCGCGCCGGCGTCTTCGCCGATGTCGATACGGCGCTGACCTGGCATCCCGCACCCTTCAACGGCGTTCGCTCGACCAACAATCTCGCCGTGCTCGAAATCTACTACCGCTTCAAGGGTGTGGCGGCGCATGCGTCCAACGGCGCCCATCTCGGCCGCAGTGCGCTCGATGCGCTGGAACTGATGAATGTCGGCGTCAACTTCCTGCGCGAGCACATGCCGCAGGATTGCCGTGTGCACTATGCGATCACCGATGCGGGCGGCAAGGCGGCAAACGTCGTCCAGGCGCGTGCCGAGGCGCTCTATCTGGTGCGGGCGCCGCAGATGCCGGAAGCACTGGCGCTGGCTGCGCGGATCGACAAGATCGCCAAGGGCGCGGCGATGATGACCGAGACCGAGGTCGAGATCGTCTTCGATCGCGCGGCGACGAACCTTCTGCCCAACATCGCACTGGAGACGGCAATCCATCAGAACATGGTGGCGCTCGGCCCGATGCCTTTCGACGAGGCCGACATCGCCTTTGCCAAGGACATCCAGAAGACGCTGACGCCGGAGGCGATATCGAGCAGCATCCGGCTCTACCAGATCAAGGGCGACGTCTTCGCCAACAGCCGTCTCGACGGTTCGACGGCCTGCATCTCGGCCTTCGCGATTTCGAGGGGCAGTCACATTTCCGTGCCGGCTCGACCGATGTCGGCGATGTGAGCTGGATCACCCCGACCGCGCAATGCTGGGCACCCGCCTGGGCGATCGGCACCGCGCCGCACACCTGGCAGGTGGTGGCGCAGGGCAAGAGCCCGGCCGCGCACAAGGCTTTCGCCCATGCGGCGAAATCATTGGCGGCAACGGGTCTCGATCTGATCCTCGATGCCAATCTGCTGGCGCGCGCAAAGGTGGAGTGGCGCGAAAAAACAGAGGATAAACCCTATCAGTGCCCGATCCCGGATCACATCGGCCCCAAGCTCTCATTGCCATTTGACGGTTTTGTCGAACGCCCGCGCCGCCGTCGCGGGCGTTTTCTTTTGCGAGATTGGCACCCCCAGCGTGTTGCTCGCCATTGCCGCCGATCGCGGTCGAAGTCTTGACGCGAATCAGAAGCTCCGGCATCTCTGTTACGGAGTTTTTCGAATAAGTGCTGATTGGCCGTATTTGGATTAAATCTCTGTTAGTGCATCGCCGCAGCGTTGTGCCGCGATGCATGCAAGGAGTAGGGCGAAATGACGATGACGGCAACCCAGGCAAGGCAGGACGCGGATCACTCCCAGGCTCGCCGTCCGGCCGACGAAGCGATCGCGGCCGATGCGCGCGCGCTTTCCGACCAGTTGAAGGCCATGCGCGAGCGGCTCTTCCCGCCGACGGCGATGAAGACGCTTCGCAGTTTCACCTCGGGCGAGGCGGCTAAGCTGATCGGTGTCTCCGACGGGTATCTGCGCCAGCTTTCGCTTGCCGGCGAGGGCCCACAGCCGGATACGGGGCTCGGCGGTCGCCGGTCCTATTCGCTCTCCGACATCAACGCGCTTCGCCGTCATCTCGCCGAACAGGCGCTGGCCAAGGGCAATGCCGTCAAGGCGCGTAGCTACCTCAAGTGGCGTGACCGGGAAGCAGGCGAGCACCTGCAGGTAATCTCTGTCACCAACTTCAAGGGCGGCTCCGGCAAGACGACCTCGTCGGTGCATATCGCGCAATATCTCGCTATGACAGGCCATCGCGTGCTGGCCGTCGACCTCGATCCGCAAGCCTCGCTTTCCGCCCTCTTCGGCTATCAGCCGGAGCTTGACCTCACCGGCAACGACACGCTCTATGGCGCGATCCGCTACGACGCCGAAGCGCGGCCGCTGAAGGACATCATCCGCAAGACCTATTTCGACGGCCTCGATCTCGTGCCCGGCAACCTCGAGCTTCAGGAATTCGAGCATACGACGCCGCAGGCGCTGAGCGCTCGCCACAACGGCAGCGACGCCGGCCCGCTGTTCTTTGCCCGCGTGCAGACAGCGCTCGCCAGCGTCGCCGATGACTATGATGTCGTCATCATCGATTGCCCGCCGCAGCTCGGTTATCTGACACTCTCGGCCCTTTGCGCTTCGACCTCCGTCATCGTCACGGTGCATCCGCAGATGCTCGACGTCGCCTCGATGAACCAGTTCCTCTACATGACGTCGGATCTCTTAAGCGTCGTGCGCGAGGCCGGTGGCGAGCTGAATTTCGACTTCCTGCGCTATCTCGTCACACGCTTCGAGCCGAACGACGGGCCGCAGGCACAGATCGTCGGCTTCATGCGCTCGCTCTTCGGTGAGCGGGTGCTGACCTCGGCCATGGTGAAATCGACGGCGGTCTCGGACGCCGGGCTGACGAAGCAGACGCTTTACGAGGTCGGGCGCGAGAATTTTACGCGCGCCACCTACGACCGCGCGGTCGAATCGCTGAACTCGGTCAACGGCGAGATCGAAGCGCTCATTCATGCGGCATGGGGGCGCTGATCGAATGGCTGGCAATCGCAAGAACGAACTGCGCGCCCTCTTCTCCGGCAATGTCCAGCCGGCAGGTCCGGCCGCGCCGGCTGATGAAGTGCAGCCTGCCACTGCAACGAGCGCTCAGCCCGCCGGGTCCGCGGCCGCTAAGGCACCGCTTGCCGAAGTTCCCCGCGCCGCTTCCGGCGCGATCAAGGCCATGGGCCTTTCTCTCGGCAGCATCACCCGCGAGGCGGAAGAGGCGCGCGCGCTGCGCGAAGCCCTGACGCAGGGCGAGCGCGTCGTCGATCTCGATCCGGATCTGGTCGATGCCTCCTTCGTCGGCGATCGTCTGACGGACGGCGAAACCGACGACCCGGATTTCCTGGCGCTAGCCGACAGCATTCGCGACAGCGGCCAGCAGTCGCCGATCCTGGTGCGCCCGCATCCGGAGAAGCACGGCCGCTACCAGACGGCCTATGGCCACCGGCGCCTCAACGCCGTGCGCAGCCTCGGCATCAAGGTCAAAGCGATCGTCCGGCCGCTCACCGACGACGAGCTGGTGCTCGCACAGGGCAAGGAAAATGCCGAGCGGCGCAACCTCTCCTTCATCGAACGGGCGATGTTTGCCTCCGCGCTTGCCGACCGCGGCTTCGACCGCAAAGTGATCGGCGAGGCGCTCGCCGTGCAGAAGAGCGAGCTGTCGCGTTTGATCCAGGTTGCCGAAGGCGTGCCGCCTGTTATCGCCCGCGCCATCGGCCCGGCTCCGAAGGTCGGCCGCGAGCGCTGGATGGCGTTTGGTGCGCTGCTTGAAGACGAGGTCGCGGTCCAGGCCGCGCAGGAAGAATGCCGCTCCCGCCGCTTCCTCGAAGCCGAAAGCGACCACCGGTTCCAGATTCTCTTCACCCGCTTGTCGCGTAAGCCGAAGGTGGAAACGATGAAGCCGGAAACAATGGTCGACGCCGGCGGACGGGCCTTTGCCAAGCTGAAGCGCGACGGCAAGAACGCCCGCATCGAGTTTGCCGCCGACGTCGATCCTGCCTTCATCGACGAGGTTGCCGAGTTGCTTGCCAAGCGCCATGCGGCTTTCACGGCCGGCCGCGAAGGCTGACCAGCAGCGGCTTCACTTGGGGTTATAATCAGACCTCGCAACCACTTCCAGTATAAATTCATCGCATCCCCGGCTAACTAATGGGATGTTTGCGTTTGATCCTCGTTTAGATACGGAATGATTGATGTGTACGTTTGGTGGCGATGAGTATTAAATCGGTGTCGGCAGTAATTATCTTATGAAGTAAATGCGGAATGTTGCAGGTTATACATTAGAGCGTTTCCCTGACTGATTGAATCATTTGGGCTTTGCAAATCAGATGGGTTCTGATTCAAACTTTCTGCCGATGGAGGTCGGCAGATAATGTCGAAAGCCCTTTCCGTTGATCTTCGCGCACGTGTTCTTGCCGCCGTCTCAGCCGGAGCGTCGCACCGGGAGGCTGCCGAGCGCTTTGGCGTCAGTGCGGCCAGCGTGAGCCGGTGGCGAAACCTGCAAGTCCGTCAGGGCCATGTTCGACCGGGTCCGCTGGGTGGAGACCGTCATTCGTACAAAACCGAAGCCAACGCCGACGCGATCATGTCGTGGCTTGAGGAACACCGGGACGGCACCTTGTTCGAACTTCGTGATGCCCTTGCAGCTCAGGGCATCGCCATCAGCAAGTCGGCGCTGCACCGTTTCCTTGTCCGGCACA